>CAIKHZ010000316.1 GCA_903827375.1 Akkermansiaceae bacterium
AGGGGGATTGAGGGATTGATCGCCTTGACATTGCCCCGCTGCTCCTGTGACCTCCGGGCATGGCCACCAAGCAAGAATCCATCAAAGACAAGTATTCCAAAACTCAGATCCTCGACGCAATAGCCGCCTCCACCGACCTCAGCCGCAAGCAGGTTGGCACCGTCCTCGACAGCCTGGGCGAGATCATCGAAGCGCATCTGAAAAAGAATGCTGCCGGGGAATTCGTCCTCCCAGGCCTGCTCAAGATCAGCACCGTGCGCAAACCCGCGACCAAGGCGCGCAAAGGCATCAATCCCTTCACCAAGGAGGAGGTGACGTTCAAAGCCAAGCCTGCGTCTACGGTGGTCAAGGTCCGGCCGCTCAAGAAGCTCAAGGATATGGCGGGCTGAGTGATTGGGCTGCATCAAGTAAAAGCGCTCTCCGATAACCCATGAAAAGACCTAGCAAAGGACCACGAAAACAACCGGGTCGTCAATCGGCATCCATCTTCCAAGAGAGGAAACTCGAATTCGGAGCGGCCACGCCATGGCCCGTGTTCGAGTGCCTGATATCGGCATGGTGGCAAAACACAGCGCAATTGACGCATATCCTCAGCGTGCAGCAGATGGTGTCGCTGTTTGGCGAGTTACTCCTGCAGATGCCGGAGTTGCGGGCTTTCAGGAAGCGCCTTGAGAAACTTGACGACGACTACATGCCAAGCTTTCCGCCCACGAGCCCTGTCACCGGATCCCACTTCGCGATGTGGACGCAGTGTGACCTGCGGATCAGCGAAGACGGCGAAAAGTTCATCACGAATAGTGGTAGTTGCCGGGATCACACCCTCAAATAAGTGATTTCCGCGCCGCGGGTGAGGCGGGCTTCCTGCATTGCCTGCTCCAGCGAAAATGCGCCGGACTCATATTTCTGGAAGAAGTCCAAGCCGCGGTCGATGGTGATTTTCCAGCCGGTGTCGGTCACGATATTGCGGGCGTGGAAGTTGGGCGAGTGGTCATATTCCCATGAGAACTCGACTTTGGATCCGGTGAAAGTCGCCACGATTTGATTGAGATTTTCCTCTTGTTTGACGCAGGTCGTGGGATCGGATTGGGTGATGAGGTGGACGGCAACCTCGTCACCTTCCTCGACGAGGTCATGGATCACTTGGAGCAGCTCCATCAGATTTTTTGCCTGATGGAACATCCGCACGTAGGGATCGCTGATGGTGATTTTGTTGGCACCCCTGAGGTGCTTGGAAAAAAGCCTGCCATAGCTCCAGCCCCTGGTATTCTCGGGAATGACCACATGGCCGGGTTGCGGCATATCAGGTGCCTCGGCGCGCGGTTGTGGCGGTGCCATTTCATCAGCGGCACCCATGTCTTGATGCGCCTCCGTGACCGCCTCACCTTCTGCTGCCTGTTGGATGCGCGGCCCGGAAAATGTGGGATACTGGATCTCCTCGGGGGTCAGCACGGTGACTGCTGCGCCGTCGCCCAGGGGTTTGTAGATGAAGTCGTGGCGCTTGAAGGTGTCGTCGATGCGCAGGATGTGTTCGCGCACGCGGCGGCGGCCCTCCATGGCAAAGGCTAGCAACTCCTCAATTTCCTGCGGCGTGGCGTTGCCGTCCGGGAAAAGAATCTTCATCAGGCCGGACAAGGTTTTTTCAAAGCCGGTCTGGTCGCGAGTTGACACCTCGGAGGTGATCTCGAAGTGCTTCTTGTAGGCCCCCGTGAAGTCCTCGGTGCGGAGGTGCTTCAAGACCTCGGCGATGTAATCCACGACGAAGCCATAGCCGTCGGTGAAGAGTTCATTGCGCACCGGAGCCACCTCCCAGCCTGGGTTGTAGGCGTGGATGCGGTCCAGAAACGCGGAGTCGATGTATTTGTCCGGCAGCGGCTCGAAGAAGTGTGAGTGCTTGAGCATATAGGCGACGGACTTTTTGGTGTTACCCATGAAGACCATGGACGCCTCGGCGGTAAGTTGCTCGATGCCGCGCGAGAATGTGCGGTTCGCCATGTAATTCTTCATGATGTCCACCAGTGCCTTATCGACCTTCTTGTCCTTGCCGGCGAATTCATCGAAGCAGACACAATCCCAAAAACCCACGAGCCCGATCTTGCCGCTCGCATTGCTGACAAAAAGTTTGGGAGCGGTCACTTCCGAGCCGGAAATGAGCATGCCATGCGGCGAGAACTCCGCGTAGATGTGGGATTTACCGGTGCCCTTGGGCCCGAGTTCGATCAGGTTGTAGTTGCGCTCACAATACGGAATGAGCCGCATCAAGGTCAGCAACTTCGCCCGCCGCCCGAACATCTCCGGATTAAAGCCCATGCTCTGCATCAACACGTCCATCCATTCTTCGGTGGTGAACTGTGCCCGGGCTGCCAGAAACTGCTCGTAGTTGATACCAGCCACCTGGATTGGCTTGAGGGTATCAATCTGCCATGGACTTGCTTTAGGGTCCTCCGGCACCTCGTAGGTCACGTCGGCGATGCACCAGATGCCGCCGACCAGCAGTTTGGGAAAGCGCCGGACAAAGTCATCGGAGACCGGCACTTTTTTGATGCCCAGATTGGTGAACACGGCTTCGTAGAATCCACCTTTGTCGTTGAGTTCCACCGTGAGCTTATCAATGACCTTGTGGCGACCCTTCTCCTTGATGGTGGATTTGACCAACTGCGCCTGATTCCGATGCACATAGTGCTTGGCGAGGATCTTCTGCACGGATTCGAGACCGGCCTTGATCACCTCGTTGTCGTCCGTCGCGCAGTGCTGGCCCAGCAGGTATTCGAGCACGTAGGTGGGCACCACCGCGTTTTGCTTCAACCCGTTGGTTAGATCCTTGCGCACGACCAGCCCCGGGAAATGCTGGAGGATTTTTTGGTCCAGTGCACTCAACTGGCGTGGCACCACCACGAATGGCTCGGGGGTTTCAACAAGTGCGGGATCGAGTATGGGGTCAGTGCTCATCGAAGTCGCTGGTGAATGGTTTCTGGAGTCTGAGGCTGTGGGTCTTGTAGGTGACGATTTGGGCGGTGCCGGCCACGGTTTCTTCAAGGCGGATGTCCACCTCGCTGTTGTTGAAGGCGTCGGCGGCGTGGGAGAGCGCCAGCAGCAGGCTGGTCTCCCGCTGGCGTGCTTCCGCATCCTTGGAATCAAATGTCTGGGTCTTGATTTCGGAAAGCACGGTGCCGTCTTTGGCAAAGACGCCGATGCGCAGGGTGCGGGGCAAGACCTTGGCGATGGCCGGCCGATCCTGGAAAAGCGCAATGGACAGCTGGCCGGTGGTGATCTTGGCGGGCACCCGCATCAACTCCACTTCCACCCGCCCGGTGTCGTCGGCGCGGGCCTTGTGGATCCTGATCACGGGAACCACCACCTCTTGCAGGCTGATGCCGCCGTGAACGTAGCGTTTGCCGGACCCTTGGAGCGGGAAGCGCCCGAGCGAGAGCGGGAAAGCCGCCGACCAGTCACCCCCCAATCCCAGCGCCGCGCTGTCGAAAATCTTCACGCTTGCGTTAGGCGCAATATCCCTGCCAAGGGCAAAGCGGCGGTTGCGGAATGTCCACTCGCTGGCGGCGGGTAGTGCCGTGGCATCGTCCGCAGCCACGTCATCCTGCTGGAAAAGGAACCCGTGATCTGCCGTGACCAGCATGTTGCTGCCATTGATGTTGGCCACTTTCTTGATGATGAGGTCGAGTTCGGCAAACGCCTGCTCCACGGCATCGAAGGTTTTCACCTCGGTACCGGCCGCATCCCCGGCCTTGTCGATGACGTTGTGAAAGATATAGATGACCTCATGATCGCGCATCAGGGCACGGCCGTCCGTCTTGGTGTTGAGTTCCAGGAAATCCTCGGCCTGAATCCCCGTTGCCCTGCCGTCGCACGCCTGGCTCAGGATCTCCGCGCGGTTGGCGGTCCCCGTGGCGCTGCGTCCATCGACAGTTACCGTCGCGGTCATGGCGTCCACGGCCAATTGCTGGCCAGGCAACAGGGCCGCCATGCCGAGCTGGGTGTAGGACGGGAGCACACCGAAGACGGCATCGACTTCAGCGGTCCAGCGGTTGGTGGAGCGCAGCCGCTGGGCGAAGTCCGCCGCCGCCTCATAGCGCAGCGCATCTGAGATAATCACAAACACCTTCTGCCCTTTGATCAGGTAGGGCTGCACATAGTGGGTGAAAAATCGGCGTTGGGCGATTCTGCCGGGACAATCCCAGGTCTCCAGCCCGCGCACCTGGTCGCTCCAGCGGTCGGCCAGCGGCAGGAGGAAATTGTTCACATAGGATTTCTCGACCCATTGGGTGATTTGTTCCATCACCTGTACCTGGCCGTAGCGACGCAGGTACCAGGAGCAGCGCCGGTAGGCCATGTCGATGCGCCACCAACTGGCGAGGTAGCGGCTGACGCCCCCGGCCACGGAATCCAGCGTGAGCTCGGCTGAGGCCATGAGTTCGCGCAGCTCCACGGCCTGCTCCAGAGCGGCGTAGCCATGCTCGTGCTGGGGTTGCCAGAACGACGCCCGCCGTTGCTGCACCACCGCGCGCAGGTCCATGGCTGCGGCATTTTTCGCAAATGCCTGGCACAGGCGATGCAAGGTGAATTTCTCGAAGATTTCAAAAGTATCGCAATCCCCGAGCGACTTGCGCTCATCCCAGGCATCGAGTGCCGTGGCGATTTGCAGCTCCTTCTCCATTTGGTGAGACCACTGGTGAAATGCCGCGCTGTGCGTCTGGCTGTCCTTCCACCATTGCAAAAACACTTTGGCATGAGGATGCAGCGGGATCTGGCCATCCAGCGGATTGGCTCCGCGAAACAGCGACACGGCAAAGTCCCGCAGCGAGGGCGTGGCCGCGGTGTAGCCGAAAAGCCGCTCCACTTCCTTCCAGAACGGCTCGACCAAGGCTGCGGATTCAAAGCACTCCGTCACCGGGTCGATCAATTCCCCCTCGGCATTGCCACCGAGGAAACGCAGCAGCAAGGCATCGACCTCCGCCGATGTGCCGGCGAGCACCGCCATCATTTTGAGCCGGATGTCCCGGCTCTGGTCGTCCCTGCCGAGTAATTCCCTCAATGCCTGCACCCGCTTGCCGCTGTGGAAATATGTGGCGTGTTCTTCCGCGATATGGAGAAACTCATGCGGCAAGCCCACATCCTGCAGCGCCAGCGACGCCTTGTCCGCCTTGTATTCATACCCTTGCAGCAGCAGGTCCAGCAGCCAGTTGTCCGCATCCGCAGGCCGGGCCGTGGGCACGTAAATGAGAAAGCGCGCATCCGCCACCGGATCCCGGACGATGCGCACCTTGGTGCCAAATTCATTGCCTGCCACCGCGAGCTTGGTCACACTTGCATCAGGATAGGCATGGCAGGTCTCCTTCCACTCGCCGGTGGCGTCATACCAAAAAACCAGACGGTGGCGCTGGAATATCCGCTGGAGACTGTCGTGGATGCGTTTCATGGGGAGATTCTGGTGGGGCGCGTTCGTCAATTCGCCAGACACCGTCTGGTGAATTGGCGGGGCGGTGGAATCAACAGGGTTTCGGTCATGGATTCAGTGGCCAGAGGGTTCGGAGCGAGTGGTCTCCCGATGGGTCAGGTGATCATAATCCCACCGCACCAACTCCTTCAACTCCGCGACAGAGAGGTTGAGTTCGGAAACGGGACTGCAATCAACGACTTCCATCCCACATGCCGCGAACAACGCCTCCAGCTTGGCGGCCACAGCGCGTGCTGAGGCAAGTTGTTGCGGATCGTCGTGGATTTCCGGTGGCATCAGGAGATAACAGGCAAGTTCATAACTCCCCGCTCCTTTCAGTTCCTCGAACGGTTCCACATGCAGCAGGATCTCGGAGAAAATCTGATGCGTCTTCTTGAGAAGGCTTCGAATTGCCTTCGACTTGGAATCGAGAGCGTCATTGAAGGTGTCGGGAAAAGCGATGCGGGTGAAACGCTTTGCCAGCCAGTCGAGGATGTAGCGCAGGACTTTGGCTTCGAGTTCGAAACTTGGCTCCGCCTTCCTTTCAGCGAGATCCTCGCGAGGAATAACAACCTGGTTCCATGCCCAGGCTGCAAACGACTGGCCGGCGGTCGCTGAAAAATGAATGAGCCGCGGATTGCGGCCGTGCAACACATCGGGAGTCACGGACGTAATAGACTTGAGAACCAGAAAGACTGCCGATGGCTCCTTGTTGAGATCGTGATGGACGAGGTCGCAGCTTTGACTCACGACCATTACGTAATCGTCTGCCGTTGCCGGGGAACCATCGGGAAGGCCTTCAAGAACATGCGATGCCGGCACAATGACGCCCTGCCTCCATCCATTCTCGCGCAGCCTCTCCCCGATGTCGTCCACGTTTGATCAATCTGGGTCGGGGGTTGAGCGGGCGGACGGCAGGCGCGAGGCCCATTCCGCTTGGCGCACATGGTCGGGCAGTTTCTTCCAGTTCTTTTCTTTGACTATGTCCAGAATGCTCCGGTGCTCCGGCTTGAGGGATGGCTTCAAGGAAGCGAGTTCCACCAGAAGGTCCCGGGCATCTTCAAGGCCATGCGGAGTTTTGGCAGACAGGAGCTTAACGAGTCGTGCACGGTCTGCTCCGCCGACCGAGGTGGATCGGGAAACCGCGGTGCCGACCCGCCCGGACCAAAAGTTAGAGAGCTGTCTGAGGCCATCAAGCCGATCACGGTATTTCTCCCGCATGTTCTTGCTTTCGTCGATCCACTGATAAAGGGCGGTCCGTGATACGCCCATCGCTGCGGCAAGCTGTTGGCCGGTGAGAGAAAGAACATCCTTGATCTGGAGAAGGCAGTTCCGGTCGGAACGTGCCGCGCTCGCCAACTCAAGCTGGCCGGACAGGTGCCCAAACCGCTGGAGACTCAGGGAATAGAGATCATCCGCAGCCTGGCTGGGATCGAATGTGGGCAAG
>CAIKHZ010000317.1 GCA_903827375.1 Akkermansiaceae bacterium
CCCTCCAACGGGCTTTCGTTCTGATCCACAACTTTCCCCCAAAATCGAACCCGAGTGTCGAAACGAGCGGCGATCGCGTTATGCTCTGCCCAGGGATTGCTCTCAGGGACATGCGTGATGGGCTGAGACTTCTCCCCCCCGTCGAGTTCCGCCGTGGGCCCATAAGAACCCTTTAGTTGCAATCTTCCTGATGCTCGATATGTACTAATCATAAATATTGTAACGCATGCAATTGTAAAAAATATACCGATAATATATATAGTACGTTTATGCTTCATTGAACTATTTTCCTCCTATGTTATTGGTTCTAATAATCTCGCAGTCTTTCAATAATTTGTCCCAATACTCCCAACGATTACATATAGCTTCAAGGAACTGGGCCGAGTGTCCTGGATGTTTGTTGCCGTAGTCGAGGAAGACTTTTTGAGTTTCAAATGGGCCGCCGACGTTGGTTTGTCTGCCGACTGGGTTGCTTCTGGCTTGGGCGCAGTAGCTAAAAATTTCATATCTATCATCGGGCAAATAGAGGTAATTGTAATCGCCGAAGACACCAGCGCTCTTGCGTTTAAATCCCCAGGTATCGTCCAGCAATATTCCATGATATTCATATCTATTCTGGAGGATGGTCCCGATATTTGGCTTTTTGTACTGATCGCAGATCCACAATCCCAAGGCCCAGTCATTGGGATTAAAGTAGTTTCTCCAATTGGCGGCACCCCCGATCCCGGACATGTATGGTTTTCCCATTGTTGGATACTGTTGTTTTCTGTATTGAATATCCGTTCTTCCCTTATCGTAGTAGTAGGAATACACATTTGGCGTTACGAGTGCCGTGAAGGCAGGCAAGCTGATGTTGTATCCTGCCATTGTATTGGCGAGCACTGTGGCCCATGTGCCGGTGATATCTGGGTTGAGCTTGAAGACATCGGCGGCAAGGGCGGCTTGGCTGGCTACGTAGTTCTTGACGAGGACGGTGGTTGCCTTGTGGAGAGCCTCGGAGGCGACGATGTTTCCCATGCTATGGGCCAGCATATTGACCCTGCCGGGATAGGATTTGTTCAAAGTCGTGAGGAGGTCGAGCAAGGCGTCGGAGGACTCCCAGGCGCGTTGCTCGCTGCCGTCGAAATGCCCGATGCTGAGGATGCGATCATAGAATGTGGGCCAATGGAAGGCACCGAAGCGTCCCTTGTAGCCGAGTTGCCACATTCGTTTGTACGATGTTTCGGCGAAAGCGCGTTTTTGGAGTGGGGCCATATTCCAGCCGTGGACAAAGAGCACGAAGTCCTTTTCGGCATCGGTTTGGGGAGGAGGAGGGTCCGTGCTATCGGGGTCCTGGGAGGCGGATTTGCTTGGCCATACATTCCACTGGATGCCTGGTGATTCAACCTCTTTGGCATTCCAGCGCTGGTACATCTTTTTGATGTTTTTGAGTTCGATCCACACGCTTCCGAGAGAAGCGATCTTTTGGTCGTCTTTGTAGAGAGTGAGTTGCAATTTTCCCTTGCCTTCGTGATCGCCCTCGAAGATGAGATAGGTGTTTGGGTTTGATGACGACAATGTTTCCCAGAATTCTTTTGGGAATTTGAAGTTGAATGGGATTCCAACGGCACCCAGGGTCTTGTTGTACTTGGAGTCAGCCACCTGTGCCTCGGCAACGGTATTTTTGAGCAGATACTGCATGCCACCATCCTTCTCGTTGGCGAGATAGAGGCTGATGGTCGGGTTGCCTGTGGATTGAACAAACTCCATGCCCACCGTGATGGTTCCATCCTTGATTTGCTCAGCAAGAAATTCGACTGAGAAATGCAAACGAGTGAAGTCCTCTAGGTCGCGGGTACAGGTGATGAGACCATCCGCGCAGTCCTGGACACCGTCGCAGGCGTCGAACTGACCGAGCGCATTGGTAATGAGATCCATATCGATGTAGTCCTGGACGTCATGGTCGTCATTGACCCAAAAGACAAAGGGCTTGTTCTCGCTGGTGGCGTCGGCTGCGTCGAAGGTGATTTTCCCGTCTCTGTTAGCATCGACGGCCAATTTCACAGGTTCGAGGGAGACGTTGTATTCATAGCCCGCGACGACCGGGGGGATGAGTTCGACCCACTCGGAAGTGAGTTTGCCGGCGGGGATTGCAAGCACCCGTGGCTGAATATCCACGACTTCGTGAACCCAGGTAAATTCTTGGGTGTACGGCGTGCGGGTTGTTAATTTAAGATACTCGCTAGAGCGGTCGATAGAGACCGGCTTCATTGAGACCCTTTGGATTCTTGAATGGATGCAGTCTCCCCCATAAGTGGTATAGGGGGGCACACTCGGATATTCTTCTATGATGAATTTGGAGTATCCTAGAAAGATCTGGCTGGCTCCCCAAGAATTGGACTCGGTGTGTGCGGCCAGATATTGGGGTTGGAGTTGATCGAGACTTGTCGTGCTGAATGCGTCGCCGTAATACCCGTCGTTTTCGTAGAAATAGACTCCGTCATTGACCTCGGGGTGAAGTTTGGTTGCAGGTTCATGATATCCTGACATGAGGATGTTTCGGCGGGATTGGCAACTCATTGCCATGCCGTCTGGAGCTTGAAGTGATGGAGGACTGCCGAAGAGTTCCCCGATCCGGGAGGCGGTGATGCCTTCGCCAGTGTAGTCGGTTTCAGGGTTGAGATGCCCTGCGAGCAATTCCGCATAATGGGACCCCCAGTCCGCAGGGGACTTGCCGGATAATAGAAGTCCTTTGGCAAAGGCCATCTCCCAATCGTCCATGAGACCATTGTGATCTGCATCATTGTTTGGTATGATTTGGAGGAGGATCATTTGGTGCTTGAGATTGGTAGTGGTGAGGGTGATGCGGCCTTCGGAAGAGATGTGGCGCGGGACCATCAGGTTTGGATAGAGACTTGCGAGCGAAACGGCCTGGGTCTGAGGACCGGTAACGATTTGGAGGGCTCCGAGCGCGATCGGAGTGCCGTCCGGGGCAAGTTGGAACGGCTTAGGATCGACGCCGAGCATGCGGGTATTGTTAGGCGAGATGGCAAGGATCGTATAGCCACTCGAAGACGGGTGTCGGACGAGGGTGAACGATTTTTGGTAGGCCTTGAGGAGATAGGTTTCAAGGGTGATATAGCCATCAAGTGTAGCCAGCGGACGACGCACGAGGACATCTCCGCTGTCCGAGAACGCAATAATCGTCGGTATCTGCGCTGCCGGGAACCAGACAGACGGCATGGGAACGGTGGTCGTGTAAAAGCCATCGGCAATTTGGAGGTCAGCCTCGAGATGCGCCGGTACGTTAGCGGTGGCCACAACCATGCGCTCGGTGATGGCGACGGCTTGGCCGTGGTTGTTGATAAATTGCCAGGGAATTTCAACTGGAAGACAATCGACGGGACGTCCTGGCTGCCGGAGGATCAGCAGGCTGGCACGGGTTTGGTAAGCGCGGTACATTCCGTCGGCGGATCTGAGTTCGCTAGGAATCAGATTGTCCCCCTCGCCAAGGCGACCATTGGCGACGAGGTCAGCGGCAATGGATTCCAGCGAATTCCAATCTGGAGGAGAGACGGGCATGATTGCGCGTTTGCCAGCGGCGTCAGCTGGGGAGATCAACTCGAGAGTTTCAGCAGGGTTCCAAATTGAGGTTGATTGCATGGTGACCGAGCCATCGTCAGCAGCAGAGTGGAAGAAGGCATTGGCCCCCATCGGCAAGACCTCAATGCGATAGACACCGGTGGGAGTCGTCCCGGCCAGATACTCGTCTAAGTTCGTTAGGGAGTCGCCATCAGGATCTGTAGAGGCGTCTGCTGGATTGAGCGGGTCAAGGCCCCATTTAATTTCCCAAGCATCGGGCATGCCATCTCCATCGGTGTCGGGGTTGAGGGAATCTGTTTGGTGAATGGCTTCCTCGGCATTGGTGAGTCCGTCATGATCGGAATCAAGGATGGCATTGAGGGATTCAAGACGCAACGAGAACACCGCCTTGAGCTGGCCAATGGTGGCAATGGTCTGGTTTTGTGTTTTGCTGGAATCCGCTGACCACGGGTAGTAATTGGAAGGGTTTGCGCGGTCTTTGGTGGCATTGAGCTGAAGTTGGCCTCGTTGGAAGACTTTGGACGACTCGTTGTCCAGCCACAGTGGAGCAGCCAAATGCAGGACATCATAGAACGGAGCGGCCAGAGCCTTGAGCTGGCCGGTGAGAAGAGCGGCGTGCTGACGTTCGAGCCATTCGGCTGGAATAGGCTCGCCGGGAATCTCAAAATCTACGATGGCAGCCAGCAACTCGTCTGGGAATAGCAACTTGGGTTGGTTGCGGGTCAACTTATCACGAACCTGGGTTGCCAGAGACCGATCCACGGTATTGAGGGCATCCAGGGCCCGCTTGGCCATAAACTTTGCCTGACCGATGTTAGCCGGACCCCGGGGATTGCGATCAGTCGCGGTGGGATCTATCACCGAATGGTTGGTTGCGTCGGGCTGCGACCACCACGTCGGCGGAGCTGCTGAAAGCGACATGCTGATAGGTAATAGCGTCATTACTAACCGGACGGACCGGAAACATCGGAGTGTATGTCTTCCAAACATGGTAGTGGTTGGTTGGTAGAATTATTATATTGCAGTTGCTTGATTCGCCTCAGTTACCTCCATAGATTCCCATGGTGATATCGCCTTGTGCCTGTTCAATGACAACCTTGCCTTTGAGGACGGTGTGTCCCTCCACGACCAAGGCGTTGCCGCCGCTGTCGGTCGTCGGAATTGGGTCAGCCAAGGGAGCCGTGATATTGGCTTTCCACGCCTTATTAGTAAGGGTTGTTTGACCATTTTTGAGGGTGGTGATGGCGTTGGAAGTTTCGAAATTAGTGGCGTCGGGATTGCCATTACCGACTTCAAGCAAGGCGGATTGCTCGATCCATCCAACATCTCCAACGGGAGTTATAGCATAGCTGGCGGAGAGGTTTTGTGAGCC
>CAIKHZ010000318.1 GCA_903827375.1 Akkermansiaceae bacterium
GCCGAGGAATGCGGTTTCAGCCCGGCGCAGTTGGAGCACTATGACTCGTTCTGGGACGCCGTAAGCCGCGAACGCACACTCATGAGTGCCAAATTCGCCGAAGGTCTCGCCGAGGGACTCGCCGAGGGCGAGACTCTTGGCCTAGCTATGGGTGAGGCCTTGGGCTTGCTCAAGGCCGCAGCGAGCATGAAGTCGCTGGGCATCGAACCGCAGGTCATTGCCCAGGCCACTGGTCTATCAATTGAACGGATCGCCGGGTTGTAGTTCTTTCGCTGTCCAAGACAACCACAGGTCGCCGGATCACTCTGGGCACTAAGGTGGCAAGCAACCCAGATACCATGCTCTACCAAACTAACCCGAGCTTCTCAGAACGTCGTTAGATCGCTCTTTTGCATACTTTTACCTATCACAAGTTTACGCACCGTTCGCTCGGGCGTCAAGAACGAGGTCGTTTACGGGGTGCCGGGTCCAGACCAGACAGTGCCCGCCAACCCCGCGGCGAACAACCCGTGCAGGCACGAAACACGCTCGAAAAATAGGCACTGGAGGCAAACCCGCAATCCAGCGCGATGGCGGTGATGGTTTGCCGACTGTCGGTTAGCAAGCGTTTGGCCATGGCCACCCGCAGGTGCTGCAGATAGGCGAGCGGGGCGAGATTGGTGAGCTTGCGGCAATGATGGGCGAAGCGTGTGCGCTTGAGGCCGGCTTGAGCGGCCATGACGTCCAAGGTCCACGGTTCATCCAACTCATGCTGCAATCGCTCCAGGAACATCGCCACACTGCGCTCGCCGAGCGTCAGCGAGATGTGCCGAGGCGGATTGTGAGTGCGCAATAACTCAAGCACACACACCAGCAACTCGTTGATCCCCAGTGCCAACCGCGAGGCTGGCGCTGGCCCGCCCCTGGCACTCTCCAGCAGATGGCCCAGAGCGGCAAAGCACCTGCCAATCTCGGGCGTGCCCGGCCACACTGGGTGTTCGTTCTCGCGCAGCAATGAAGTGAGGTCATTGAGGTCCTGACGGGATAAAACCAACCATGGTGGCCAGGTCCAAGCTTGGTGGGGTTGGCGCACGCCGACATCAAGAATCAACCAATACAGGCGACTGGCGCTCACGTGCGGGCTGCCAACACAATGCGGTTGCCACGGACGGGTGATCGTAAGGTGGCCGGGGCCCAGCGGATGAGAATGGCCGTCAACCACAAACCCGAGGTGGCCGTTATCCAGATAGGTGATTTCAACACCTTCGTTGCGGTGTTCCGCCAAGCCCCACGTTTGATCATGCAAGGCATCCCAATAACCAATGCTGCTCACCTGCGGCAGAACTTTGCCCGGAAACGGATCGCCGGGATAGGCACCACGAGCCAACGCCACCAACTTCACCTCACCGATCGCCGCAGCTGTAACCAACGGATCACAGGTATCGGCACGATGCGTCGTGTCGGCCTCGTGAAATATTGGCGTGCGCGCTTTCATGTTGTGGGATTTACCACTGGGACAGGCGGAAACACAATCCTTTAATCGGTGACCATGGATCAAAATGACCACTGGGGCGGGCTCCCGCAGACTTCCATTGCGTTCCATCCTGAACCCTCAGCGCCACAACAAGCGCAGACTGTTGAGGACAACGATGACGGTGGAGCCCTCATGACCGAGCACACCAAGCGGCAGCGGAATCCATGCACCCAAAGCTGAGATCGCCAACAAAACCACCACACCCAGCGAGATGGCCACGTTCTGGCGAATGATCGCCCGGCATCGTCGCGAGAGGGTCAGCGCCTCGAGGACTCGTTCAAGTTTGTCTTGGGTGAGGATCACGTCGGCTTGTTCGAGCACGGCATCCGAACCGCGCAAGCCCATTCCGATAGACACATCTGCGGCCGCCAAACTTGGCGCATCATTGACTCCGTCGCCGACCATCGCGACTCTCTCACCAGCGGCCCGCCACGCCTGAATGGCGGCAACTTTGCCTTCGGGCGTCAGACCGGCTTGAGTATCGTCCAGGTGCAGTTCCCTGGAGACGATTTCAGCGGCCTGGGGGCGGTCGCCAGTGAGCATGGTGACGCGGATGTTCTGGCCATGGAGTTGGTCAATAAGCATGGCAGCTTCAGGCCGAAGTGCATCACGAAACAGGATGCGACCCGCCCGAGTAGGCGAGGCAACCAGCACCTCGGTGAGGCCAGGAGCCGGATCCGGCAACCCCTCAATCCACGTGTGCCCCGGAAACAACGAACGCCGACCCAACACCGTCATCTCGCCATTCACCTCGCCCCGCAAGCCTTGGCCAGGCAGCGAGGTGAGTGTGGTGGCCGCCGGCGCATCGTGACCGTGATTGAGCAGATAGGCATTGGCAATGGCACGAGATACCGGGTGCTTCGATTGCCGCGAGAGCGCCGCAGCCAACCCCAATACCTCGTCGTCCTCACCAGGCTCGGACGAGTCAATGGCAATAAGGCCAAGCTCACCTTTAGTTAGAGTGCCGGTTTTATCTACGGCAAGGCGCTGGATGGTGGCGAGGTTTTCCAAAGCGATGCCACCACGGAACAAGATTCCACGGCGTGCGCCAGCGGCAATGCCGGTTAGCACGGCTGAGGGGATGGAAATGACCAACGCACACGGCGAACACACAACCAGCAAGGTCATCGCCCGATAAAACGCGGAGCGAGTGGTTTCCGTTGAGTTGAAGGCGGGCCGACCCGCGCCGTAGTGCCAGACGAAAAACATCACGATCGTGAGGGCCAAGAGGCTGATGGTGTAGCCGGTGCCGAAGCGATCGGTGAAGCGTTGCGACGGGGCCTTGCTAGCCTGAGCATCGCGGATGAGACGGATGATGCGGGCATGAGCACTTTCCGATGGCGGTCGCAACACTTCGGCGAGCAAGGGTCCGTAAGTATTAAGTGTTCCGCTGAACACCGTATCGCCGGGTTGTTTTTCCACCGGCACGGATTCCCCCGTAAGCGACGATTCATCCGCCGCAGATTGGCCACTGAGGACCCGTGCATCGACAGGGAATTGGTGATCGGGCAGGATCCGGATTGTCTGACCCGCCATCAGGCCATCGGCATGCACCTCACGCTCGCCGCCATCGACGGCCACCAGTGTGGCGGTCTTTGGCGCATCGTGGAAAAGACTTCGAATCTCCCGCTCCGTGCGGGCCAACGCCAAACCCTCAAGCGCATTACTCAGCGAAAATAAAAATAACAACGCTCCACCTTCCCACCAAGCACCAATCGCCGCTGCCCCGATGGCCACCGCCAACATTAAAAAGTGAATATCCAGATGAAACCGTCTCATCCGGTCCAAGGTATCAACCGCCGCATCCCACCCCCCTAGCAAAAATGCCGTGGCGTAACAGGCGTGCGACAAATTATGCAATTCTGGAATCCGGTCAAAATAGATCCCCAACAACACGCACAACCCGCAGCCAATAGCTGAGGCCAACAACACACGCCACGACGGCTCGGAGGATGATGAAGTTTCCACGGGCGAAGCATAAGCCGCCACCATAACATTGACAAGCTGTGAAGTTTAAGAGAAATCTATCCGCTAGCCAAAGCGGTGTCGCGCTTCGCTTGGCACACGCACTCCATGCCTGCGCAACTCACGGCCTGAGAACCTAAGCTCGCAGGAAATTCACAAACAGCCAAGGATCTACTCAGGGAGCTGAGGTCGGGGTATTGGCCTGACTGATCGGCACCTCACTGAAGGTAAGTGCCGCGATGCCATTGGTCCCCAAAAGCAGGCTGTCGCGGGAGCCATCCCAGTCGTTGTCGGCGACATAGTCGATGGTCTTGGCCTTGGATGGGGCGCTAAGTTGCAGTTTGATGAGCTTGCCGCTGGCGCTGCCGGATTTGACCTGTCCCTTCGCTCCATCCAAATAGATGTTGATTGCATTGAGGGGATCGAATGCCATGTCCTGACCAAATTCCAGGGCAATTTCATTTTTCTGAGGCGTGGTGAACCAAGCTTTTTTCAAGTCGGGTGCAGTGATGGGCTTGGTTGGAACTGCCCCGTAGTGGTCGCGTTCAAGCAACGGGCCCATCAGGGAGGCGAATTGTTCGTAGCCATCCCAATCGAAATGGCAAAGTCCCCTGCCATTGAAGCTGTTGACGATTCCGATGGTGGACATAACGCTCAAGTTGGAATAGAGCCTCGGCAGGGTGCGCTGCGCTTCGCGAATGCCAGCACCCTTCGGGCCCATGCTGCAGGGCAGCGGCCAAACTTGATAGACATAATAATTGCGGATATTGGGAAAATCCTGCTTCCAGGCTGCCGACAATTGAACGAAGTAATCCTGATAGGACCGGTAGTCCCAGTCGCCTGTGGGTGCCGCTGCGCCGCTGTTATTTTCGCCTTGGTGCCACAACACGCCGCGGATGCCATGGGTTAACTTGGCGGCTTTAACGCGTGCCAGCAGTCGGCCGTAGATGGTTTCGGCATCCTCTGGTTTGCTTTCATTGCGCTGGTGTTGGTCGATGCGGGTGCCGCCCACAGCGCCATTGATCATGCAGATGGGGATTTTATAGGTGGCCACCAAGCGGTCGGCCAGGGCCACGCCCCAGTAGCCGATCCGATACGCGTCGCCGCTGGCGGAGGAGGCAGCGGCATTGCCCCAGCCACAACTGGTGTCGCCGGCCATCCCGCCGAAACTGCGGATCCACTCGCTGGTGAACATGCCGTGCTTGCCGGCCTTGTTATCAGCAACCGTGTTAGATTGACCATTGAGAAGATAGGCGTCGCCACAGATGAGATTATTTACGGTGCGCAGCACGGCCTCGGCGGAGGCGGATTTCGTGCCGAATTCCACTTTATACTTGATCAAGCCGGGGTTGAGTTTCACTGACAATGCATAACTGTTGTCTGCCCCGGGCTTCTGGGATTCGGTTTTGACGAGCTTGTCGTCGGCATAAAGTTTCAGAAATACTAAATCGGCAGGAGTGGCCAAGGTTCCGTTGTAATACAGAGTGCCCTCATTCTTGTCATCACGGGCATAAAACTGCTTGTCCACCGGTTGTTCATCCTTGCCCGGTGTGCGCTGCAGCCAGGGATCGTTCTGAGGTTCCGTCACTTGGATCGTGGCTGTGGCCCGCGTGGCGGTGCCACCGTTATCAATCGCCGCAGTCACCGTGAGCGGACCGGTGTATTGCGAACGGGTGAGAATCAGCTTGCCGGGGGCGACTTTCTTAATCACTGCGCCTCCGCTAACACTCCACTTGTAATGCAAGTCCCCTGCCCCCTTGGCCGTCATGGCTTGCAGATTGGCAACGTCAGGCACAATCTCGATGGGCTCGCGGCCATTCCACTGCGCCGGTGCCTTGAGAGTGAAAACCGGTTCTGGAATGTCTTCCTTGATCGTGACAGGTATATCGATAACCTTCACTCCGTTAGGAAAGACGGCTTTCAACTGCAGCCCATACGAGGCGTCGCCAACGACCCGGCCTGCATCGAGTTGATAGGCGAACTGATCCACGGCCACGATGGTTTCCCGCCCGTCCTTTTTCATCACCCAATAGAGCTTCAAGGCACCACCGGCCTTGACGGAAACGGTCACCTTTTTGCCTTCATCGATTTTGATCGATGTGGGTGAGACGGCGAACTCATTGCCGGGTTGCATCAACGTTCCGACAAGCGTTTGGGCGGACCTTTGGTTCTCGTACTCCAGCTTGATCCAGTCCTCGGAACGCGCTACTTTGGACACTCTAACTTCGTCAATATCGCCGGCAAAGCTATCCTTGCCGATGTTCATGTAAATATCATTCATCAGCGACATCGTGGCGTGCTTTGCCTCGTTGCTGCCGTCGAGCACCCCGTTGACATAAATCTTGCTGGTGCCATCTGCATAGGTGGCGGCCACATGATACCACTGGCCCATCAGCGGGATGGTTTTGCCGGAGGCTCCGCCGGGACCATCGCTGACCCAACCAAAACCGGCGGGTGATCGGAGTTGCAGATCAACCAGATTGCCATCGCCAGTAAAGCCGTTGAAGCGAGTGGCGTAGCGTCCCCAACTGAGGAGAGTGGCACCGGCGAGTTCCGGCCTGAACCACAGCTCGGAAGTAAACGGCTGATCACTGAATGGATAGGTCTTGATATGATCCCCGCAAGCAATGCCCTTCCCCGGAACAAAGTGCCGCCCCTTGCCAATCATCCCTGCTGCCACGCTCGTCCCACCATCATTCTTCGGAGTCACCAAGCCGCCCTCATCAATGAGCGCCTCGTCCATGTGCAGCACCGAGGCATAGCCATTGGCCGCACTAAACACCTGCGCTCCGCAGGATTCGGTCGCAGCATCCGCCTTGCCCCAATACATGTTGATCTGCTGCACCGCATTGCCTTTGATCAAAGGAATCCTCACCCAAATACTCGCCGTCGCCGCAGCCGTATCCCATTGTTCGATTTGGTAGAAAAGCCTCGCTCCATCGGTGCTGGAAAACCGCAGGTCCTCACCATGAGGCTTGGCCTGACTGAAGTCGAAGCTACCCGCATTGAGACGCAGCAATATCGGAAAATCGCTCAGTGCAGCCGTCGCCGGCAGATCGGCTCCCTGCGGTGTGGTTAGTATAGAAATTGTGGCCGCATGGCTCCAGGCTGCGTACGACTGCGCCACCACCTGATAGACCTTGGTCGAGCCGTCCTGCGCGGTGAGCGTGTAGTTGACTGGACGGGTGAAGTCATTGACGCTGCCTGAAGCTGGACGCAGTGTTGCGAATGGAGACAGTGTGAAGGTCGGTGCAAGGGTCTTCAATGACTGGTTGGCAGGTACGGCCATGTGAATGGAAACGCCGTCAATGTCAGCTCGCCCGAGAGCCCCGAAGGTGCAGGCGCTGATCTCCTTGGCCGAACTCTTGGGAAGAACCGTGACAGCCACCTGATAGACCGTGACTGAACCATCCTCTGCGGTGACGGTGTAACTCACGGGTTTTGTAAAATCGATAGAGCTACCTGGGGCTGGCTTAACGGTGGCCTTTTCAGCAATTTTAATAGTGGGTGCGAGTTTGTTTACCGGGGTACCCCATAGCACGTCCAAAGTGATATCAGTGCCGGAAATTTTCGCCTGGCCGAGATCTCCGAAGCTGAAGGTGAAGACATTCTTATCGGGACTCTTGGGCGTGGGTGCCTCATTGTCCACAAGCTGAAAACCGTTAATGATGACCTGCCCCCCCTTCCCTTCCACGATCAACTTGCCACTGGCATCGGGCTTAAGACCGGCCAAATGCGCGAAATTTTGGCCATCCGTCCAATCGAGGTTTCGGCCGCCATTGGCCACATGCTTCTCGGCGGCACCCACCTTAAAATCCTGAGCACCGCCGTCGTTGTTGTGCAAACTGGCGATGTAGATGTCATAGCTGTGTGCCGGGGTCAACCCGCTGAGGGTGAAGGCCGGTTTGTATTCCTTGAAGGACGATGCCACTGGCGACTTCAGCAGGCGCGCGCCACCAAGACCGGTCCAGTCGGTCCAAAGCCCGCCCTCCATCGTGGTCGTGAGTCCCACTCCGGTTGGCTTGCCTACGGAATCCAGCAATTTGTCAGAGGTTGCTGTGGCACTGGAAAAATCGTTCCAAGTATTGCCGAGGTATGCCAAGGGAGCCACCCGACTGGCGCTGCCGCACGCAGCCGTGTCATGAGACCAGACGCCCTTCATGTTTGCGCTGGGGTTGCCACTGTAATTCACGTTGATGACGTTGGCTGCCACGGCCGCACCAGCTGAGGCTAACATCAGCGTGGCGAGCAGGCGGGCAATCATACCAAAGTGGCGGGACATGTGGGTGGTCGTGTGCATTTTGTGGAACAGCCAATACTTGGTAGCCAAGCGGTGTCTTTCATCCTAGCGAGGCTGTGCCTCAGACCGAAGAGGCAAGACTTGAAGACACAAGAGCCGAAGACTTAACCGAACGGCAACTTATTGGGCTTTTCAAGAACTCAATCTTGCGCAGCGACGGTCGCAGACCGCCGCTACAAGACACCTCATCGACGGTCAGACCTCCGCTACAAGGCGGGTCATGGGCGAACTGATAGCGTCGCTCTGTGAGCGTCGCGAGCCAAATCAATCGTGTAAGCCAAACTCAGGCTCCGGTCACAAATCGAAGAAGCGCTTGGCTTTTTGGAAGAATCCTTCCTGCATGGGTGAGTTGTGGTCGCCGATGGAGGAGGCGAATGAGCGGAGTTTGTCTTGCTGCTCACTGCTGAGGCGAGTGGGAACTTCGACTTGGACGCGGACGTGGAGGTCTCCCCGACGTTTGGTGGACAGCGATAGAATGCCTTTTTCGCGCAAACGAAACACCGTGCCTCCTTGGGTACCTGTGGGAATTTTGATTGACGAGCGGCCGTCGAGGCATGGCACTTTGAGTTCGCCGCCCAGCGCGGCGACCGTGAAGGGAAGAGGAACTTCGCAGAACAGGTCCGCTCCATCTCGCTCGAAAACATCGTGATCGCGGACGTGAAGGAATACGTAGAGATCGCCGCCTTCACCGCCGCGCACTCCGGCGTCGCCGTTGCCCGAGGAGCGCAGACGGGTGCCGGTGTCAACCCCGGCGGGAACCCTCAGCTTGATGCGGCTAGGGCGCTGAACGCGGCCGTCGCCACGGCACACCGTGCAGGGGTCTGCCACGGTTTCTCCCGCACCACGGCACTCCGGGCAGGTGGTTTGTTGGAGGAATATGCCAGCTTGGCGGGTCACGACGCCACGACCGCCACAGGACTGGCAGGTTTTGACGCCGCCGCTGCCTTTAGATCCCTTGCTGGAGCAGGTATCGCAGGGGACATTGCGCTCGATTTCCAGTTCTTTTTCGACGCCGTTGGCGGCTTCCTCGAGGGTGATTTCGAGGTCGTAGCGCAAGTCGCTTCCGCGTTGTTTTCCGGAGCGTTGTTGTTTGCGATTGCTACCGCCGAAGAATTCTTCGAAGCCGCCGCCAAAAGCGCTGCCGAACACCTGCGAGAACATGTCCATCGGGTCATGGAAGCCGCCACCGCCGGCACCACTCATGCCGCCGGTGAACGCGTCGTGGCCATAGCGGTCATAGGCAGCGCGTTTATCGGGGTCGCTGAGGGCCTCATAGGCTTCGCCGAGTTCCTTGAACTTGTCTTCGGCAGTGTGATCTCCGGGATTTTTATCGGGGTGGAATTTCACCGCGAGCTTGCGGTAGGACTTTTTGATATCCTCGGGTGAAGCATCGCGGGAGACGCCCAGGATTTCGTAGTAATCGCGTTTGGCAGACATAACTCAGGCTTGAACTCCTTCGGTTGTGGGTTGCGTGGCGGCAGCGGGAAGTTTGGAGACAACGACGCTGGCCGGGCGCAACAGTCGGTCGCGCAGACGGAAGCCGCGGCGGGTAACCCGCAGGACGCGGCCTTCCTCACCGGCGGCGCAGGTCTCTTCGGCCACTGCGTCCTGAAGGTTTGGATCGAAGATTCCGCTGTTAGGGATTTCCTCGACGCCTTGCGAGCTAAGAAACTCGTTGAGTTGGCGACGCACCATATCCATGCCGATAAAAATCATCGACTGTGAGTCTTTTGCGGCGGCTTGCATGCCCATTTCGAAGTTATCGACGACAGGCAAGAGTTCTTCGAGGAGGCGTTGGTTGGCGTAGCGGATGGCCTCCTCACGATCGCGAGCGCTGCGTTTGCGCAGGTTGTCCATCTCTGCGGCAGTGCGCAGGGCCATTTCCCGCCACTTGGCGGCCTCCTGCTCGAGTTCTTCCCAGGGGTCCGGGCCCTCTGGCGTGGCGGAGTCCGCACCGGGGTTGATGTCCAGTTCGGTGGCGTCGTCAGGGGCTTGAGTGGGCGGGGCGGGAAAGGCGTCGTCGTGCATGGCCGGAACCTGCCACCAACCAGGCTCTGGCGTCAACCCTTCGCCGCAAATTCTCTCCGCTTCCATTGAGGTAGGGGCGAAAAGGTCCTGGGTTTGCTTAGTTCCGGGCTTGGCAAGCATCAGGCGATGTGGCAGTTTGTCCCTGCCAGCCGCCGCTGGCAATGCGCGTGCACCAGAGTGCAATCCCCCCCCCTCAACTCCTTACGACCGCTGCGCCCCAGTCATGGCAAAGCGCGGTCCGGCCCCAATCATGAATCCTCAGTTAGCCACCACCACCGCCACCCGGAATTTTCGCTGGGTGGTCCTTTTTTTCGGAGGGCTGGTGTTGTGTCGTTTGCTGTTGTTGTTATTTGCCCCGATGTGCGACCCGTCCGAGGCTCGCTACGCGGAAATGTCACGGGTCATGGCGCAATCCGGCGATTGGGTGACTCCGCAATTCGCCCCGGGCGTGCCATTTTGGGCCAAACCGCCGCTTTCGATGTGGGTATCGGCGGCGGGGATTGCCTGCTTCGGCCCGAACCACTTTGGAGCCCGGATTTTCATTTTTGTTGCCGCCTTGGGTGTGTTGTTGGTGGTGGCCCGCGCTGCCCGTCACGAGTTTGGGTCCAGCGCGATGGGTTGGGTTGCGGCGGCGCTGCTGATGGCCAGCCCCTTGTTTTATTACTGCTCGGCTGCGGTGATGACGGATCTGGTGCTGGTGTTAGGAACCACCCTGACCCTGGTCGGATTTCGTCTTGCGCTGGAAAAAAACTCTCGGGTCTGGGGCTACGGATTTTTCTTAGGATTGACCATCGGCCTGCTGGCCAAAGGGCCGCTGACGCTGGTGTTGGCCGGTCCACCCATCTTTGTCTATTGCCTTTTCACCTGCCAATGGCGACACGTCTGGCAACGCATCCCGTGGTTTTCCGGTTCCCTGCTGATGTGCCTGCTCGCCGTGCCTTGGTATATCATCGCGGAAAACCACACGCCCGGCTTCCTCGATTACTTTATCGTTGGTGAGCACATCCGCCGCTTCACCGTGGCGGCCTGGGCCGGCGACAGGTACGGCAGCGCCCACTCCAAACCCATCGGCACGATCTGGCTTTTCGCCTTGCTGGCGACCTTTCCGTGGTGCCTCGGTTTATTGGGTGCCCCACTTCGCCAGTGGCGCAACTTCTGCGGCTGGGCGATGGCTGCCAACGGTCGCTGCCTATATCTGCTGTTATGGGCGCTCTGGCCGCTGGTGTTTTTCACCCCGGCGCGCAACATCATCGCCACCTATCCGTTGCCGGCGCTGCCTGCCATCGCCTTGCTGCTAACTGAGATTTGCTGGCGTCGCTCCAGCCAGGCGCAGCCGCAGCGTTGGCATCCGTTGCACCCGGCGCTGGTCGGTGTGGGTGGCGCAGTGGTGTTGTTGAGCTTGGGGTTTGCCTTCGCCATGCCGCGCTTCGCCCCAGGCACCGAGCGCGAATTGGTGCGGTGCTTTCAAGCGCAACGTGCGACCGCCGACGGCCTCATATATTTTCAGAAGCGCAAGTTTTCGGCGGAATTTTACACCTGTGGTGAGGCCACCACGACCACCTCGCTTGAGGAGTTGCGGCGGCGCATGCAAGGGCCCGGCAGAGTGTTTCTGGCCATCGACGTTAGAAATTTTGACCTTCTGCCGACCGCTGTGAAGGCCCGGTTCAAAGGGTTAGGCCGATGGGGCAAGCAATCCGCCCTGTATGTGCAGCGCGACGCAACCTCTCAGCTAACCGTTGATCCGCCATGACTCAGTCCACCGATTCCCCAGCCATTGTCCCGCGCTCCACAGCCCGCCCGTGGATTACCTGTGTGGTGCCAGCCTACAACGAGGCGGAGAGCATCGCGGAGTTTTTGCGCGGGCTGTGTGCGCACTTGGCTGGCCTGAGCGATCGCTTTGAGGTGCTCGTTGTGGATGATGGCAGCAGCGACTCCACCAGCCAACATGTCATCGCCCAGCCGGGACCGATTCGCCTGCTCACACTCTCCCGGAACTTTGGGAAGGAAGCGGCCATCAGTGCCGGACTGGAGGAAGCCGGTGGCGAGGTGGTGGTGATCATCGACGCGGATTTTCAACATCCGTTTCCGGTCATCGACGAATTCATCGAGCACTGGCAACAAGGATATGACATGGTGTACGCGGTGCGCCGCGAGCGGAATACCGATTCCCAGCTTCGGCGCCAGCTGAGCCGCATGTTCTATCAAATCATGAGCCGCATGTCGTCGGTGCGTATTCCAGAGGATGCCGGCGATTTCCGCCTGCTGGACCGCAAGGTTGTGCATGCGTTGCGGCGCTTGCCGGAGAGCAACCGTTTCATGAAGGGACTGTACTCGTGGGTTGGCTTCCGCAGCATCGGTATCTCCTTCACCATCGAAGAACGACGTAGCAGCAGTTCAAAATTCAATTTCATCAAACTCCTCGACCTCGCCACCACCGGTCTGACGTCGTTCAGCAACCTGCCGCTTCGCCTGTGGGTGGGCGTCGGCTCGCTCATCTCACTGCTGTCAATTTTTTATGCCATCTATATTCTCGTGGAAACCCTCATCTTCGGTAACCCCTTGGCCGGTTGGGCCACCCTGGTGGTTGCAGTTACCTTCCTCGGTGGCGTCCAGTTGCTCTCCATCGGCATCCTCGGTGAGTACCTCGCACGCATCTTCAACGAGGTGAAACGCCGGCCTAACTATCTCATCGCGGCTAAACACGGCTTCCCTAACGAATGATCTCGCAACTCGTCCGCTTCGGTTGTGTGGGTGCCGTGGCCGCCGCAGTGCATCTGGCCGTGGTGGCTTTGCTGGTGATATTGCTAGCCATGTCTCCGTTGTTAGCCAATGTGGCGGGTTTTGGCGTGGCCTTCCAAGTGACCTACTTTGGCCACCGCCAGTGGACGTTTCGGGCGGCCAAGCGCGACGGCGACTACCGGCGCATGCTGGTGGTTTCACTGGGAGCCTTCGCCCTCAACGAACTCATGTATGCCGTGTTGCTGCAAACTACCTCGCTGGATTACCGACTCGCCCTGGGCTTGGTATTGGTGGCTGTGGCGGGGCTCACGTTTGTCGGTTCACGAGTCTGGGTTTTCACACATGCTTCATGAAACGCCTCACACTCTGCGCCGATGACTTTGGCCAATCCGAGGCAATCAGCTGCGGCATCCTCCAACTCGTCGCCGCCAGGCGCCTGCAAGCGGTTTCCTGTCTAACAGATTCTCCGGTTTGGCCGACCATGGCTCTGCGCCTCAAGGCACTGGGTGGCAACCATCAGACAGGACTTCATTTCAATCTTACGCATGGCTTTGCCACTCCGGCGCAGGTGGAGGATTCAGGCGCGACACTTGCCAAGTGTAGCGCAGTTGACGAGGCGAATCCGTCTGCGCAGGCGCTTGGTCCGCTGATGTTGCGTGCGGTACTCCACCAGTTGGATGGTGCCTCGCTGCGGCGGAGCTTCATCGAACAATGGCTTGCATTTGAGGCCCATTATGGCCAGCCCCCCGCCTTTGTCGATGGGCACCAGCATGTGCATGCCTTCCCGCAGATTCGGAGCATCGTCATCGAGGAAACCCGCCGGCGCAATCCCAGTGCCTGGCTGCGCGTGCCGCATGCCGCTGGCTTCCGGCCCAAGGTGCTGGTGATGCGCGCCATGACTGCCGGGCTCGCCTCCAGCGTGAAAGATGCCGGTCTGGCTAGCAACACCCGCTTTGCCGGCTTCCGGCCGTATTGCCACGGCTTCGACTTTGCCCGGTTTTTCCGCCACATCCTAACAAGCATCGGCGGTTCGACCCTGGTAATGTGTCATCCGGGCCTCGAGTCGGCGGATCCCGCCGATCCCATCGCGCATTGCCGGCAAGCGGAATTGGACTATCTTCTTTCCGAGCAATTTTGCGCCGATCTAGCTGCCGCGGGTGTTAGCAGCGGTCATTGTCTTGGATAAGGGATGCCGTGCTCATTGACAATTCAGGCATACGGGTCTTAACTCACAGCCGATGCGGATTGGCCAATGCTTTATCGTGCTTGGACTCGCGGTGTCATCTCTCGGATGCGGGCTGATGCACCGTGGCAACACGTGGAAAGTGGCCGTGGCCAATCAGGTTGACCAACTTGGTTATCGCAATTGGATCGTCATTGCCGAGGCCTCGCTGCCGGCCCAGAACCGCCCCGGCATCCGCCAGGTGACCACCCATGTGGAGAGTCCCGAGGTGCTCGACTATGTGCTCAATACCTTGGAGCAAACGCAGCGGGTACGGCCGCAAATCTTTCTGACCCGCGAGCAGCGCGCTCTCGACAACGAGTACACCCCGGGCATAGACGAGCACCGCAGGCACCTGACCATGGCGCTGCGTTCGCATGAGACCACGGAGCTGGAGCAACAATCGCTACTCACGTTGTTGGAAGACGCCAGTGAGAGTTTCAACGTGCTGGTTATCCGCACTCCAACGGCTTTGCCTTACACCTCCGTATTCATTGAGCTGCAACCCGGGTACTGGGATGCAGAGTCCGAAGCCCGCCTGCGCGAACGAATTTCACGCGAACGCATGGATAAGCTCGCACGACCCACCCTGTAACCCGCATGCTGCCCCGCGTGAGCCGCAAAGACGAAGAACTCCGTAAAGAACGTGAAGCAGCCTGGGTCGGCGATGCCGTGCTGGCGCTTTTTGCCCGCCAATTTGTCCTGCGCGAACGCCAAACCATGGACGGCGAATGGTTTACCCGCCTGACATCTAACGATTTCCTCAGCGCTTTCGGCAATCCCACCCGTGTCGAGGCTGCTATCGGCAAGCGCTACCTTGAAGGTGGGCTGGATGCAGCCTTCGAGTGGATGAATGCGGAGCTCATTCCGCTGTTTCGCAAGCAAGTGGCCAAACGCGGATAAGCCTACTCGACGTTTTGCACCTGCTCGCGGATTTTTTCGAGTTCGGTTTTGGCCTCGACGATCGTCTGGGCGATGGCGGCATCGTTGGCCTTGGCACCAATGGTATTGAATTCGCGAAAGATTTCCTGACAGAGGAAATCTAGGGCTCGGCCCGGAGGCTCAGCAGCGAGCATGTATTCGCGGAATTTCGCGCAGTGGGACTCCAGCCGGGTGATTTCCTCGGTGATGTCGCAGCGATCCGCGAAGAGCGCCAATTCCTTGAGCACCCGTTCATCAGCCAGGTCCAGCCCCAGATCGGCTTCCCGAAGACGCTTCAGCAGTAGCTCACGTTGGCGCAGCGGCCGCTCCGGTGCCCCTTCGGCAATCCGCTGACGCAAGCCATCCAGCCCGGCCAAGCGGGTTTCGAAATCGGCTAGCAGATCTTCGCCTTCACGGCTGCGCATGCTGGTGAGTTGGGCGAGGGCCTCATCGAGTGCGAGATGGATGGCAGCCCAAGCGGCTTCGGCATCCACTTCGCGCGAGCCGACGACGAGTATGCCGGGCTGGCGCAGGTAATCTGCTGCGCTGGGGTGCAGCTCGCGTCCGAGCAGGCCACTCAGTTGGGTGAAAGCGGCCTCAAAGGCGCTGGCCAGTGGCCCATCCACCCTCACGGCGGACGCTGCGCCCTGGGTAGGTTCGAGGCTGACGTTCACCTGCACCCTACCACGGGAGACTGTGGATTGGACGAGTTTGCGGATGCGCGCATCCATCTCGGCGAGCTCGCGGGGCAATTGGACGACCACTTCTGCCTGCTTGCGGTTGACGGTACTCAATTCCACCTTGGCGAGCCAAGCCGCTGTCGCCGCACTGCCGCGCCCAAACCCTGTCATCGATTTCATCCGCCAAACATGCCCGCCTTCCGTCCGACCGCCAAGCTAAACCTGCTGTGCCCCGGCAAATATGAAAATTGGAACTGCGGCTACCGATAGCGCCGACGGCGAACTTCCACAGAGGTGAATTCGCCGCAGTACGGGCAGCGAAAATGACCTTTTGTCAGAATGGTCACGGCCACCCGAAACCGGTAGCTGCCTAACAAGCGGAGAGCTCGGCGGTTCTTGACGCTGCCACTGATGGCGAGCGGCAAGCCAAGGCACAGCGGGCAACGGAGGCGGTTGACCAAGGCCCACAAAAAAATGGCCAGCAGCACGGAGACTCCCATCATGGCCAACCCAACGTGGGTTAGATCGTGGTCCACGATGATGAGTGAATACACCAGAAACACAGGCAAGCCGATGACGAGCAACCGGTTACAAAGCAACAGCATGGCTGCCATCCGGAACCTCCTCACGGTCTGTTGATTGGGCAATCGGTGCATCAGGTGAACTCAGTCATAGCAATCAGCATGACAATTTGGTTAGTCCGTCAAAATCGTTAGTCCGGCGTCAGTGGTCGAGCGGGTTTTCACCTGAGGCATCGCCGAGGTGGGCGAGATTGGCCGGGAGGAATTTTTTGAAGCGGGTCTTATCGATGGCCTTCATATAGGCTTCTTGAGGTGAGATCATGCCTGAGCTCAGCTTGCTCCAGATGGATTCGTCCATGAATTGCATGCCCTCGGACTTGCCGCTGGTGATTACGTCGTAGAGTTTTTGGGTAGCGCCTTCGCGGATGATGGCGGCCACGGCCGGGGTGGCAAACATGATCTCATGGACCGCGGTGCGGCCGGGCCGGTCCACACGTTTGCACAGCAACTGGGCGACGACGCCCCGCAGCGAGGCGGCGAGCATGGTGCGAACCTGGGATTGCTGGTCCGCAGGGAACACGTCGATGATGCGGTCAACGGTCTTGCGGGCATTGTTGGTGTGGAGGGTGCCAAAAACCAGCAGGCCGGTTTCTGCGGCGGTGAGGGCCAGAGAGATGGTTTCCAAGTCGCGCATTTCACCGACGAGTACAATGTCTGAGTCTTCGCGCAACGAGGCACGCAGACCGTCGGCAAACGACGGCGTCTGGATGGGCACCTCGCGCTGAGTGATGATCGATCGCTTGTTCGAGTGAATGAACTCAATGGGTTCCTCGACGGTGATGATGTGCCGGCTGAAGTTGATATTGATGTAGTCTAACAATGCAGCGAGCGTCGTGCTCTTCCCTGAGCCAGTGGGACCGGTGACGAGGACCAGGCCAGAGCGCATGTGGCCGAACTCCTTGACAACGGACGGCACACCAAGGCTTTCCAGTGAGGCAATCTCGGTTGGAATGAGTCGGAAAACCGCGGCCAAGCCGTTTTGTTGCTTGAAGTAATTGCAGCGGAATCGCGAGTCCAAGTCCATTTCGTAGGCGAAGTCGAGGTCACCGGTTTGCAGGTAGCGGGCGAAGGCGCTGGGCTCGCAAATTTCCTCGAGCATGGAGTGAAATCCTTCACCTTGCAGCAGCGGCTGTTCGGGGATGGGGATGACGGCACCGTGGACGCGGACCTTTGGCGGCTGGCCTTCAGAGAGATGGAGGTCAGATCCTTTGCTGTCGATTAGATAACGGAAGTAGGCGTCGATGTAAGCCATGGGTGGAGTGTCGGAAACGGATTGGAGTGGGAGAGGGAGTCGATGTGGGTAGGCGGGACGGTGGCCTTCAGGAGCGGAAGAACTCTCGCATTTGGTGTTTGTCCTCGGCGCGATAGAGGGATTCCTCGCGGGAGATGATGCCTTTGATATAGAGTTGGCGGAGCGATTCGTCCATGGTGATCATGCCGACGTTTTTGCCGGTTTGCATCACCCCGGGCAACATGAATGTCTTGCCCTCGCGGATGCAGTTGGCGACTGCCGGGGTGTTCACTAGCAATTCGAGGGCCAGCACGCGACCTCCGCCGTCGAGGCGCGGGACGAGTTGTTGGGAGAGCACGCCGCGCAGCGATTCGGAGACCATGACGCGGATTTGCTCGCGTTGATCCACCGGGAACACGTCCAGAACGCGGTCGAGGGTGCGGGGGGCATTGCCGGTATGGAGGGTGCCGAGAACGAGGTGGCCGGTTTCTGCGGCGGTCAGGGCGAGTTGGATGGTTTCGAGGTCGCGCATTTCACCGACCATGATGACGTCGGGATCTTCGCGGAGGGCGCCGCGGAGGGCCTTGCCGAAGGAATCGGTGTGGGCGTGGACTTCGCGCTGGTTGACGTGGCAGCCCTTGGATTCGAAGACATATTCGATGGGATCCTCGAGGGTGAGGATGTGGTCTTCGCGGTCTGTGTTGATAAAATCCACCAACGCTGCGAGGGTGGTGGATTTGCCAGAGCCCACGGATCCGGTGACGAGGATCAGGCCGTTTTGATAGCGGGTGAGCGGTGTGATGGCTTCGAGGGGCAGGCCGATGTCGGCCATGGAACGGATCTTGGTGTTGATGACGCGAAAGGCCATGTCATAACCGAGGCGTTGTTTGACGACCGAGGCGCGATAGCGGCCGTGGCCGTTGGCGTAGGCGAAATCCACGTCGCCTTTGTCCTGGAGGCGTGCCCATTCATTTGGGCCGAGGAACGAGCGAGCGAGTCGTTCCGTATCGTGCGGGGTGAGGTGAGGGTGGTCATCCCAGATAGGAGCGAGTTGACCGAAGCGTCTCCAGGCTGGGGGGTAGGACGTGGGAAGGTGAATATCGGAACACTCGTATTCACGTCCGAGCTGGAGATATTGGTCAACGTGATCGAGAACTTGATGGCCTGACATGATGATGCTGGTAGGAAAAAGTGGGTTAAAGAAAGTTGGAGGTGACTGAAAGCAGTTAGGTGGATGACTGTGATTTAGGGTTTCCGTTGCTGTTGGATCGTTGGCGCATCAGGGTGGCTGAGTGGAGTTGGGCCATGACGAATTGTTGGAGTTGGGTGGTCAACCAGGCTTTGACGAGTGGCCGGGCGGCAGTGACGGCAAGGGAACCCAGCAGACCGCTCCAGCTGCGGCGGGGTTTCGCAGTGGAGGGGGGACGCCGAAGCAGGAATGTGACAGTGAGCGCGGTGGTCAGGACCCCACCCAGCCAAGCAGACGGGTGGCGGCGCAAGGAATTGAGGACACGGCCGGGCACGTCCAGCCGTTGCCGGACGGCGGCGGCTTGTTTGCTGAGCTGGCTGCGGGATGCTTCGCTTAGACGAATCAATTGTTCGATTTGCGGGGTGCTTTGAGGGTGGCGATCCATTCGCGGTCTTTGAGGAATTCGGCGCGGGTGATTGGGAATGCGGGGCGCGAGGCTGCCCGGGCGCGCCGCAGAAAAATCCCTGCGGCCAGAGCATGGGCGGCGGCGGCGGCGAGAGCGAGCCAATGCCAGGGCCATGCTGTGATGGAGGCGAGCGCTGCGATGCCCCCGGCGAGGAGCAATGCCCAAGCGGAGATGATGGCGAGTGCGGCGAGGGCGATGAGCGCGGCCAGTTGGCCGGCTTGGCGGGCGGCGGATTTTGACTCGAGCTGGATCAGCGCGAGGCGCGAGCTGAGCAGGGCCAAAAGCGCCTCACTCCAACCCGCAGGAACCTCAGTCCGATGCTCGGTTGGGGCATCGGGAGATGGGAATGGGGCCATGCCGGGAGGAGCATTCATGAGGCGGGGAGCGCTCGTCCAAGCTCAGATATCTGGGGGCGAAGCGCTCTGGCGGAACGGGCTGGAATGAATTATCGACGGACAATCAATCCGATCAGCACGCCCAAGCCAAGCGCGCCGACAACGCATTTGGTCGGGTTCTGGCGAATATAATCCTCAGCTGTGACGTGGAATTCCTTCGTCAATACGCGGGTGTCCCGCCATTGCTCAGCAGCGCTTTCCTGCAAGCGCTGTGCCCGCTCGGCGGCAGACTGCTTGAAATCATCGGCTTTCTCCACAGCGCTGGCTTTGATTTGGCCGACTTTTTCGGTGGCAACTTCGCGGAAGTGCTGGGCGGACTCGATGGCCCGGTCCTTGAGGGTGGACGCCTGGGTGCTGACGTTGTGGGCGAGTTCCTTGGCCTTTTCTCCGGCGGCGGCACGCAGGTCGTTGGCGGCCTGAGCAACGGAGGGCAACGGAGTGAAACCGGTGTCCGGATCAAGACGGTTGGCGTTGGAGAGAGGATCTGTCATGGCTCACATTAGGTTGAATTTAGTCGGAGCCCCGTCATGGGGTTCCGCGTGCCGGAACCATGCCACGCCGAAGGCCCACGGGCAAGGTGGGACTTGAAAAATCCTAAAAATCAATTTCCTTCGACGGGGTGGGCCTTGGGGGGGAGAGACAAGATTTTGGATTGTTCCGGCGGGGGCTGGGTGAAGGGGGCATTGTTCCATTCTGGCTTGGTTAGGGGGCCACTGCCGCGGAATTGGAACAATCCGTAGAACGGTCGAAGCGGGAGGGTGACGATGCCGAGGAGGCCGCGGGCGTCCACCCGCAGCGTCATGTCCAAGGTGCGGTTTTTCAAATCCACCGAGCCATCTCCGCCAAACATCAGTGAGGTGGTGGACGTTTGGAAGTCATTGGTGTGTAGGATACCCTCTTTGATGGTGAAGGTGCAGAACGCAGTTCGCGCCTTCTCAAACCCTGCGTGGCCCTTGCCCAAAACCGCCGCCAACAAAGGCGAAAGCGGCCCCAGCATGGGTGCGGAAAACAACTCGGATTTTTCCACTGAGATCAGGCCGCTGCCGCTCATGGTATCGATTTTGTCCTGGTTGATGGCAAACTCGAGTCGCCCGGTGAGAGTGCCGCCGCCCTTCATGTTCAATCCGTAGGTCGCGTCGAGGGCCGCCAGCGAGAGGTCGGTGAAAGTGAAATCGCCGCTGATTTTCTTGGAGTTGACGACGTGGATTCGGGCCGCCACCGGGCCCTCGAAGGTGGTCGCTTCCAAGTCATCGATGAGCACCGAGTTGCCGCGGACCGTGACTTTGCCAGACGATTGCTCGAGGGTGATGTTTTTGCCCAGAAAGACATACTCCGTCGGGTCCTTGCTGCGAAACCCAATCGTCAGCACGCTGCGTCCCTGCGGCGTCACATCAATGATGCCCGAGGCGCTCAGCTGCGGCGGCCGGTGAAATCGATACACTTCCAGCGAATCCGCGATGGCCGGGGCAAACAGCCGCAACACCGGAGCCGCCCAGATATTGCCAACGACGTCCTCGACGGTCACCGTTTTGTTGCCATCGTCGAAGCGGACGCGCCCGGCATGGACGGTGCCGCTGGTGGGGCCGGCGAAGGCTTTGCGGAGCGGGTAGTCCTGATAGTTAAAAACCACTGTGCCATCGGAAAAATCCAAGGCGCGGGCGTTGAGTGACATTTTGCATTGGGCTGAATCCACTGGGACGCCGCGGTAGCTGACGTTTTTGACGTGGCCGCTGCCACTGAAGGCCCAGGAACGTTTGTCGTTGACGTCGAAGCCACCCTCCAGGGCCACTTGGACGGCAGAGTTGTTGCGTTCGCTGAAGTCGTTGAGCACCTGCTCGAGCGGTTGGCCGACGAAAAACGGACGGTACACGGCAATTGGCAGGGTGGTCTTGAGGGCCATGCGCAGCAGCGGCCCTTGGATCATCACCTTGCCGCTAGCCTCGCCGTCGGGCCGCACGCAGCGCAAATCGCGGAGATACGCTTCGCCATCGCGCCAGCTAAACGACCCCTCGATGAGCTTGAACGTCAGATCTCGAATCACCACCGCTTCACATCTGGCGTGGCCGGTCACGTGTACCTGCGGCACGCCGTCGGCTCCCAATTTAAAATCCCCTTCCGCCTCCAGCGTCTGGTCCCCTCCAAAACTGATTTCCTGCAACGTCGGCAGCCCGAACCAGTCCTTGAGCAATGGCGGCATGTTGAGCGACGAGGTGCCGTCAAAATGCCCTGTGTGCCCGTCCATATCGTAGTCCACCCGGCCATCGAGTTTTCCGCGGGCATCGCGGGCATGCACTGAGCCAAGGGTGATCAGAGAGCCGCTTAGATTGCCTTCGGCGCTCACCTCATCAATCACATGTCCGTTTTTTTCCACGGCAGTAACTTGCAGTGCCATGCGGGCTACCAGCGAGGCCGGGTCGGACAAATCGCCCTCAACGAAGACGCGCAGCGCTGGCGGATGGGACCGGTCGAAGTGCCAGTTTCTGAGTTCGGCGAGGATTTGGGAACATAGCAACTGCCGCGCCTCCCGGTTGGGATCGGCCTGGGCGGGGGCTCCGGTATCGCGGTACTTGAGCAAGCGGGCTCCGAGAGTCATCTCGATGCCCGCCACGGTGCCGTGGACGTCCCGCAGTTCCAATAACCTGCCGCCGGGCATCAGCAGCGTGCCGGTCAGCCCGCTCATTTCAAAAATTTCACTTGCTGGCTTGCCGGGTTCGATTGGCAATCGCAGGCTGGTATCACTGATCTGGACGCGCGTCAGACGCCACTCGCCGCGGGCAAGCTTCGTCTTGTCCACGGCAATGAGAATGCGCTCAAGTTGCGACAGCATCACGGCGTGTTGCGCATCAGCAAACACCCGCACCTCACTGGCAACAATCCCCTTGAATGGAATGTAGCTCAGGCTCCCGATGGTCAGGTGAATCCCCTGCTTGGCCATTTCGCGCTCAATGGCCCCGCGCCAAGCGGCGGGTAAGCCGGTGTGATTGGCCCACCAAAGGATGCCGATGAGGGCAAAGGCCGCCACCACAACCACCAGATAGGCGGCGCTGCGGAGGTTGCGGAGAAGGTGCAGGCGGGTCATCTGGAAGTCGGCTTGCCCGCAGCCTATGAGGCCGCCCGTAAAAATGCAATCCGCAGCTTTCGCGGCTTCCGGCGCGATTCAGTCAGGCAATGAGACCCGCCTCCCGAAATGAATAGTAAGCACTCCGCCCCGGTGAGGGCTTGCCGATGATGATGTGGTCAATGAAGCGCACTTGCATCAGGTTGGCGGCCTCCACTACCCGCCGGGTTGTGGATTCGTCAGAGCGGCTCGGGCTCGGATCGCCGGACGGGTGGTTGTGGATGAGGATGAAGCCGTAGGCGTCGCGGGTGATGACCGGACGCAGAATTTCCCGCGGGTGGGCGTTGGATTCATTGACCGTGCCTAACGAAATCACGGTGGTGCCCTGGTGTTTCAGGCGGGTATCGACGGTAACGACGACGACTTGCTCCTGGGCCAAGTGGGCCATTTGAGGGCCGAAGGATTCGAGGATACGTTCCGGGGTGTCCAGAGGCAGCAGGTGGACTTGTTCGCGGGCGACGCGGGCACCGAGTTCAAAAGCGGCGGCGAGCTTGGATGCTTTGGCCATACCCAGGCCTTTTTCCTTAGCCAGTTCGGATACCGGCATGCTGCCTAGCGCGCTCATCGAGCCGTATTTGCTGATGAGATCCCGGCCGATGTCAATCGCGCTGTGGCCCTTGATGCCAGTGGATATGAACAATGCCATCAATTCAGAGTTGCTGAGGGCCCCAGGACCTAACAAAGCCAGTTTCTCCCGTGGTCGCTCGTCAAATGGCATGTCCTGGATGCGATGATTGCTCATAATGCATCCAAATTATCATTGTCCTCGAGCCGAAGGAAGGATGAATTCTGTGGAACTGACTTTTGCAACTATCAGAGATGCGGCCAGTCCCGGCTATTTGCCAGCATTGGACTTGACGCCGCCGACCAGTTTCGCGGCGACGAAGTTCACGAGTTCCTTGCGATCGGCATCGCTCAACGCTGTCTTGTAGAGAAAGACGTCGCCGATTTCGCCGTTGAAGGTTGACCACGCGTCCGGCTCGTTGCGACCGACGTTGATGCAGCGCCCGTAGCCGCCGACCACGCCGGGGACGAGCTTCGTCATCTGATCGACGGAATCGCAGGCCATGATTTCCCGGTTGTCGGCAAAAGCCTTCCAAGTCCCATCGGGCTTCACGACGAGGCTGAGGACTGCGATCTGTCCGTCGGCAAGCGTGAAGTCACTGGTCTGGGCTCGGCCGTTGCGGCGGACGTACACGGCGCCGTTCCAGTTGCAGACGCCGAGCTGCAGGCGGTCGTAGAAGATATCGACCACTGAGTCCCAGGCGTCTCGTGAGCTGTGACGGCGATGGCGAACGGCGGCAACGGTCGTGAACCCGTTGCAGGCGATGTCCGCCGAGCGAGCGGAGCCAAATCGGAATCCGTTGCCTTCCGGCGCGTTGATGCAAGCGAACTTCCGGCCATCGATGCGCGTCACGGTCGGGTTGGACATGGGAGTGAGCGATCCACCCTTGGGAAACTGCGTCGGCCAGGAGGCGATTTTATCCCCTTCCGGCAAATCCTCGGCAAGGCACGAGAAGAGCAGGTCGTCCGTTCGGGGGACGCTACCAGTCTCCTTGATTTTACTTTTAAAGCGGGCGAAGATCTGGTGGCTGTCGTCGATCTTTGCAAACGAATACGAGGCAACGGCACCCACGCTCTTGCCGTCCACGATCACGGCCTCGATCTCGAAGCCGGGATTCGCCGTGATGGTGAAGGCATGGTCGCTTTTGGGCCAAGCGTCCTTCATCCCCGAGGGACTGACGGTTCCGCCGTAACCGGCGCCGGCCTCGATCAGCAGCGGTGCCAGGGGCGGATTGAGGTCCGCGTTGGCATACTTCTTGATCAGGGCCTCGTAGTTCGGATCGATGCCGCTGAAGGCCTTGAAGTTCCAGATGCCCGCGCGCCGTCCGACGTTCTTGATGGGCTCCATGTTTGTGATCGTCACCCGAAAGTAGCGCGCCTCCACGTCGTTGTCGTCAACCATCGGACAGCCTGGCTTCTGGTTCGACCGCTTGTCGGCGAATACCTTCCAGTCCGTCTTATTGGCCGAGTATTTGATGACGTACTGATAGACATGTTCTGGATACTCAAATTGCAGATGGGTGCGCCGGACTTTCTGAACGCTGCCCATGTCGATCTCGATCCACTCATTCATCTTCCCGGCTCCAGCGCGCCAGAGCGTGGCGTTGTTGTCGTCGGTGGCGTAGCGCGGAAGGTAGGTTCCTTCGTTCGAGGACGCCACGACTGATGCACCCCGGGCGAGATTGGGAAACTGGTTCTGGTTTGCACCGAAGTACCCGACGCCCTGGTGCGTGGGGATGACCTTTTCTATCTGGTCATCGGCGGTAAAGCGCATGCGGTCGATGCAGGTTTGCCTTGTGAGCCCCCCGGCCGAGACCCAGATGTCGTGCCGGTGGTAGATCATGAAATAGTTGTCATTTTCCTGCAGCACGCTGTGGTGGCCGGTGCCGTGGATCTTGCGCGGCACGTCGGACGAGAGGATCGGGTTGTTCTGGCCGTAGATCCAGCCGGTGTCAGCCGTGGGGCCGGTTTTGTTGATCGAGTAGCGGACGTTGTAGGTTTCATCGTGGCAAGAGGCGTTGGAGTACATCATGTAGTACTTCCCATTGCGCTTGAGCATGAAGGGCCCTTCCATGATGCCCTGCAGTTCGTGATAGGGAATGCGACCCTTGCTCTCAAAGGTCTTCATGTCGTCGTTGAACTTGACCCACCCCGTCCCGGCGTCGTTATTGCCGGCCCAGGTCGTGAAGTAGCCGTACGTCGCGCCGTTGTCGTCCTGAAAGCTCTGGAAATCGAGTGTAATGACTGGAGGGACGAACTTATCCGGGACGAGGGGATCTTTTCCGTAAGGTCTCCAAGGACCGACAGGGCTGTCGCCTTCCGCTGCGAAAGTCATGCATGGGTAGTTGTAGAAAAGGTAGTATTTCCCGTTCTTCTGCATGCAATCCGGTGCCCAGTTTTTGTCGTTTGGGTTCCAGTTCAACTTATGGTTGACCCAGTTGACCATGTCCTTGGAGATCCAGACCTGCGTCCAGCCCTCGCACGCGCCGATCCCGTCAGTGGAGGTGTAGAGGTAATAGGTGTCCCCGAACTTCTTCAACGTCGGGTCAGCGAAGTAGCCGGGCACCACCGGGTTGAAGTTGCCGATGGCGTCCCAAGCGGAGGCGGTCTCGCCTCCAGCGGCCAAGGCCGGGGAGGCGGATGAAGCTTCGAAGCCTAGGCGGAGCGCCAACAGCAGGAAGGTGATCGATAATGCGGACATGGCTCTCTTCATGGGTCTATCATTGCTAGGGATTTGTGACTGATTCCGGGATAGGGGCGCCCAGCCCAATGGCCGGACGACGTCCCCCACTGATCCGGACGAGCGAAATGAACGCGTCCGGTTCCTCGGGGAGTACGATGGATGTTGAGCTCTTTGTTCATGGAATTCAATAGCATTGTGAGGTTGTCGTTGAGGACAAATGGCTTCGCTGATTGCTGACGCTCCGTCGTATGGCCATCTTCAATCCTCTCCTCTTCAAGATTGAACATCCTCTTTTATCACTCTTTGTTCTTTTCGGGGCGGGGGCGGTCAGATAGAGTTTGGCGATGGACGCCACGGTGCAAGCACGACTCGATGAATTCATCAGCCGCAGAGGACTGCGGCGTACGGCCCAGCGCGAGGTCATTGTGAGCGAGGTCTTCTCCAAGGATGAGCATTTTTCGGCGGATGAGTTATTTGAGCGGGTACGCGCCAGCGCCGCCAATACCTCGCGAGCCACGGTGTATCGGACGCTCGGCCTACTGGTGGCTGCCGGCCTGTTGCGCGAAATCGACTTGGGCGACGAACAAACGACCTATGATCCGAACTTTCTGGATAAGCCCGCACACAATCATCTGGTATGCATCGATTGCGGGCGGGTGGTCGAATTTGAGGACGCGCAGCTGGAAAACCTAACTGCGTGCATGACCCGCCGACTGGGGTTTGAACCGATCCGCCAGTCGCTCAAGATCGAGGCAACCTGCGAGCAACTGCGCAATCAAGGGCGCTGCGCAAATTTGATTGCGGCCCGCCTATCGGGCAAACGGCTGCGCAAAAAAAGGTGAGTAGAAATCCCCCGTCGGCGTGGATTCGCGCTTGGAAAAGCGGCGAATGGGAGCCATTCTCACGGCGTTTCATCCCCTCCCATGACACCTGGACTCCGTCGTTTACTAGCTTTGATAGCGGTGTTTGCCGTTGCCTTCTTCACGGTTTCGTCGCTGCGCGTCTGGCGCACGGGCGGAACCTGGCGCAATCTCATCCCCGGCTTCGGCCCCCAGAGCGGGCACTTCCGCCCAGAACATTTCACCCTGCCGGACCTGCCCCCGCTCGACCTCAAGGACACCGAATTGCTCGCCCGCCTCAACAACGAGTATGCCAAGGTCACCGAAGCGGTGGTGCCCTCAGTCATCAGCATCGACACGGTGGGCGTGCGCACCGAGCGGATGTTGGACGGTTGGGGCCGCTCGCAAATCCGGCGGTTTCCGACGCAAGGCCAGGGGTCCGGGGTGATCGTCACCAAGGAGGGCCACGCCATCACCAACCACCACGTGATTGCCGGTCAGCAGCAGATCCAAGTGACCCTTCACGATGGCAAGACCTACCCGGCGACGCTGGTTGGGGAGGACAGTTTGCTGGATATCGCGGTGCTCAAAATTGAGGGGGCAGGGCCGTTTTCGCCTTTGAAACTTGGTGATTCGACCGAAGTGCGGGTGGGCCAATTGGTCTTTGCCATTGGCAATCCATTTGGTCTGGGCGAGACGGTCACCCAAGGCATCATCTCTGCCAAAGAACGCTCGCTCTCGGACAACCAGCGCGACCTGTTTCAGACGGACGCAGCCATCAACCCCGGCAATTCTGGGGGGCCTTTGGTGAACCTGCGCGGCGAAATTATCGGCATCAACGCGGCGATTTATTCGAAAGACCGGGAAAACCCGGGTTTCCAAGGCGTCGGTTTCTCGATTCCGTCCAACGACGTGAAGGACACGTTGTTTCAGATATTGGAGCGGGGTCGGCCGCTTCGAGGGTTCCTCGGCGTGCAGATGCGCGACCTCGATCGGACGGTGCGCTCAGCCATCAACTTCCAAGGTGAGAGCGGGGCTGCGGTGTTAGGGATTTCACCCGGTTCACCCGCTGCGGCGGCTGGTATTCAGCCGTGGGATGTGGTTCTCAGCTTCAATGGTGAATCGATTCACTCGACGTCCCAGCTGATCGCATTGGTCCAGCGCAGCCGCGCCGGCCAGAAGGCCACGCTCAAGATTTGGCGTCGTGGAGAGACGTTGGAGATCAAGGCGGACATTGCCGAGAGCACGCCCGCCGAGGCGGATGCCAGCAAGACGGATGATGGAAAAACGCCGGGCGGCAAGCGCGATCCGAATCAAGTTCTCAAAGCCATCGGCATCGCCGCCCGCGACCTCTCGCTGCCAGAACAACTCCGCGGGTTTCGCGGTGCCGTCATCACCCACGTCACCCCCAAATCTCTCGCCGATGGCCGCGTCCAACCCGGCGATCTGATCCTCGCAGTCAACCAATCCCAAATCTCCGACACCAACGAACTGCTCCTCCACCTGGCCGCCTCCGCCGCCGTTCAAGCCACCAGCCTGCGAATCTTCCGCGATGGCAAGCAGGCTAGCGTCACCCTGCCCGCCCTAGCCAAGGAACCCTGAAATCCGGGCAAAATTCCCCTTTTACGATCGCAGCCACCTATCATTTGAAAGAACCCCGCAGCCTTGGCAAGTATGGGGGCGGCATGCCAAATCAAGACCCTCCAACCAACCCACTCCCCTCCCCTGCAGCCGCTGCCCCGGTTGTGCTCGATGACCGCGCGGCCGCAGCGCTGCTGGTCGAGAGCTATCAGAAAATTGTCGCGGAGATGGGCAAATTCATTGTCGGCCAGAGTGAAGTGATCGAGCAATTGGTCATTGCGGTGCTGGCAGGCGGCCACTGTCTGCTGGAAGGGGTGCCCGGACTGGCCAAAACAGCGATGATCCGCACCTTGTCGCAGGCCTTGGCGCTGTCGTTCCGACGGATCCAGTTCACACCCGATCTGATGCCCAGCGACATCACCGGCACCGACATTATCCAGGAGGATCCGGAAACCGGCCGCCGCTCGTTCGTTTTTCAAAGCGGGCCGGTGTTCACTCAAATGTTGCTAGCCGACGAAATCAACCGAACCCCTCCCAAGACCCAGGCCGCCCTGTTGGAGGCCATGCAGGAAAAGACCGTCACCGTCGGCGGCCACACGTTGGCGCTCGACCAACCGTTCTTTGTCCTGGCCACCCAAAATCCGATCGAGCAGGAAGGCACCTATCCGCTGCCGGAAGCCCAGCGCGACCGCTTCATTTTCCTGGTGAAGGTGGTGTACCCCAGCCGCGAGGAGGAACGCGAGATTCTCGCCCGCACCACCGGCACTTTTGAGGCCAAAATCCAGCCGGTGCTCAGTGGTGAGCAAATCCTTGCCCTCCAGCAAACGGTGCGCAAAGTGCCGGTGCCCGAGCACGTCACGGACTTCATTCTCGACTTGGTGCGCTTCACACGCCCCGACGAACCCGGAGCCCCGAGCTTCGTTAAAGATCTGGTCGCTTGGGGTGCCGGCCCTCGGGCCTGCCAAAACCTGGTCCTCGCCGGCAAAGTCCGCGCCCTGCTGCGCGGCCGCTTTCACGTGACCATCGACGACGTCGAGGCGCTGGCCCGGCCAATCATGCGCCACCGCATTGTGCCCACCTTCAACGCCGAAGCGGACGGCATAAGCGTCGATGAGATCATCACCCGCATCCTCAAGGTGGTGCCACGTGGCGAGGCCAAACGCGCATTGTAAGCGGACCGATCCAAGGCGGGCCGCGGTCCGCCACCTAACAGCCCATACCTGCGACCATGGCCCACGTCAGTGATTTTCTCAAACCCAGCGATCTACAGCGCATCACCAACCTTCAGGTATTGGCGCGGCAGGTGGTGGAGGGTTTTACCAGCGGCTTCCACCGATCTCCCCACAAGGGATACAGCGTGGAGTTCAAGCAACACCGGCAATACGTGCCGGGCGATGAAATCCGCCGCCTCGATTGGAGTGTGTTTGCCCGCAGCGACCGCCATTACATCCGCGAATACGAGGAGGAAACCAACCTGCGTTCCACCCTCATTCTGGATCGCAGCGGCTCAATGAATTATGCCGGCACCAGCGCCGGCGGGGTGACCAAATACGAATATGCCACCAAGCTGGCCGCCTGCCTCGCCTACATGATGGTGCACCAGGCGGATGGAGTGGGCCTAACGACGTTTGACACGCAGATCCGGAGGCACATACCGCCGCGTTCGCGGGTGAGTCATCTGCGGGTAATCCTCGACGAATTGGAAAAAGGCCAGCCTGGCGGCGAAACGGATTTGGGAGATGTCTTCCACGAGTTGGAGGCCAAGCTGCACCGCCGCGGATTGCTCATTATCCTATCCGACTGCTTTGGCGAGGTGGCGAGTTTCCTCAAGGCCCTGGCCCACTTCCGCCATGCCCACCACGAAATCCTCGTCTTCCAAATCTGGGATCGCGACGAACTCGAGTTTCCCTTCAAAACCTGGACCCAGTTCGATTGCCTGGAGCAGGCTGGCGTCAAACATTTGTTGGACCCTGCCATGCTGCGCCAAACGTATCTGGAAAATCTGGCCACCTTCCGCGACAGCTTGGTGCGCGGCTGCCGCCGCCATAACATCGACCTGGTTCCCTTCTGCACCGACGAGCCGTACGCCAACGCGCTGGCCGCCTACATGACCCGGAGGCTCGGACGCAGATGAATTTCCTCAACCTAGCCATGTTGGGCGGGCTGGCCGCAGGTGCCATCCCGCTGATCATCCACCTGTTTCACAAAAGCCGCTTCAAGGTCGTCCAGTGGGGTGCCATGCACCTGCTCAGCGCCGTGCTGCGCACCAATCAAAAACGCCTCAAAATAGAACAATGGATCTTGCTGGCAATCCGCTGCGCCATTCCGCTGCTGCTCGCACTGATGATGGCACGGCCGATGTGGCAGGGTGCCGCTGGATTGTTAGGAGAACGTCCCACTGCCACTGCGGTGGTCTTGGACAATAGTTATTCGATGGAAGCTGGCCACGCAGGAACCAGCAACTTCAGCCTCGCACGAGACGAAACCCAGCGCCTCGTCGGCAATCTAAGACGCGGCTCGGAAGCCTATATCTTCCTGATGGGCGAGGACACCGGATTATTGGATGAACCCACACGCGACCTCACCCGGGTGACCCAGGCACTTTCCAAAGCGGGCTGCGGCTACGGCATGGCTCGAGTGCCCCGGGCGCTCGAACAAGTCGCCGGCACCCTCGCCAAAATGACCGAGGCCACCCGCCAGGTAGTCATGCTAACCGATTTTCAGCGGGTGAGCTTTCCCCGCACCGAGGACGAGGCGTTAGGGCAAGCATTGAAGCGGTTGCGCAAGCTCCCGGCCCCACCCACCATCACCTTGTGGGACGTCGGCGTCGAGGCCAAGGAAAACGTCGCCGTCGAGTCGGTGGAATTTTCCAAGCTCATGGTCGGCATCGGCCAAAAAGTACAACTCCGCGCCAATTTGCATAACTTTGGCGACAGCGCCCGGCCCGACCTGCGGGTGACGATGAAGGTCGATGGCCGCGAGCAAGGGACCTCGCAAGTTTCGCTAGGGGCCAAGTCTCAGGGGCAAGTGCTCTTCAGCCATGTGTTTGACCGGGCGGGTTCACACGTCGTGGAGATATCCACCGAGGCGGATGCGGTCAACGCCGACAACAGTTATCTAGCAAGCATCCCGGTGCGCGAGCAACTGGAGGTGCTGCTGGTGGATGGCTCCCCAGGTGCCACCCCGGATGACCTCAAAAGTGCCACCGGATTTGCCCGGATCGCCCTCTCGCCTTTCACGGCGGGCAAGGTGGAACAGGCGGATTTGATAGAGACGACGGTCGTGGCGGCCACTGATTTACGGGCCTCACAGATTGCGGGGGCGGCTGTGGTGGTGCTGGCCAACGTCGCCACGCTGGGAGACGCACCGCTCAAGGCGCTCGAAGAATTTGTCGGGCAAGGCGGCGGTTTGCTGGTATTTCCGGGCGAGGGCAGCGATGCGGCGTGGTGGAACGGACCGTTTGCCAAGGTTGCGCCGCTGCCGCTGGGCGCGCGGGCCGGCGACCTGAAAGAAGGTGCTCCGACCATGGGCGTGCTCAGCCAGCGCTTCGAGCATCCGGCCCTCGAGATGTTCAACGACCCCCGCAATGGCAGCCTCGCAGAATTGGCGCTCAAGTCATGGTTCCAACTCAAACCTCCCGCCACCACCGGCCACCCGACAGACCCGTTAGTCATGGCACGCCTCGCTAACGGCGAACCATTTCTAGCAGAAAAGCCGTTCGGCAAGGGTCGTGTCATTGCCTGCGCCACTGCCTTGGACAGCAGTTGGAGCAATCTGCCAACGCGCCCGGTGTACGTGCCACTGGTCCAGCGCCTCTGCGTATCGTTAGCTTCCAACGTCTATCCACCACGCAACCTCCGCGTCGGCGAACCACTCGTCGCGTTTCTCCCCGCCGACGCCGCTGGCAAAACCGCCAAACTCACCCTGCCGGACACCAGCACCGTGGACGTGCCAGTCGTTAGCCAAGGCGCTCGCGGAGTGGTCGAATACAAACTTACCCAACGGCCCGGCTTGTACACGTTGTTGCCAACCGACGGTCCGCCAGTGCATTTCGCGATCAACGCCGACCGTGCGGAGTCTGACCTAGAGCGGCTGAGCCCGTCGGAGATTCAGGCCATGGCGAAATCCCACGGCCTCCAACTCGTCCACAGCGCCGCAGAATTCAAAGCCCTCGAAAACGTCCAACGCTACGGCCATGAACTGTGGCGGTGGACTCTGCTAGGATTGCTGGCGCTGCTCTTTGCCGAACTCCTTCTCCAACAAAAATTCGCCCGCGGAGGTGCCAGATCATGAACCACGAAACCGTCACCCATTCCCTGCGCTGGGCCGGCGAATGGCCGTGGTATGCCGGACTCTGCGCCGCCCTCATCGCCGCCCTCACCGCCTGGCTCCTCTACCGCCGCGAGGCCGCCGCCATGCGCCCGCTGTTCCGCCTGCTGCTGCCGCTGCTGCGCGCCACCGCTGTGTTCCTCATTGTTATTTTGTTAGGTGGTCCGTTGATTCATCACCGCACGGTCATCGGTCAACTCGCCCGCCTGACGATTCTGGTGGATGGTTCGGAAAGCATGCAACTGGCTGACCCCGGGATGGATGCCCGCCGCAAGCTGCGTATCCTTGAGCGCCTCGGCATGCTCGAACCCGGTGCCATCAACCTCGATCACGCACCTTCATCCACCGACCTCGCCGCCAACCCCAACCCAATCGTCAAAAACGCCATAGCCAAATTTGACGCGCTTCCCCGCTGGCAGCGGGTCCAGGCATTGTTGCTAGGCGACAAACCCGGAACCGGCTTGCTCGAAAAACTCGCCGACAAGTTTGAACTGCAACTCGCATCCATCGACAACGGCGAGGTCAAACCCATCTGGCAATCCGCCACCCGTGAGACGCCGCGGCCCGAGGCACTGCCAAAGCCGCTAGGTTCCATCACCGACCTAACCGCCGGACTGGCCTACGCGGTGAGCAGCCAGTCGAAGGCCGGGCCCGGGGCGGTGCTGCTTATATCCGACGGCCAGCAGAACTCGGGAGATCCACCGTTAGAGACTGCGCAGGTGCTGGCCGGCAAGAAGCTGCCGGTGTTCACGCTGGGAACGGGCAGCGAGAGTGCGCCGCGCGACATGGCGATTGTTAGCACGAGTGTGCCGGAGAGTGTTTTCCACGAGGATGTGGTGCGGGGCGAAATTGTGCTCAAGGAGGAAGTAAGCGCCGGCCTGCCCATCACCCTGAGCATCAACGATGGCGACAAACTGGTGTGGCAACAGCAACTCGTCACCGAGGCCAAACTCCACCGCAGCATGCCCTTCGAGTTTCCGGTCAAGGAACTCGCCGCCTCACGCCTCAAAGCACTCCCCCAGGGTGCCGAAACATCCGCCGTCGCCATCGACCTCACCGTCAGCGTCTCCCCTGCCGATGGCGAACAAGAATTATCTAACAATAAAAGCCAGATCCGCTTCCGAGCCGTCACACAGAAACGAAAAATCCTCCTGCTAGACGGCCGCTCGCGCTGGGAAACCCGCTACTTGAAAAACCTCTATCAACGCGACGAAAAGTGGGACGTCAACACGGTAATCGGAGGCATGAAGGCCGCCACCGGCTTTGTGCGCGGCACCAAGGAGGGAATGTTTCCGGCCGACAAGGCGACCCTCGATACCTACGAACTGGTCATCTTTGGCGACGTTCCCAAAGACCTGCTCAAACCCGAGGAATGCCTCTGGCTAGCCGATTTCGTCGGCAAACGCGGCGGAGGATTGATCTTCATCGACGGCGCCCGCAGCCACCTCCACGAATACGCCGATACCCCGCTGAGCCCACTCCTCCCGGTGGCTTTCCCCAATACCAAAAGCACCGGTGGTCTAACCGGGCTAGCTCTAACTGGCCGGGCCGCCGAACTCGCCCCCTTCTCTCTCAGCTCGGAACCCGCCGCCAACGCGGGCATCTGGGCCAAACTGCCCGTCCCCCGCTCGCTCGCCGCTGTCACTCCGCTCGCCGGTGCCGAGGTGCTCATCGAAGGTGAGTCGGCAGCTGGCCGCGTGCCGTTGGCGCTGCTGCGGCCGTTTGGCAACGGCCAAGTGTACTACCACGCATTCGACGACTCATGGCGCTGGCGCTTCGAGGTGGCCGACACCTATCACGTTAGATTCTGGAACCAGATCGCTGCCTTTGTCCTAGAAGAACCGTTTTCGGCCCGTGACAAGTGCCTTTCGCTGGATGCAGGCAAGCTGACCTATCAACCCGGCGAGCACGCCGACCTACGGGTGCGTTTGCGAAGCGGCGAAGGCAAAACCGTCACTGAAGCCACCGTGGCAGCCGTGCTCTGGCGCGACGGCACCCGGGTAGCCAATATCGGCCTGAGCCCGGATCCGGGCGGGGTTTTCCGTGGCAAGACGGCAGCGTTGGAAGCTGGCGAATATCAGGTAACGGTGGAAACGGCAGCTATTCCCGAAGGCCAGATCAAGGTGCGGGCCGGGTTCAAAGTGGAGCCTCGCCAGAATGCCGAGCGCTCGCTGCTGAGCATCAACGAGGAATTGCTGGGCCAGATCGCGCAAACCAGCGGCGGCCACTATTGCCGCGAGGAACAAGCCGATGAACTCGTCAGCCAACTCGAGCCGCTGGCCGCAGGCAATATCCGCGAAAGCGAATCCCTCCTGCTCGAAAGCCGCTGGTGGTTCGCCCTCATCGTCACCCTCCTCACCCTAGAATGGCTCATCCGCAAACGCGTCGGCATGCTCTGAACCACCGCCAATTCTCGGACCTAACATTTTTCATCCCATGAATTCCCATCCTGATCCCGTCATTGTGCAAATGCTGGCTGCGTTTGCCCGGCGTCGGCGGCGTCTCATCCTGCTGCGCGGCGGCCTGGCCACCCTCGCTATGCTCATCGCCGCCATGTTAGTGGTCGCCGCGCTCGACTACTGGCTGCCGCTGCTGCGCGAATGGCTGCGCTGGTCACTGAGCATGACGGCCTACGCGGCGGTGCTCGGTGTGGCATGGCGGCTGTGGTTGCGACCGCTGTTAGACGTGCCTGACGCACGGCAACTCGCCCGCCTCGTCGAGTACGCCGCACCGGCATTGCGCGAGGATTTGCTCTCGGCGGTCGAACTCGGCCGCTCCACTGGCGCTGGCCTGGATTCAGCGCAATTCCGCGCCTTGGTGCAGTCCGACGTGTCTCTTCGGGTGCGCGAATTGAAGGTCAAGTCACTGCTGCCTGTCGGCCTGCTCAAACGCTATATCCATGTCACGGCTGTCATCGGGCTGCTCGTCGCCACTCTCGTAGCCGTCAGCGGCCTGCGCTTTGGCACCCTCATGCTGCGCGCCCTGATGCCCGGTGCCAACCTCGACCGCGTGTCAGCCACCCGCATCGTCATCCTCGAACCCAACCCCGCCAGCCAAACGGTGCCCCAAGGCGACGCCCTACGCCTTGAAATTGAGTTGCAGGGAGCTCCTGCCACCAGTGCAAGACTGGAAACCGAAGGTGCCAGCCAAGGCCGCGTGGTGACCGAGATGACGCCATTGGGCAAGGGCCGCTTCGCCACCGCCATCCAGATTGGCCGCGAAAACCTGCGCTACCGCGTGCAGGCCGGCGACGCCCTCACCCGCCGCTACGACCTAACCGCCATTGCCCGCCCCTACGAGGTGGCGTTTGAAAAGACGTATCATTTTCCTGACTACTCGCAAATTCCCATCAAATCATTGCGGGAGAACGGTGGGGATCTTGCGGGCCTGGAAGGGTCCGAGGTGGATGTGACCATCACCACCAGTCAGCCGGTGGCGCGGGGTGAGTTGCGCCTCGAACAAGGGCTGCACAATTCCGTCATCCCACTCGCCGCCCTGCCCGACGGCCGGATGAACGCCCGGGTGCCACTCAGAGCCTCGGGCAGCTACCGCGTCTATCTGGTGGCCAGCGGCACCGCCTTTGAAAATAAATTCAGCCCGGAATACGAAGTGCGTGCCGAACCAGACCTGCCGCCCACCCTCAAGTTGGAGGAGCCCGACCAGGATTTGGTGGCGGCGGCCGATCAGAGCGTCACCTTGGTCGCTAACGCTGGCGATGATATTGGCCTGGCCCGAATCGCCCAATTGGTAAAGGTCAACGAGGGTCCATGGACGGAAACCATGCTCCAACAAAACTCGGGGCGCCAGACCCACATCGAACAGGAATGGGATCTCGCCAACACCGGAGCCAAAGCTGGCGACGTCGTCTCCTGCAAACTGGTGGCCACCGACCTCAAAGGCAGCAAGGCCGAGTCGCGCACCCTACAAATACTCATCGTCGCCAACCGCGAGACCAATCGCGTGGCCGGCTTGCCAGCCCGCTGCGCCCTTTTCCAATCCTTGCAGGCCCTCACCACCGCAGCCGCCAATCTCGATGACGCAGCCCGCCTCGCCCAAAC
>CAIKHZ010000319.1 GCA_903827375.1 Akkermansiaceae bacterium
CAGCCTCTTCAACACCGACATTTGCGGTGGTCTGCCCGCCGTTGTGTTGCGCATGCTGGTGGACTCGCGCCCCGGCCATCTGGACCTGCTACCCGCGCTTCCGCCACAGTGGCCAACCGGATCACTCGCCGGTGCCCGCTGCGTCGGCAACATCGAAGTGCGCATGCTGCGCTGGTCGCCTAACGAAATTTCCGCCACCTTGCGCTCCGCCGTTAGCCAGACGGTGGAGGTGTCGTTTCCCAACGAACCCGCTCCGCGCCAAGTCACCTTGCCCGCCGGCCAAGACATGACGCTAAGCGCCAAACTAACAGGATTAGGCACCGTCAAGCCAGCCCGGGATTTCTAAAGTAACCACTTGTCACCCATCGTCGGAGCCATAACCTATCGCGGTCAATGATCAAACGCATCACCTCACGCCGCAACTCAACCGCAGCCCGCCAGGCAGGAACCGCAGCAGGCGGTATCGGCGGCATCATCTTCGCCTTGGTTTGGATCTGCTTCAGTAGCGTGTTTGTCGCCGTCGGCAGTAAATCCGCTTGGCGCTCGCTCACCCAATCGGCATGGCAGCACGTGCCTTGCGCGATCGACGAATTTCAAATCCTCGACGACCCGAGCCAAGATGAGCCCTTCAGTGTCAAGCTCACGTTCCATTACGAGACGGGCGGCCGCCAACACTGTGGCCACTGCCTCTATCCACCAAAAGCGCCAACCACCAAGCCCCCGGCCACGTCCCAGACCATCGCCCAAGATCGCGACAAGGACTATGAAAAACTAGCTGCCTTGCAACAGCAGTATCTAACTGCATCAGACCCCGTCTGCCTGGTCGATCCACAGAATCCGGACACTGCCGCACTGATGGTCAAGCGCGACGACCTGTGGGGCAGCCTGGCGTTCGGCGGATTTGGCCTCTGTTTCGTGGGCGTCGGCGTGGGTTTGCTGCTGCAAAACATCCGCCAAGTGCGTGGCGGAGGCGGCGCTGAGAATTTTCCAGCAGCCATCGGCGTGCCATTCTTCGGGCTGTTTGCCGCTGCTGGATGCGGCATGTTTTGCTTCATCAGTGTGCCGCTGGTGAAGCACCTGTGGATCAGCCAGTCATGGGTTGCCACTCCCGCCACCGTCCAGTGGAGCCGCATCGCCATATCCTCAGGAAACAAGGGCGGCAGCACCTACAAGGTGGACATTTTCTATCAATACACATTTGCCGGCAAGCCTTACCACTCGAATCGCAGCGACTTCATTCAAGCAAGTTCCAGCGGCCGCTCGGGCAAAGAGGCGCTCGTGCGTGCCAACCCACCGGGCAAGACCATCACCTGTTATGTCAATCCTAACCAACCGTGGGAGGCCGTTCGCAACTGCGGCCCCGGATGGTCGGCGCTCTTCGGCTTATTCCCCATCCCCTTCATGGCCGTAGGCATAGGTGGTTTATGGTATCTGGTTCGCCAAAGCAAATCCCTGCGGCGAAAATCGCTGACGGGCAGTTCAAGCGGGCACGCCAAGCGGTCGGTAGCAGCCCCGCCCGGCCACCCGACCTAGTGGCCTCGAAACGAATGTTCCCTCTTCGGGAGCTTGGCGCAGTAAGCAAAAGTCATTCTTTAAGAACGTTTTACAAGCGACAAATATTCTTGCCCGGCTCCTGAGCTTGACCGCAATTTCAAGGGATTAGAGCATGCTCGACCCCGATTTGAGGTCGAACACTGAGTTCTGAGGCTCCCTTTCGCTGCCTAATTGAAGGCTTTTGTCATGCACCCAATCCATTTCCACCGAGATCAGGAACTGTGACGGTCATTCCTTCTGCAACCTGATCACAGTCACCGAATTGGCCGGAAACGAGTGGGTGAAACTCGGCGCGGCATTAGATATCTCAGCTTCGACGGGTGCCACCTTGGCTGGCTCCGCGATGGAATTCTCGTCCATCGCATTCTTGGAAGTCAGCACAATCGCTTTGGCTCGGGCCGCAATTTTCTTTGCGCCGTCAAGCTTGACGGTTGTGGCTTGGTCGCTGCTAGAAGCGTTGACAACCTTGAGGATGATCTCCTTGCCGTCCGCCGAGAGAGTTGAAGATACGTGAAGCGAGCGTACAGCCGGCCGCTCGGCTTTCTGGATGAGTTTGCCATCCAAATAACACTTCACACTGGAACCCATCACTTCCACCTTGATGTCATACCAGCGACCCGTCTCGACGTGGCCATTTACGGTGGGACTGCTGCCACCCGGCATCTCGATGCAATGCTTGGAATTCCCCCATCCGCCGATGTTCCACCAGGATTTTCCGGCGCCGCCATCCATCCCGAAAATCACCAGGAATCCCTCGTCGCCGCCGGTCTTGCGGGCCTTGAGCGTGTAGGTGTAGTTGCTCCAGCCAGGGTCGCCAGTGACGGCTCGGAAGTCCGTGCCGCCAGCTGTCTGCCCTAACACCCCGGCGTTCACCTTCCACTCGCCGCCATGAAGCTTCCAGCCTTTGGTGCCATCCGCAAAATCACACTTGAGCAGCGTATCGTTGCCGCGCTGCACCCTGATATCCTTGTATTCTGCCTGCGTGTTCCAAGTGCCCACTCCAACCATGCCGGTGATGGCATCAATGGTATCCGACGACTTGACATCGACGGGCAGAACAACGGCACCGCGGTGATCAGCAAACATCTTCTGCACATGATAGGACGGAATCCCATAAGCCTTCGCGCTATCGAAGTTGATCAAATCTGGGTTCCAGCGCTTGTGATTGATGTTGACAAACAACGGCGCATACGAGGCGAGCACCACCACATCGGAGTTGCGCTCCAAACCGGTCATGAACGCCGCCTCTCCGACGGCCCCACGCAAACTCCCCTGCCCCGTCCCCTCGGTCACAGCGTATTCACCTACAAACACCTTGAACTTGCTGCGATCATAATTGTCGTACTTGTGCGAGTTGTTGATGAAAAATTCCGGGTTGCTATAGTAATGCTCGTCCACAATGCCGATCTCTCGGTTAGACGGCATGCCGCCCCAGACGTTGGCAATGAGTTGCATGTCCGGCCACTTGGCCTTGATCGCATCATGAAACAAGGCATAGCGCTCGTTGTAAGCCGCACCACCGTTTTCATTGCCAATCTCCATCATCTTGAGGTGGAACGGCGCCGGATGGCCGGCCTTGGCACGCAACGCTCCCCATTTGCTGTCGGCCGGGCCGTTAGCATACTCGATGGCGTCGAGGGCGTCCTGGACGTATTCCTGCATCTGGTTCATGGGGACGTTTTCCCGATGCGACATGCCGCAGTTGATATCAAACAGAGGTTCTGCACCGAGGTCTTCACACATCACCAGATATTCATGATAACCGATGCCGTGGGTGGCCTTGTATCCCCAGATGTTATTCTGAGTGCGCCGTTCCGAAATATCACCGATCGTCTGCTTCCAACGATACGCTTCCTTCATCGTGTCCCCCTCAACCCAACAACCCCCGGGAAATCTCACAAATGCAGGCTTGAGTGCCAATAACATCTCAAAGAGGTCGCTGCGGAAACCATGACCTTTCCATGTCTTCTCCGGAAAAAGTGAAACCATATCCAGCCAAAATGTGCCGGGCTTGCCCGAACTGATGACCAACCGCGCCTTCGGGTCGGTGGCCGCCGCCTTCAGCGATAACTTGTAGGGCTTCCACTCGGGCGTCAGGCCGTCAATCTGCCCCGTCGCGCACACCGCGCCGTCGGCAGCCTCCAGCGTGACAGTTAGAGGTCCGGCAAAATCCGCTCCGCCGCGGGCGTCTAGCGACAATTGATAGGTATCTCCCTTGATGACGGACATGCCATAATAACCACTGTTGGCAACTCCCGCGCTGCCGCTGCCACTTACCGTGACCTTGAGTGAATGTGGGTTTTTCGCGCTCACTGGTTTGGTAGCATCGACGCTCATTTCAGCCTTGGCGGTGCCGCCGGCCTTGATAGCCCAGCTTTCCGGTTGGTCCGAATCCTCGAATGAACGGTTTCTAACAAGCTCAGCGTACAATCCGCCGTCAGCCGAGAGGTTGATATCCTCGAAGAAGATGCCCCAGAGCGTGGGACTCACCTTGATGCCGGGTTTGTCAACGCTGACGCTGATAGTGGATTGCGCGGTGCATGCCGCAGCGCATGCCAGCAGGACGCTGGCGGTCCATGTTGCGGTGTTCTTCATTCCGGTTCGGTTGTATGGTTTTGACATAGGGTTCGGGGTTATGATGGATTGAGAGATGGGGACGGCATCACTTGGCTTGGATGCGCAGCACGTTGACTGAAAATGGCGGCAGGGTGACTTGGAAACTCTTCGCGCAATGGTCTAACGGTAATAACTGCGGCACGATGCGGTTGGGTGAATCGAGGGTGTTCTCGGCCTCCGGTTTATCAGCACGGATGACGATATGCTGTCCGCTGGCAGCAACGCTGGTTACCCCGGCGAGTTGGATCGAGGCAACCAACGGGGTGGCGTTGTAGTTGGTGGCCTTGACCACCACCGTGCTGTCCTTTTTCTGATAACCCGAACTGGCAAAAAATGCAGGCATCACATCCGCTTCAAGTTTGCTGACGCGCTTGCCGTCGAGCAGAGCCTCCGCCGAATTATTCGTTAGGATAAGACTGATATCATACCATCTCTCGTTATCGATGGGACCCTGAATATCGCCGCCGCCCCTGGTGGCGATGCCGTTGGATGGGGTGCCCTGGATGGCGGAGAAATGGTTTTGAGCGGCGCCGTAGTTGCAGAACATAAAGCGCTCCGGCCCGTCGGCGTGGAAGAACATCAAAAATCCTTCGCTGCCACCCACCCTGCGCGCCTTGACCGTGACGCGCCCGGACTTGAGCTTCTCCTTGAGGAACAAACTGATCGGGCCGCGGGTGGTGTCGGTTTGTTTGAGCACTCCGTTCTCGGTTTTCCATTGGCCGATGCCCGGGGTTTCCCAGCGCTCCAGATTGGCGAAATCCTCGCTGAGCACGAGCTTGTTGTTGGCGTCATAGATGCGCAATTCCTTGAATTCATTGGCGGTGTTCCATGAGCCGAGGCCGAACTTGCCTTCAAACAACGGCTGGGCCGGGTCTGGCTTGGGCAACACTTCCACGGCAGTGGCCAGATTCACGTCTGGGCGGTTTTCGACGTAGGTCTTCTGCACCTGATAGGACGAGTGCACGAAGCTGCGCGAAGAATCGAACTCGATGAGGTTCACGCCCCAACAACTGTTGTGGACGTTGACGAAAAGCGGCGCATAACTCGCCATCTTGACCAGATCGCCGTTGCGCTCCAACATCATCAGATAGACGGAGTCATCCATCGCCGCGCTCCAGTCGCCGCCACCGTGATGATGGGCGTATTCGCCGACATAGATTTTCCAAGGTTTGCGGGGGTATTTGTCGAAGTAATCAAAGTTGTTGCGGATCCAGCCCGACGGCCGGTAGGAATGCTCATCAACCACATCAATCGCCTCGTCGCCTGCCTTGGCGATGGCCGGCGGGTTGAGGCCGCTCCAGTACATGCTCATGATGACGGTCATTTGCGGGTACTTCGCCTTGATTGCGGCGCGGAATTTCTTGTAGTAGTCGCCGTAAATCGCCGGCGGATGTTCGTTGCCGATTTCAATGTATTTGAGGGGAAACGTCTTGGGATGGCCCATCTTGGCCCGCACTGCGCCCCATTTTGAACTCACCGGACCGAGCGCGTATTCAATGGCATCTAGCGCCTGTTGGATCACCGGGTCGAGCTGGTCGAGGGGCACGTTGTTGTCCGGATGCACGGTCATGCCGCAAAATGCCACATACATTGCATCGGAGCCGATGTCCTCACAGAATTGCAGGAATTCATGATAGCCGAAGCCATCGGTGGACCGGTATTGCCAATACCCCCACTGGCCCGGCCGCTCTTCGGGCGGGCACACCATCTTACGCCAATCCGGTGCCGATTCCCATGACAGACCCTCCACATAACACCCACCTGGATAGCGGATGAACGACGGCTTGAGGGCCTCAAGATGCTTCGCCAGATCCACCCGCAAGCCGTTGGGGCGATTCTTGTAGGTCGGGGGAAACAACGACACCCAGTCCACCTGCAACTCCCCGGTCCCGCGAAATGACAATACAAAGCGTGCCTCAGGATCACTGGCGGTGGCTAACAATTTAGCGGTTAGCTGTTGCCAAGTATTGCCCGGGGAGATATTTCCGAAATCGTGTTGGGCGAGCACCTTGCCATCCTTGGATTCGAGGGTGGCGGACACGGTGCCCTGGAAGGTGCCTGGGCGCAGGTACCATTTCAAATCATAACTGGCATTTGCCTGCACGGAGATGCCCCAGTAGCCGGTGTTGATCAATGTGCAGCGGCCGGTGGACTCGCTGGGAGCCGCTATTTTCATCGCAAGCGAGCGGCTGGATGCGGCATTCATCGGATTGGCATCGGTGAGTTTCATCTCGCCACTGGCTCCGCCGTGGTTGACCATCGACCAGCCTAACAAAGCGCGATCGGGCTGCCAGCCGCAATTATTGAACCACGGCCAAGGGATAGGCCACTTATCCTGGGGAACGCCTGCCGGGAGTTTTTCCAACTCCATCTTGAGGGCTCCGTCATCCTTCTTCACCAGCTTCATGCCCGGCGGCAATACCCCTTCCTCAAAGCTCCTGTTCTGAATGAGTTCGGCGTATATGCCCCCATCGAACGCATGACTGATCTCCTCCATGAATATCCCGTAAAGCGTCGGCGACACCGGCTGCTGCGCTTGCGCCACATCGACGCGAATGCTCGCACTGGGCGATTGCCCGGCCACGGGCTGGCTCATAGCTGCAAGACCGCCAAGCAAAATGGCCAGGACAGCACGGCGGGATGTGGATTTCATAGGGGCGGCAGGATCAAAAGGGTGGCAGCACAAAACCTGCGGGATGGCCGCAGGCCGGGTACTCGGCCCCGATGAAACATGATCCCACCCGCCGGGACAATGCCAAATCCGCGAATCCATTGGCTAATTTGCGAATGGCCGTGAATTGGCCTGTCCCCTTACTGCAATCTCCCCGATCCTGGCTATTTCCTATCACGCGCAACCATCTCCCACTACACAACCCTGCTGATTGCAGACGTTAAAGGGCTAACAGGTGAGCCCCTCTCCCTGCAACTACGGCTGGGTGACCTTGAGCCGGATGAAGGTCTTGGCACCTAGCGCAGGAATGCTCACTTTCACATGGTCGAACGAACTGCCAGGCGTGATCGTCACCGGGCCGGCGCTGGTGGCCGGAATGCTCAGCGCCGTCCAACCGATAAGATCACTGCCGTAGTCCACTTCCTGGGCTGTCGCCGGCGGTAGCGACGAAACACTCCGCTGGTACTCGAAAAACCAGGCTCCACCGGAATTTGTGATAGTCGGCAATATCACCTGCGAGGCAACCATCGGCGCTCCTCCTAAGACAAATTCCAACAAATTCGAGATGCCGTCATGATCGGGATCGGCCAGAGGACCGTCGTTGACGCCGGCGCTGAGACTCTGCGCGGGATTGGCGGCCCAGGTGGCATAGGGCGAACTTGGCGCAACGGCGGTGTTGACAATCTGGATGCCGGAAAATCCGTTCTGATTGCTTCCGTTAGAGCTGATTTCCGCCAGCTTGAGATTGCTGGCACTCAACCCCGTGAACTTGAGCCAATTGCCGCCGTTGCCCGTGGCCGCCGCATCCGCCAAGGCTTGGGTTGGATACTGGCTTTGGACAAATCCGATGACGGAAAACAATTGCACCGAAGACTTGCCGCCACGCACCGAATATTGCGTTCCCAATAATGTGGACGTGCCGGTGTTGGTCGCTTGCCAAGTCAGCGAATAGTTTGAACTAAAACCCGCATAGTAAATGTATGCGTCATAGGTTGTGAACGGTATATTAGTTAGACTGACTGACATCGGAGTCCCGTTCAAAAACCCCGAAAGCATCGTCTGGCTTGGCACACCGTTCCAATTGAAGGTGTTGCCACTGCCTTGAAAACTAGCCGTCATGCCGGGCACCGGATTGCCGCTCTCGTCCACCAACGCCACAGATGATGGATTGTTAGTGGCACCAGACAAGTCATTCCAGTGCGCCGCCGGAATGACCCCGGCAATATCACTGGAAGCCAGGGCACCGTTGTAACCGACGTTGATGCTAATGACTTTGGCCGCACCCACCGCGACCACCGTCACGGTGAAGGACGTCGGAGTCGAAGCCGTACCATCACTCACGCTGAGGGTGATGGTTGTGCTGCCGGTCTGGTTGGCGGCTGGAGTGACTTGCACGGTTCGGGTGGCACCACTGCCGCCTAGCACAATGTTGGTGTTCGGCACCAAGCTGGTGTTGGAGGAAACCGCGCTCACCGTTAGAGCTGATGCGGCGGTTTCGCTATCACTCACGCTGAAAGCCATCGCCGCAGTGGCGGCATTGGCCATGATGGATTGGTTTGCCACACTGGAAATACTCGGCGGCGTGTTGCCCGTTGCAACAAATGTGGCGGCAATCGTGTGCGTCGCGGCCACCCCGCTGAATGTATAACTTGCCAGCGCTCCGACGCTGCTGCCGTCCACCGTCACTCCAGCGATGGCGTAGCCGGTATTGGGCGTGATGGTAAACGCCTGATTGGCTCCGGCATTGACGATGACCGCACCGGCCGGACTGATCGAGCCACCACTGCCGGCCGTGGCCGTGATCGCATAGCTGCTGCCGCTGGCGGTCAGCCGGTTGGCTAGAAAATTTTCCAAGCCCACCCGTTCGGCATCGGTGAGGGCGGTGGTGTACACAAACGAATCGCCGTAATAGCCGTTGTAGGTCGTCCATCCGTCAGGCCAGTTGCGGCCGAAGGTGATATTGTTAGCGAAACTGCCTGCGACACCTGGCACGAGCGCCGACATATCTGGGCTGCTGGTGCTGGTGATGTTCATCACCTGGGTGCCGTTAGCATAAACCTTGTAGCTGCCGTCCAGTTGGACAACCAAGCTCAGGATGCTCGTCTGGCCATCGGGAATGGTGGCCGTACTGGTATCCACCGACCCATTGCGGCGCACCACCAACTTGCCGCTGCCATTGAGGATTCCCAAAACCAGCCGGTCATAGAAAATGTCCACAATCGACGTCCAGCCCGCATCGCTGCCAAAGCGCGTTGGCTTGGCGACGACGACCACCGTGGCACCGGTGCAAGGGATGGGCGAGGCGATGCTGCCGAGATTGAGGCAGTCGTAATCGTTTGCCACGTTATTGACGAATTTGTGGCCGTCGATGATGGCGACTGTCGGGGTGTATTGCGGTGTGAGGGTTTTTCCGCTCGGCAAATAGGATGGCCACGAACTAACGGTTCCGGAAGCGGGCAGAGCGTCCGTTAGGAATGAACCGTAGATCTTGCCGGTCTGCGGGATGCTGCCAGTGCCGCTGCTGCCGGTGAAGCTGGCGGTGATCGAATGGCTGGCCGTCACATTGGTAAATGTATAACTATTGCCGCTGCCGACATTCACGCCGTCCACGGTGATTTTTGAAATGGTGAAGCCGCTTCCCGCCACAATGTTATACGTCTGGCTGCCACCACAAGTGACCAGCGTCGTGCCAGCCGGGGTGATGGTGCCGCCATAACCAGCCTGTGCGCTGAGCGGATAGGAAAATGTAGCGGCGAGCGTGTGATTGGTTCGCACATCTGCGAAGGTGAAGTTGCCGCGTTGGCCCATTGGCTGGCCATCGACTGCCAAGGCGACAATGGCACCCCCGCTTGGCGTGATGGTGAAACTTTGCCCGGCCCCCTGAACCACGCCGATAGCCCCGCTAGGGCTCAAACTGCCGCCCGCGCTGGCAGTGGCATTGAGCGTGAATCCCGGCGCGCTCGCTGCGAAGGTCGCGGCAATCGTATGGCCCGCGTAAAGCGGATCAAAGGTATAGGAATTGACTGCGCCCACAGAGACGCCGTCCACCGTCACATCCAAAACGAATTTTCCGGCATCCGGGGTAATGGTATAGCTGGCGGTTTTCCTCTTGAGATAGGTGGTGGTGCCGGCAGGGCTTATGCCGCCGCCGGTTCCGGCGCTTGCCGAAACGATATATTTGGCATTGACGTCATCGACGTAGAATGGTGACGCTGGCAAGCCCTCCTTGTTATAGAGATTGCAACCCACTGGATTCTGCCAACAGGCATAGGCGACACGGCGTGGCGCTGCCACCGAGGGGGATGAAACAATCACGGTATTGCCGACGATGGTGGCGGTGGCCGCATACCAGGATCCGGTGGCCTCCGCGATGGAAAATTTCTGGAGGCTGCCGCCGACAACCTCTGCCGTGGGCAGATAGGGAGTTTTTGAACCCACCATCAGGCCGCTGCCGATGTGGTCGAATGCGCACACCAGTGTGCTGCCGGAAATAGTGACATCCTTGAGGATCGGGCCGCTGGTCTCAGTGATGGCCCGGCCATAGTCGTTCTTGAGTGCCCACAATGCCAACCGTTCACCCAAGTCCAGCTTATCCAGCGGATGCATATCCGCAGAATCCCCGATGTCCAGCGCCGAGGCCATTCCGGCGTGCGGCAACGCCATCGCATTCGCCTGCTGAATCCGGGTATCCGCATCCCAGCCACCTGATATCAGTACCGGTGTGGCGTCCGTCGGCAGCGTGCCCCAATTTGCCAATTGCACAAAGTAAAACGCCAGGTCATCCATGCCTGACATCCTCTTGTAACCTTGTGCCAGCGCTTTCATTTTCAGGAAATAACTGTCGGCGGATTGGCTGGTGCTTTCACTGTTTTCGCCCTGATACCACACCAAGCCTTTGGCCGGCAGCGGTGAGTATGGATAAACCATGCCGTTAAACAACGCGAACGGCCCCCACGGCAGAATACTCTGGCTGTAAAGGGGTGCCAACACCGGAATGTCCGTCGCTCCCTCAGGTGCCAACCACGGGTCAATACGGGTCCCTCCCACCGACGAAACAAACAACCCGATAGGTATCGCCGACCCCTGATCTTGGCAGATTTTTCGACCAAAGTAAAAGGCCACCGCCGAAAATCCCGAGGCGCTCGAAGGACTGCAAACCGTCCAACTGCCTACCATCGTCTTGAGCGCCACATCCGAGGTGACCAACGGCGCGCTGTACTGCCGCAACACCGGATAATTGGCACTATCAATATCCACTTGCCGGTTGCACCCGCTCAAGCCAAAGGCCATGTTCGACTGGCCGCTGCAAATCCACACATCCCCAACCACCACATTGCTGATGCTCACCGTGTTAGCCCCGCTCTCGGTGGCGCTCAGGTTGCCGCCCACCGCATTCACCCCCATCGCATCGAGCATAACCTGCCAGTTGCCAGCGGCATCCGAGGTGCCAGTCTTCGTCTGCCCGTTGAATGTGACACTGATGGATTTGGCAGGTGAAGCGCTGCCTGTCACCGGCACCGGTTTGCCGCGTTGCAGCACCATGTTGGGGCCGAACAGGGGTGCCAGCACAACGGTGGCAAGGGCCTGCTGCCAAATAGAGGCTAACAACAAAAATATCGGGAAAATTCGCGGGATAGACATGGTCTTGAAGGATTGGAAAAGGTGCCGAAACACCCTCGAATCATCACGGCGGCGGGTCACCGAACAAGGCGAATTTCTGCCCAATTCGCGAAGCGATTGGTCATTTTGCGAAAGGCGGCCATTTCGCTTGAAGAAAATATGCATCCCTCGAACTCTGATCATGAAATGACTTGCATTGGTCCGTTGGATCACCATGCATCTGCCGGAATAGCGGGTCACCTTCCAGTCCCCAGGAAAAAAATCATCCTCAACTCCCAAATTTTCACCATCGCTGAGAAATTTTCTGCCACTTGAGGGTTGACATCGCCGGTTTTTGAAGACGAAATCCGCGTCCCGTGGCGCTTGTGAGCGTCACAAATGGTTCACCCGGCCACCCTATAACCCACAACAAACCTATGAATCCCGTATCCCGCGTCGCCCCAGTGCATGGCTGTGCCCTAGCCGCCATGCTTGCCCTCAGTGCTGCCCAAGCTGCCACATACCCGACATTGCTTGGGTATTGGCCTACCAACGAAGGGAGCGGTACCACCATCTACGATTTTTCCGCCAATCTGAATGATGGCACATTCGCCGCCACCACCCATGCGCCGACGTGGTCAACCGGTCACACTGGTAGCGACATCGGCCTGGCCTTCAGCAGTGCGGCCGCCCAGTATCTGACGATACCAGACAATGCATCTCTGCACGTCGGCAACAGCAGCAACAAGCCCTTCACCATCGGTTGGTGGGCGTATGACAACTATTCATATTACGGGACCGCTTGGTGCTTCAACAGCAACAATTCCAACGGCGGCCGTGGCCTGTTTGCTCAGGGGCCAAACTATCCTGCGGATTCGCATATCTATACCACGTACTCAAGTAATGCGAGTTGGAAAATGACCAACGGCTTGATCTGGACGGCAAACGCTTGGCATTACCTTGCGGTCACTTGGGACGGATCGACGATCAAGGTATTCGTCGATCCGCAAAACCAAACCACGCCGGCTGCTGCCGCGTCCAAGGCTTGTACCGCCTCGCTTTCCAGTTGGGGCACACTCTATTGGGGATTGGATTACACAGCCAGCGCCGACAAATTTGGCGGCTCGTTGCAGCGGATGACCATTCTGGACAAGGCGGTGGCGACGCAGGCGGACTTCACATCGCTGAGTGCCGGCACCCACGCGGCACAACTCGGCTACTGGTCCGGCCTGGGAGCCGACACCAACTGGAATAGCTCCGATAACTGGGGCGGGGCTCTGCCATCCACCCGACGCCCCCTCATCTTTGACACGTCCACAGCACTCACTAACAACAACAACTTCTCGGCTAACAGCAAGTTTGCTGGAATCCAGTTCCGAGCCAGTGCCGGGGGCTTCACTCTCAACGGCAATGCCCTCAACCTGACCGGCGACGTGGTCAATAACAGCAGCGCCGCCCAGACGATTTCCACGCCGTTAGTGCTTGACGGAGGCACTCGCACGTTCAACGCCGCCGCAGGTGACCTCAGCGTCACCGCCGGCATCACCCAGGCCGCCAGCCAAACCAACGGCCTCTCCAAGACCGGGGCCAACACCCTCAAACTCGCCGGTACCAGCACGTATTCCGGTGCCACCAGCGTCACAGCCGGCAAGCTCCTGCTTAACGCCGCCACTTTGGCTAACTCGGCAGTCACCCTCAATGGTGCTTCGGCCGTGCTGGCCGGCAATGGCACCGTCACACCGGCCTTGGCATTGCAAGCGTCCGCAACCCTCGCGCCGGGCGTCGATGCCAGCAGCGTCGGCACAATCAACTGCGGTGGTGGGTTGTCGCTCAATGCCGCGGCACTCTCCATGAAGCTCGGCTCCCTCAGCGACCAGATCGCAGTCACTGGTGATGTTACCCTAACCGGAGCCACCACGCTGGCCATCAGCCAGGCCGCCGGGTTCTATTATGGCGACTACACGCTGGTGAGTTACACGGGAAATCTGCTAGGCAGCGGGACGATCCAGGCACCGACGAGCACCAGCACGTATGGTTATAGTATTGTTACTTCGACGGCGCACCAGATCATCCTCCACGTGTATCTGCCGCCATCCACCAAGATCTGGAACGGCCTTGCGGGTGGGCTTTCCAATGGGGTTTGGAATATTGGTTCGGCTTCAACATGGATGTCCGCCGGGCTGCCTGCTGCCTACAATGAAGGGGCGTACGGCAACGATCCAGTGGTCTTTGATGATAATGCCGCAGGCACCACGGACGTGACCCTCAACACAACGGTTAGTCCATTCACCATCACATTTGGCAACAGCACCAAGCCGTACACCCTCAGTGGCAGCGGGCAGATTGCCGGAGCCTCAGGCCTGAACATCAGTGGGGCGGGATCGGTGACGCTTGGCACCGCCAACACGTACAGTGGCGACACCGTGATAGGAGGCGGAACCCTAACCCTAGCCAATGCCGGAGCGCTGGCCGGCAGCACCCTCAACTACAACAACCAAGGTGGCACCTTGGGTTTTGGCAACCTAACGAACGCAACCTTGGGCGGCCTGAAGGGTGCTGAGGATCTCATTCTGGACAACGGTTCGGCGGCCGCAATCACTCTGACGGTTGGCGGCAATAACCAGAACCCCCAGTATGACGGCGTATTGAGCGGCGATGGCAGCCTGAACAAAACCGGCACAGGCACTCTGACCCTAACCAAATCAGCCACTTACCTCGGCACCACCACCGTGAGTGGCGGGGTTCTGGTGGCATCCGCGCTGGCCAATACCAGCCATGTGAATGTTACCAGCGGCACCCTCAACGTCCAAGGATTGAATGCCGTGGCACCCATCAACGTAGCCAGTGGAGCCACAGCTAACATCTCCGGCATCGGCCAAAACCTGGCGGCCATGACCAATGCCGGCGTCATCGCATTCACTGCCGCCAGCGGCACCACCACTCTGGCCAGTCTGGATGGCCTGGGCACCAGCACCTTTGCGGCAGGCGGCAGCATCGGCACTCTGACCGGAGGCACGGTCAATTTCAACGGCAGCGCGGCGGCGGTCATGACCTTGGGGGATGCCACTGTCAATCTAGCCAGCGGCACCATCCTCAGCGTGGCGGGAGGATCCCAGACGACGGGAACCATCAACGGCAGCGGCAGTTTGAATATGAACGGGACCGGCACCCTCACCTTGAACGGCGCCAACACCTACAGTGGCAACACGACGGTTAACAGTGGCACCTTGAGCACGAACAGCCTGTCCTCACTGGGGAGCACCGGCCTGCTCATTGTTGAGAACAATGCCACATTCCAGTACACCGGTTCGGCTTCAGTGACCACCGCGCGATGGTCTGGCAGCAGCGCACCGGGGCAGGCGTTTATAGATATTTCCGATAGCAATGCCAATTTCACCATCACCGACAATCGCTCCGATTTGCAGGCGATCACCAAGGTTGGGGCTGGCACGCTCACGCTGTCCAGCCACGCCTCGCTGGCGGGCAATACCGGCGGCCCGGTGAGCGTCACAGGCGGCACTCTGGTGTTGGCCGGCTACACGGATAACATCAATTGGTTCAACACGGCATCAGGAATTACGGACGTGCAAACTGGAGCCACGCTGAAGTTTGGCAGGTACACAGATAACAACATGCACAACGGGCAGATTTATGCAGCGGCCTCGTTTCACATGTCTGGAGGTACCTTTGATCTGAATGGTGATGGTTCTAACACGGTTCCGGTTATCGACGGCAGCGGGTTCATCACGAACAACTCGGCCAGTGCAGCCACGGCCACCCTCAACGTCAATGCCAACCGCGCGTTCAGCGGAAATATCACCGATGGGTTAGGCAAAGTGACGCTCAATCTGAGCGGCGGCGGCAACACATGGACCCTCTCCGGGGTGAATACCTACAGCGGCGCCACGTTGATCAACGGTGGCAGTTTAACGGCCGGTTCAACCAGTGCCTTGTCGCCTAACTCGAGTTATACGGTGGGCGGCAGTCGGTCCTTGACTCTCGCATCGTTTGATAACGCGATCGGCTCGCTGAGTGGCGGCGGCAACGTGGTGCTTGGCACCGCCACTCTCACACTCGGGTCAGACAATACCAGCACGACCTTCACTGGTGGGATTTCCAGCAGCGGCGGCGGATTGGTCAAGACTGGCAGCGGCACTCAGGTGCTATCCGGCAGCATAGGCTACACTGGCGATACCACCGTCTCCCATGGCACGCTCCAACTGGGGAATATCAATCTAGCCAACGCCGCCTCCACCGTCACGATTGCATCCTCGGGTGCCACTCTCAATCTTGCGTTTAGTGGCAGCCAATCCGTAAGCCAACTCTACATTGGCAGCACTCTGATGCCTGCTGGTATATACACGGCTATTGGCAACGCCGGCGGCACTGCCATCGCTCAAATATCCGGTACCGGCTCGCTAACCGTCTCCTCCGGGGCCAAGACCGCCTACGCCAATTGGGCAAGCGCCATGGGACTAACGGGCGAAGCGGGTTCAGCCACCGATCCAGCCCCTTCTGCCAACCCCACCGGCGACGGACGAAGCAATGTTGAGAAATTTGCCTTCAACGGCAACCCGCTCAACGGTGCCAACGACGGCAAGGTGGTGAGCAAGTTAGTGACCCTGTTATCTAACGGAAGCTATGTATTCACTCTCACCTTTCCGGTGCGCAGTGGGGCGAGCTTTAGCGGGACTAGCGAGCAGGTGTCGGCCCCCGTCGATGGGATTGTGTACACGATTCAAGGAAGCACTTCACTTGAAGCGGCGACGTGGAACCTGGCTGTATCGGAAGTCACCGACCCCGGCGATTTGGAGGCCATCCAAGCCGGCCTACCAGCGCTTTCAGATAGCAATTGGACCTACCGCACATTCCGCGCACCCGGGAGCATCAGCCCAAGCAATCCGGAGGCATTCCTCCGCGTCATGGTGAGCCAGTGAGAGGGCAGTGGAAGAACAGGCACCTTAGAGTCTTGTCAAACATCGGTTTTCAGGGTTGAATTTTCTCACGCGTAAAACCCATATTTCAGCGTGGAATCTCCCCGAAACCGATCATGCATTTCCTAACTACTCCAGGGGCGGCCAGCCGTGCCGCTGTCGCCGCCCTTGCCTCCTTGACCGCAGCCCACAGTGCCTTTGGCGGGTTGGTGGCCTATTGGAATTTGAACGAAGGCAGTGGCATCACCGCCAATGACATCTCCACGAACCACAACGTCGGCACGTTGACGGCGGTGGTTGGCGGCGGTGTTCCCACTTGGGTGGCGGGGCACACCGGCCTGGCCGGAGACTACGCGCTCAACACGTCTGTCCAGGGGGATGTGACGGTGCCGGATTCCACCAGCCTGCACATCACCAATGCGTTCACCCTCGCTGCTTGGGTGTTAGATAATGGTTCTAACTACGGCCATGTGTTTTGCGCCGGTGCCACTTCGACAACCCGTGCCTGGTTGCTTCAGACCAGTCATTCCGGTGGCGACTCCGACTATTTTTGGTCAGACACGGGCAGCACTGGTTTCAAAAAGAGCCTGGGTTACGTCACGCCACTGGCAGCATGGCATCATTTGGCGCTCACCTATGACGGCAGCAACCTGCGAATCTACAATGACGGAGTGTTGAAGAATACTGTAGCCCAATCTGGATCTCTGGCTGCATGGGGCGAACTTCATCTGGGTGCTGCAGCCAATAACTCGGGTGCCAATGGCAGCGCCGTCAATGGCGCCATCGACGACCTGATCATCTTCAACAGCGTCGAAAACATCCCTTCCATCATGAATGGCTCACACCCCGCCATGGTCAACCTGGTTTGGTCAGGCGCTGCCACACCCAACGGCAACGGCCAGTTGCTCTGGAGCAATCCAGCCAACTGGGGTGGAGCCACCATGGCCGCCGGAAAGACGCCCATCTTCGCCACCGCTGCCGCAGCCGGTGCCACCACCAACTTCAATGACTTCCCTAGCAATTCCCAGTTTGTCGGCATCACCTACAACACCGGCACCGCCGCCTTCACCCTCAACGGTAACACCATCAATCTAACTGGTGACGTCGTCAATAACAGCGCCAACGCCCAAACGATATCTAATAATTTGGTGATCGATGGTGCCAGCCGCACCTTCAACCCCGCCACTGGCAACCTGTTGATCACCGGGGCCATCAGCCAGCCCGCAGGCCAAACCAACGGCCTGGTGAAGAGTGGAAGCAACACGCTGGTCCTCACGGGTGCCAGCACCTACACCGGGGCCACCAACGTCAATACCGGCACCTTGCTGCTCAGCGGCGCTTCGCTAGGTAACACGCCCACCTCAGTGACCGGCAGCAGCGCCCAGTTGGCCGGCACCGGCAGCATGGCAGGCCCTGTGACCGTCGCGACGTCCGCCCATCTGGCACCCGGCATCAACGCCACCACCATTGGCACTCTCGCGCTGGGCGGCGGACTTACACTTAATGCCGCCAACATGGATATCAAGGCCGGCGCGCCGGGCACCAGCGACGTGGTAAATGTGACGGGCAACCTGACTCTAACTGGGAACACAAAAATCAACCTAACCCAACAGCTCAGCGGGTTCGGGCTCGGTGATTTTGTCATTCTAACCTATACCGGGACCCTCGCTGGAAGTGCCAGCCAAATCCTCCCACCCGCTCAGGACGCCTATTTTTCCTACTCGATTCAGGCTGCGGGCAACCAGATCAAGCTGCACGTCGCTCCGGCTTCAGCGAAGACCTATTATGTGAGCCAATCCACAGGCAGCGACAACAACTCTGGTCTAACTAGCGCTGTGCCATGGAAGACGCTGGCGAAGGCATCGACGGCTGTTCTGAATGCTGGAGACGCAATTTTGCTGAAATGCGGCGACACTTGGAGTGAGGAACTGCAACCCAAGGGCAGCGGCACAGCGGGCAATCCAATCTATATCGGTGCGTACGGGGCCGGCAACAAACCGCTGATAGACCGCGGGGATTTGGCCCAGCAAAACGGCATCCATCTAATCGATCAAGAAGGTTACAAGATCGTAGGCATCGAGTTTTCCCACTGCGAGACAGGAATCTTCGGCGAATTTCACACCGGCAACCCAACCCGGAAATTTGTCTGGATAGAAGACTGCTATTTCCACGACTCCCTGCATTACGGTGACTATCACTCGTACTACACCGCCAAGAACATCAGTGTCGGTATCTGCTTTTGGACGTTCGAGTCGTGGTCAACCAATGTCTCGCTGCAAGATATCACAGTCAAAAATTGTGTTTTTCGTCGATTGGCCTCGGGCATCTGGACGAACAGTCCTGACAATTTCGACTACAACGCGGACAATTTCTACAATTTCTCGAATCTGAGTGTCACGGGTTGCCTGTTTGAAGAGGGCTACCAGTGGCAGTTGGGTTTGAGGGGGATTGCCGGCGGGCAGATCAGCAACTGCGTCACGCACGACATTGGCCGCCTCAACAACTTTGTGGCATTCAACGGGGTGGCCGGGGCGATGATGTACCGGCTCAAGGATTTTACTTTTACGGAAAGCGAATGGGGATTTGTTTCCCGTGGCGGTGGCAGCGGCGACGGGGAGGCGTTCGACTTGGAAGGCAATAACACGAACCTGACGTTCACCAATTGTTTGTTCCACGACGCGGACGGCCCGTGCATCATGCTTTATCAGGGTGCTGCCCATGGCAACGTTGGAAACCAGTTCAACAACTGTGTGTGGAATGGCAAGACGCCGAATTCGAGTCTTGGCAGGGAAGAGATTTTCAACGCGAACGCGGGGGCCAATGATGCGCAGTTCACCAACTACCGGATCTATCTGAGCGCTGGCGACAGCAGATGCAACAACGAAACATCCATGACTTTCACCAATGGCCTTACCAGCAGCCTCAGCAACGCGGCCAGCGGGACAAATCTGGCGCTGGCTGCCACCAACTCAGCGTCATCTCAGCAGACAGGTTTTGAAGCGGCTAAGGTCAATGACGGCAATACCTCGACGATCTGGCGCCCTGCATCATCATCCAACGAGTGGCTGGAACTCGATTTTGCAAATCCCACACCGGTGAATGAATTGCGGTTCCGAGAAGATCCCACATCCTCGATCATCCGCTATACCGTCCAGTTCTGGGATGATGCGTCAGCTGGGTGGTTAGGTTGCTTCAACGGCCGAACCATCGGCAGCAACTTCATCGCTCCCATCGTCACCCGTACCACCCGCAAATTGCGCCTGTTGATTACCTCGACCACCAGCGGTCCTCCCGGCATCGCCGAGTTTGAAGCCTATTACGTGGCAATCCCCCCACCACCCACCACCGCCTCCTGGCGCGTTGGCGACGGCTTGTGGGACATCAACACCACCGCCAATTGGAAGGACAGCGGCGGCAACCCGGTCACCTATGTGGAAGGCGATTTTGTGGTTATGGATGATACCGCCAGCGGCAATTCGCCGCTGACCCTCACCCTCAACAACAGTGTGGCTCCCACCAGCGTGAGCATCAATGCCACCAAGACGTATTTCCTGGCTGGCTCTGGTGGAATTGGCGGCGCTGCCGGCATCATCAAGAACAACAGTGGAACCCTCACACTTTCCGGATCTAACACCTACAGCGGCGGCACCACCATCAATGGCGGCACCCTGAGTTTTGGCAGCGCTGCCAACCTGCCAGCCGGCAGTGTGGCGCTGGGTGGCGGCACGCTTGAGTTTTCCGGAGGCGGAGCGGCCGGAACCTACAACTTGAGCGCCTCCGGCAATTCCGGCTACCTTGTCAATACCTCCAACGCTGCCGCTGTTCTAACCGTCACGCGAACCCACGGCAACTACAACGGGATGATCAAGGGCGGTGCCGGCACAATTGTTTTAGCTAACAATTATCAGGATTCCGGGGGCCTGGAGGTGGACGCCGGCACGGCGATCCTCAATGGCACGAGCAGCAATCCGATTAATTGGTCCACCACTAACACCATCAGTGATGTCAAATCCCAGGCAATCCTCAAACTGGGCAATACCCAGGTCGGCCAGATTTTCTATGACGGCGGCACGTTTCACATGTCCGGCGGGGTTTTTGATTTAAATGGTCAGAATCCAGCGGCGGATCAGAACCACAGCGCACCGGTGATTGACGGCAGCGGCACCATTACTAACAGCGTGGCCGGCACCACAGGCACGGCCCTGTTCAAAGTGGGCGGCAACAAGACGTTCAGTGGCAATATGGTGGATGGCGCGGGTGCCGCCAAACTTGCCATCGTTCTCACCAGCGGCAGCAACACATGGTCCCTATCCGGAACTAACACCTATAGCGGTGCCACCACCATCAACAGCGGCACCCTGCAGGCGGCCTCAGTCACTGCGTTCTCACCAAACTCGGCCTATGCCGTCGCCAGCGGCGCAACCCTGGCCCTGGCCGGTTATAGCAACTCAGTCGGATCGCTGGGCGGGGCTGGGAACGTGACGCTTGGCACGGCTGTTCTAACGCTTGGCGCTAATAATTCCGCCAGCGCGGTATTTTCCGGGGTGATTGGCGGCACCGGCGGGGCGCTCATCAAGACGGGTAGCGGCACCCAATCCCTAACTGGAAACATCACCTACAGCGGCGACACCACGGTTGCCCAGGGCACTCTCCAACTCACCAGTGCCAATCCGAACAGCACTGGAGCCACCTTCACCCTCGCCGCCACCGGTGCCACGATCGACCTGGCCTTTAGCGGCAGCCAGACGGTCAACAGGCTGGTGATTGGGGTGACCCAAATGCCTGCCGGAACTTACAAGGCCGTCGGCAACGCCGCTGCCGGTACCGCCATTGCGCAGATCACCAGCGGCGGCACCCTCACGGTGCTTAGCGGTGCGGCCTTTGATAGTTATGCGTCCTGGGCATTTGCAACTGGCCTAACGGGAGCTCCCGGTTCCACCACGGATTCCTCGCCCGGTGCCGATCCCGACCACGACGGCCGCAGCAACTTGGAGGAATTTGCCTTCGACGGCAATCCGCTCAGTGGCACCCAAGATGGCAAAGTGCAATGCAAGGTGCTTAGCCTGCCCTCGTCAGGTGGCAGGGTGTTGACACTAACGTTGCCGCTGCGCCGGGGAGCCACCTTCAGCGGTGTTGCCGGGCTGGTTTCCGCGCCTATTGATGGGATCGTTTATACAATTCAAGGCAGTGCCACCCCGCAGGCAGGCCCATGGTCTCTGTCAGTTGGGGAGATAACGAATCCAACAGATTTGGCCGTCATACAGAGCGGGCTGCCACCCCTCTCCGATCTCAATCATGACGGCATCAGTGAGTGGACCTACCGCACGTTCCGCAGTCCCGGCAATGTCACCGGAGCTGCCCCCAGCGCCTTCCTGCGCGCCAAAATCACCAAGTAACGCATTTCTATCACGGTCCAACCCGCATCAAGTGGGTGAACGTGCGGATAAACAAGCTGCCATGAGCGATGGCCGGTGTGGCGTGAGTGCCTTCTGCCAAGGTGAAGCGGCCGAGTTCTTGGAATTCAGGCGAGGCGGCCAACACCACCAGTTCGCCCCTGCGGCTGATCCCGAAAATGCGTTTTCCATCGCTCACTGGCGAGGTATATGTCGGGCCCGTCACTTCCTTGCTCCACAACTCTTTGCCGGTTTTAAACTCGAGGCATGAGACGCTTCCCTGGTCGTCCCACAGATAGACATGGTTGCCGACAACGATGGGCGTTGGCACATACGGCACCTTCGCTTCCGGCCGATAGAGCAGGCGTGCGGAGTCGCCATCAATGGCCACCACTGCCCCTTCGCGGGTGGCACCCCGGCCGGCGGTGGCCATGACGAGCCCGTCGCCGAGCACCGGCGAGGTAATGGCAGTTAGAGTAAACAATCCTTCAACTGCCCAGAGTTGTTTGCCGGTGCGGGGATCCATGCCGGTGATTCCGTGGGCGGGGCTGGAGAGCACGAGTTCCTTGCGGCCGTCCTTGCCTAGGCGCAGCGCCGGGGTGGCATACGACGGCATGCCGCTGTGCCGCGCGATGCGCCAGCGGGTTTCGCCGGTTTTTCGCTCAAGCCCATGGATAGCCGCATCAGGTGTGTCCTGGTCGTTAGTGACCACCAGCACGTCATCGGCGAGCATCACAGAGGCACCAGGGCCGAAGTTAGCGCGGAAGGTGCCCAGATCGCGATGCCACAATGGCTTGCCGTCGTGATCGAGGGCGAGGGCTTCGACCCGATCTCCGCTGACCCAGCCGATATAAACCGCGTCGGCGTCCACAACAGGCGTGGCGGCGGCCAGGCTGTTATCATTATGCATGCGCTGCTCGGCGCAGGGCATCCAGGTGGTCCAGAGGATTTTGCCGGACTCCGCATCGAGGCAGGTGATGCAGCGGCGTTTGCCAGCCACATCGTCGCAGGCAGTGAAAACCTGTTTGCCCCAGAGCACTGGCGACGAGTGGCCGCCACCCGGCAAGGGGGTGTTCCAGCGGATATTCTTTTCAGTTAGGATAGATGGCACTTCGGCGGCCGCCCCAATGCCGCCGCCATCAGGGCCGCGGAAGCGTGCCCACTCAGCCTGTCCCGCGCAGGCCATCACACTAGCTAACAAGAATGCAACTATCCGTCCCGTGCTCAAATGATTCATATCCGGCAGGGTGCCTAGATGGGCAGCGGGCGTCAAGCTGAATTGTTGGAGAGAAGATAACTCTGGAGAAAATGCACCGGGGCATGATAAGCATGATAGGATGACGCCGTAGAAAGCAGGCAATCCCGGAAAGTTATGAAAACGTCCAAGTCCCCCATGCTCGCCGCTGTGGCAATGATGCCGTTTCTATCAATGAGTCAAGTGCTGGCTGCCGATGCGCCGCCAGCAGTACCAGCGAGTGTGATAGATGTAAAGGTGCCACCGGTCTGGCTCAAGCAGGATGGCAAGCCGATGCAAGCCCTGAGGGTGACGGTGCGGCACAGCGGCAGCGAAGGTGAAGCGACCTTGCTAGTGGACGGGGTGGAGGCGGCGAAGATGAAGTTGAAGGCCGGTGAGCAAGGGATTGAGTTGAAAGTACCGGCTAGCGAAGAAGCCCGCAAGGTCGAGATACGGGTCATGTCCGCTGGCAAGGAGCTGGCAGCCACCACCCTCGAACTCAAACCACCACATATCCGCGACCTGTGGATCGTGCCGCACTCGCATGTGGATATTGGCTACACCCACCGCCAAGACGAGGTGGCCAAATTGCAAATCGCCAATTTGCAAACGGCGATGAAGCTCGCCAAGGCCAGCGCGGGCAACCCGCCCGGCCTGCGATTCAAGTGGAATCCGGAAGCCGTGTGGTCGCTCGATAAGTATTTCCAGAGCGCCACCCCGGAGGAGCGCATTCAATTGCTAGAGTCGGTGCGCCGTGGCGAGGTGGGTGTGGACGGTCTCTACGGCAATATGCTAACCGGGCTGTGCCGCCCCGAGGAATTGGCCCAATGCCTGACCATCGGCGCCCAGATGTCCAACCTAACCGGTGTGCCGCTCTCCACCGCGTCGATTTGCGATGTGCCGGGATACACATGGGGCATCGTCCCGATGATGGCGCAGGCGGGAGTGAAGTACTTTGCCATCGGGCCGAATTTTGGCGACCGTGTGGGCAACATTCACCACTGGGACGACAAGCCGTTTTATTGGAAATCGCAAAGTGGCAACGAACGGGTGCTGTGCTGGGTGGTGGATAACTATCATCACTTGGGAGATCTGGAAAATTGCGTCCTCGAGCAAGTGGCCCGCCTTGAGCGCAACGCGTTTCCGTACTCGTCGTCATTCATCTTTTGGGTCGGCAGCTGGCCGGGCGGGGGTGTCGATAACGCCCCGCCTGATGAAATGATTGTCGAGAAAGCCATCGTATGGAATGCCAAGTATGCCGCGCCCAAAGTGAGTATTGGTCTGACCCGCGAGTTTTTCGGCGAATTCGAACGCAAGCACGGTGCCAGCCTGCCTGAGTTTGCCGGTGACCTAACACCCTACTGGGAAGACGGCGCGGGCTCCACCTCACGCGAGACCGGCATGAACCGTCGCACAGCCGAACGCCTGGTGCAGGCTGGCACCCTCTTTGCCATGCGCGATCCGCGCAGCTATCCTGCCGCCAAATTCCAAGAGGCGTGGAAAAACGTGCTGCTTTACAGTGAGCACACATGGGGTGCGCATTGCAGTATTTCCGAGCCGGATTCTCAGTTTACGAAGGACCAGTGGGACGTCAAACATGGATTTGCGAGGGCCGCCGAGGTTCAATCCGAAGACCTTCTCGAGACCGCATTGTCGCCCGACAAACGCCCCAACGAGATCGATGTCTATAACACCACCCAGTGGGAACGCACAGACCTCGCCGTAATTAGCCGCAAGGTGCCGGAAGATATGTGGGTGTACGAAAATGACCAGCCGATCCCCTGTCAGCGGCTTGACAAAGGCTTGCTGGCGTTCCTAGCGAAAAACGTGCCGCCCTTCGGTGCCAAGCGCTATCGACTCGGCCCGAAACCCGCAGGTCCGCCCGTCGGTGGCGCGGTTGCAACGGGAACGACCTTGCAGACGCCGCTTTTGAAGGTGGAAGTGGATCCAAAAACTGGTGCGATCAAGAGCCTGCACCTAGCCGGTCAGGACCACGAATATGTGGATGCCAAGTCAGCGGTGGCGCTCAACGACTATCGTTACGTGTTAGGCACTGATGCCAAGGGAGCCCAAACCAATGGTCCGGTGCGCATCACCGTGCTGGAGAACGGTCCGTTAGTCGCCTCGCTAGAGATTCTTTCCGAGGCACCCGGCTGTAAATCGCTGGACCGAATCATCCGCGTGGTGGACGGCCTGGACCGCGTGGAAATCGTCAACCTTGTCGATCGTAAATCCGTGCGGGAAAAGGACGGGGTGCATTTCGGCTTCGGTTTCAACATCCCTGGCGGCACCATTCGGATGGAGACGCCGTGGGCGGTGGTGCGACCGAATTTGGATCAATTGCCCGGCTCATGCCGCAATTGGTTCACCGTTCAGCGCTGGGTCGATGTCTCCAACGCGGATTGCGGCATCACTTGGGCGCCTTTGGATGCCCCGCTGATGGAGATTGGCGGCCTAACCGCAAATTTGCTCGGCAGCGTCAAGCGCGAGGAATGGATGACCACCGCACTGGAATCGCAGACCCTCTATTCCTGGGCGCAAAACAACCATTGGCACACCAATTACAAGATAGACCAACCCGGCGCCACCACTTTCCGATACATGCTGCGGCCGCACCGAGGAAGCTATGCGGCGGCCGACTCCGCGAGATTCGGTCATGAAACCACACGTCCATTGTTAGTTGCAGCGGCCAGCGGCCCGCAAGTACCTCCTTCGCTTTTCACGATCTCCGCGCCGGGCGTGCTGGTTGAAACCGTCAAGGTAAGTGAGGATGGCAAGGCCCTCATCCTGCGCTTGTTCGGCGTCTCAGGCCAGCCCGAGTCCGCAACCCTCAAGTGGGGCTCCATCCAACCCACTGCGATCCGGCTGACTGACCTAACCGAGAAGCCGCTATCCCCGGTGAGCGGGCCCATTGCCGTCCCTGCTTATGGGATTGTGCAGGTGCGGGCGGAGTTGCCATAACAAAACGGCAAATTCAGTCTGAGCACTCGGCTCCCCTGCCCTACTCGGCAGCCGCCTGCTCCTTGGCTGCCTTTTCCTTGGCTTCTTTGTCGGCCTTGGCTTTGGCTTCCTTGGCGGCTTGGGCGGCGAGTTTCTTCTCCTCGTCGGCCTTGCGGCGGGCGGCCACCTCTGCGGCTTCGAGTGGGCGGAGTTGGGCGTGATAGTCGGTTGAGCGTGCCAAGCGCTGTTTGTTGAACAACAGGTCGCCAAAGCGATCGGAGGTGCTCAACTCATATTCGCCATCCATATAGATCGAGTCAAACGGGCAGACTTCGGCGCAAATTCCACAGTTCATGCAGACGGACACATCGATATCAAACACCTTCGGACGCTTGAGCGACTTGCCATTTTCATCGCGGTCTAACACGATGTAGATGCACTGCGGCGGGCATTCATTCTCACAAATCGAGCAGGCCGTGCAGCGCATCCCGGCCATGGCGTCACTGCCATCATAGACCAGGAATGGGAAATTCCGGAAGTTGGGGCTGATGGTGGCGCGCTCCTCAGGATACTGGACAGTGGTCATCCGATCCTTGCGGTAATAGCTTTGGATCATGTTTGTGGCCGTCACGGCCAAGCCCTTCAGCAAACCGATGCCGGGAAGCGTCCAGGCAGCCGTGGGCGGCGGGCCGGAGGGGCGGGAGGTAGTTGCGGGATGTTCCATGGAATGATTATCTATCAACTTCCCCTAACACGATATCGACGCTGCCGAGGATGAGGACGACGTCGGCGAGGTCGAGGCCCAAGCACATATCTTCGAGCAATGTCAGATTGATAAAACTCGGCGGGCGGATGCGGTAGCGGAAAGGGTTGGCCGTGCCGTTGCTGATGAGGTGGAAGCCGAGTTCGCCCTTGGGACTCTCGATGCGGGCGTATGCCTCACCGACCGGCGGCTTGAAGTTGCGAATCTTTGCCTTGGGATGAATGTAGGCACCTGCAGGCAGTTGGTCGAGGGCCTGGCGGAGGATGGCGAGGCTCTCTCGCAATTCCAGAAAACGGATCATCAAGCGGTCATAGCAATCGCCAGTGGTGCCCAGGGGAATGCGGAATTTAAAGCGATCATAGATGCCGTAAGGCTCGGCTTTGCGGATATCATAAGCGACGCCCGCAGCCCGCAACATGGGACCGGTGATGCCGCCATTGATGAGGGTTTCCTTGGGCAGCGCACCGATGTTTTGGGTTCTGGCGATGAGAATCTCATTGCCAGTGATCAGGTTTTCCAACTCATCAAGGAAACGCGGAAATTCATCCACCAGCACGCGAGCCCTGGCCGCCCATCCGTCCGGCAGGTCGTTGCGGCAACCGCCGAAACGCATAAAATTGGACATCATCCGAGCGCCGGTTAGATCTTCGAACAGGTCGAGGATTTTCTCACGTTCACGGAACGCATACATCAGGGCCGAGCCCCAAGCCCCCATGTCGCCGAGGAAGAACCCGACAAAGGCCGTGTGATTGATCAGGCGGGTGAGTTCGGCGGTGATGATGCGGATGTACTCGGCGCGTTCCGGCACCTCGATGCCAGCGAGTTTTTCCACGGCTTGGGCGTAGGCCCAGTTATTGGTGAGCGGGCAGATATAATCGAGGCGGTCGGTGAAGGGCATCGACGAGAGATAAGTGACGCCCTCGGCGATTTTCTCGTGATTGCGGTGGAGGTAGCCGAAGACTGGCTTGAGGCTCACCACGGTTTCGCCGTCGAGCACCACATTCATGCGGAACACGCCGTGAGTGGACGGGTGCTGCGGGCCTAACGAAACATGCAGCAATTGGTCCTCGTCCAACTCCGGCTTGGAGGCGGGGCTGGCGGCAGGCGGCATGGACGGGTTGGAAATCATGCTGGGAAAATTCAGTTAGAGACCATCGATAATAAATTTCAAATATTCAGATCTCGGCTTTGGTGGGGTAGTATTTTTTGGCTTTTTCCAACACGGCGTCGTGGGGTGTGGGTTCGTATTGGTAATCGTCGGGTGCCACATAATCCTTGCGCATCGGGTGATCCAAAAATTCATCCCACATCAGAATACGCCGCAGGTCCGGGTGACCGGTGAAGCGCACACCGAACAAGTCGAAAATTTCGCGTTCCTGATATTCGGCGCTCCGATAGACGGCCACCACCGAAGGGATGTGCACTTGTTCGGCGCGGTCCGTGGTACGAGTTCGCAACACGAGCGGACCGATGCGGAGAGAGGTTGAGTACAAGTGATAGACGACCTCCAGGAAGCCACAGGCGAGCGGCGTGGTGCCTTCGGGTGGCACCGCCACGGCATCTGCCTTGGCGGGTTCCGGCCAATCCACGCCGGTCACGTTGGATAGAAGATCGAAGTCAAGGTCGGCAGTATTGCGAAGGAATTGGCAGACGGCGACGAGTGACTCTGGTGCGACTAGCAGGGAGTCTTGGGCGGACGGGCTGGGGTTTCGCAGATGTGCGATGGCGGCCGTTGGCAGCGCGGCATGCAGGCGGGTGAGAATGGCGGGAAGGTCAGGCGTCATGATGCGCTGGCGTCGCGGGTGAGACTGGGCGGATTCCAAACGTCCGGATTAAACGTCGGCTCAAGGTCGTGCGGGCCAAATTCAGGCACGGGAAGGTCGCCCGGTCCTTTGGGATCCGCGTGGCGGGCACGGTTGCTGCCCAAAAGTTTCTCTTTGGCGATTTTTTCGCGCAGCGTGATCAGTCCGTGGAGTAGAGCCTCGGGCCGGGGCGGGCAGCCGGGGATGGAAACATCCACAGGGATGAAGCGGTCGATGCCTTTGAGCACGTTGTAGCCATCCTTGAACGGCCCGCCGGAAATTGCGCAGGCCCCCATGGCGATGACGTATTTCGGCTCGGCCATCTGGTTGTAAAGACGCACCACTTGCGGCGCCATTTTCTTGGTCACCGTGCCGGCGACGATCATCAAATCCGCCTGCCGTGGTGAGGGCCGGAACACTTCCGCGCCAAAACGCGCCATGTCGTATTTGGCCATCGTCGCGGCGATCATCTCGATGGCGCAGCAGGCAAGGCCAAATTGCAGGGGCCACAGCGAACTGGCGCGGCCCCAATTGATCAAACTCTCGAAGGAAGTGACATGCACTCCCTGCGATTTCAGGTCTTCCGCCAATTTTTGATCAATTGCCATGCGTCTAATATCGGGTTGTCCGGGTGCTGCTCAAACGCCAGCCGTGGCACCGCGTCCCTACCAATCCCTTGGCAAATAGCGGCAAACAGACTGCCGCCGCCCCCCTCGGATCGAAAGAATCGCCGAGAATGGCGGCGGCCGGATGAAGCAAGGGAACCGATGCCCCGTCAAGCAGCAAAAACCACCAAATTGCAATTTGCCGGGGCTCACTGCGCCCCATCTCTTATTTCTGCCGCAAATGCTATCATCCCCCCCCCAAGCAAGTCAGGCTCAGGAGCCACGCAAGAATATTTGTCGGTTGTAGCGGCGTGTCTATCACCGCCGATGACCATGAATATGCCACGCGCTGCGAGACGCAGCACGTACGGCCTGCCGCGAGACGCAGCAGCCACGCCGCCACAAGACACCTCATGCGCATCGGCGGCCACAGACACGGGGCCTTTGATCGGGACTTGCCAAGGCCCGTGGCCCATCCCTACACTCGTGCCAGATGATTTGCCGCTACAACCGCGCCCAATGGGTCCGCGCCGGCTTCGCCCTCGTCGGCGGGCTGGCTTGCTTCTTCATGGCTTATCTGTTTTTCCGCTATCTGCCTGCATTTGTGGCTTGGCAGTTAGGCTGCCCATGGAACCCGGTGCCTGCTCAAATCGTCACGGCCCTAGGCCTGGGGGCCGTCGCCTTTAGCGGCTATCGCATCTGGCGTGCTGGAGGGGGCCTCCAAGGCTATCATGAGTCCGCCTTATACTCTGGTGGATCACTTTGTTGGAACCATCGATCGCGCCAACATCCGGCTGCTCTACGTCATCGTCGGCCTTGCCCTCATGTTCGCCAGTTGTTGCTGGATCCGCAGCCTGGTCCAAGCTCCCCACCGGGATGACGGACAAAACGTTTCTGAAACAAGCTCAGCCACCATCCGAATCAAATATACCTGATAGACCAGCCGTTTTGCCCCCGTAGCCAGTTCACTTCTCCGACAATCCCCCCCTCCATCATGCGCTACCTGCCCCTCATTCTCGCCTGTTTCTCGATCTCTCAGTTGCATGCGGAAGATCAAGCGTTTCTCTATCCGCAATCTGACACCTTCAAACAGGACCTGGCCAACGCCCGGCTCAAGGGACTCACCCTAACCGATTATCACATCCATATCCGCGGCGGTATGACCCTCGAAAAAGCTGGCTTGCGCCAACAGGCCAGCGGCGTCCAGAGCGCGGTGTTGGAGAACTTCGGCCGCGAGTGGCCGCTCTCGGACAATGCCAAGCTCAAGGACTTCATCGACGTCCATTCGCAACCCCTGCCTGATGGCCAGCTCCTGCCCGTCGGCATCCAAGTCAATGACCGCGACTGGTTCCGCCAGATCGACCCTGCCCAGTTCAAGCGCCTCAGCTTCGTGCTGGCGGACACAATGATCCAAGGGGTAACTGCCGAGGGCAAGCCGCGCCGCTTGTGGCTGCCGGGAGTGACGATTGAGGACCCCGAGGCGTGGATGTTAGATTATCTCGCCCACAACCTGCGCATCCTTGACGAGCCGATATCCATCCTGGCCAATCCGACGTATCTCCCGCCCTGCATTGCCCACCTCTACGACCAACTGTGGACGGAGGCACGCATGCGCCAGGTCATCTCCAAGGCGGTGGCCAAGGGTGTTGCCCTCGAAGTGCAGGCCGGTTCTGACTTTCCGAAGCCGACGTTTCTCAAACTCGCCAAGAGCATGGGCGCAAAGTTTTCGTTCGGCTCCAACAACTTTGACGACAAAGCCAAAGACCTCACCCGATGGTTCCAAGCCATCGCCCTGCTAGATCTCCAACCCGCCGATGTCGCTAAACCCAAATTGGCAACCCTTCCAGAGACACTGCCCCCGGCGACAGATCAACCCGTGGCTCCTTGAGCCTAACTGCCCAAAAATCAGTCAGCTCAATGCAGCGGCAATGGCCGCGTAGGCCGGCTTCGGGTGGTAGTCGCTGTCGAAGATCAATGCCTGGTCATAAGTGCCGCCGGAAGTGCCCGGTACCCATGAATAGCGGTCGGTAAATCCCCAAAGCATCACGACAGGGCACTTGCGGGCGGCGAGGGCCGTCTCGATCACACCGCGGTAAACCGCCGCTTGTTGGTGGAGGTGTTCGGCGGTGGATTGGGCGGGCAGCCACACGTCGAGTTCTGTGATGTGGACGCTGAGGCCGAGGTCATTCAGGCGGCGGATGTTTCGGGTCACATCGGCGGGGTCTGGGTGCTGTTCGAGTTTCACATGATACTGCAAGCCGACGCCATGGATGGGCACGCCTCGGGCCAATAACTCCTTGAGCCACAAGTAACACCGATCAGCCTTGTCAGACATTCCGTCCATCGCGTAATCATTGTAAAATAACAGCGCCTGCGGGTCAGCTTCATGGGCGAGGTGATAGATTTCTTCCACATAGTTGGAGCCGATGGAATGGAACCAGGGCCCCTCCTCGCGCAAGCCAGGCCCGCTGTCACTCAATCCTTCATTGAGGACATCCCAGGCGCAAATCCGGCCGCGGAAATGCTTCATCACGGTGAAAATATGCTCGCGCAAAATGGCGAGAGCCTCTTGGCGGGGAAACGTTTTGCCCTCGGCCCAGGGCGGCAGGGCATCATGCCAGACGAGCGGCACGGCGCGGGCCTGCATGTCATGGGCGGCGGCGAAGGTCATCATCGCGTCGGGCACGGTGAAATCAAAGGCTCCGCGTTCAGGCTGAATGTCGCAGAGTTTCATGCTGTTTTCGGCTACCAGACAGTTGAATTCGCGAGCTAACACGCCGCCGTAGCCGGGGTCGTTACGGAACGCTTCGTGGCAAAACGCGGTGCCCAGCAGCAAGCCTTTTTTGGAGGCCAAGGCGCGCAACGTATCGGCGGCGGGCTGCGGACTGGCGCTGGAGGAATGAGCCGGTTCTGCAACGGCTTGGGCCGGAGCGGATTCGCTGCGGGCCTCCGGAGCGGCGAGCATCGGCATACCAGCGACCAGACCGGCGGCACCGGTGGTCTTGATGAAACCACGGCGCGTCAGGTATGGGGGAGGAATGGGGTGCATGGCAGGGTTGGAGGCATGCGAGGGTTTCACGGCTCGCCGGACATGTCAATCCACCACCAACATCCTCACCACGAAAAAATATTTGCCCTGACAAATTTTCGCTCGACGTGAGGGAATGGATTGATTATACGGCGTTTCATGAGAACCAATATCTCCCCAGCGGATACGCAGGCCATGATGACGGGCACGAGGGCACACGCCACGCAGTCGGCGTCTCCCGATTTGCTTTTGGTATGTCTGCAAGATCCCTTCGCTGGCGTCGGAAATTCATGCAGCATCGTCCGCTCCACGGTACCAGCAGCTGATGGCACACTGACCCACCAATGGCTGCTGGAAGCGGCACTGGAACTCAATCCTCCACGGGTTTTCGCCAGTTGGGCCACTCGCGGTGGCTTTGTCCTCGATCTAAGCGTCACCGCCACCACACTGCCGGTGAGCGGCACCTGGGGAGGCACCGCCACCACTCTATCTGGTAGCGGCAACTGCCAGGTATTGGTGATGCGCAATGGCGATGGCAAGCTGCAGTTCTCGCTCGAGTCAGGCGCCCGTCATGCCCCTGAAATGGACATGCCAGCACCCGCCCAACAACAGTTTCTAAACGCCGATGTCGCCTTTGAACTCAACGGCAAAAACGCTCTCAGCGCCGGTGCTGTGGCCGTCATTTCTAACGTCCCGTGGTCGCGCCTCATCGCCGGATCCAGCGCAGCCACCCATGGCCTGGCCTTTGATGATAAATGGCGCCACAACCTCGCCGCAGGCGATGGCGACGCACTGGCGGTTGGCAGCTGGGCATTCGCGGTGATGTCGCCATCGGACTATCAGGACCTCTGCACGTCCCGCGGATGGGAACCGTATGTGCTGTGAGATATCGCATCTCTGATAGCTGCAAAAATCAGCACCCAAAGAACTGATGGGGGAAGCTGGCCATCGCATCGCCACATCTGGCTCTCAAACCTTGCAGTTCAGCTGTAGGTCGAATTCCGAAATAACAACCACAACGATGGGGTCAGACAATGGGGTCAGTCCTCGCATGGTAACATTTGCTAGATGCGTTCTTCGTCCTCGCACAGCCGACAGTTAGGGAATTTGACTTGTTCGCTCCGTTGTCGAAAGTGAGGTCGAGCGCTGAGTTCTGAGCCTCAATTCCCTCGACACGAACTGGTTCGGTGTCCCGTCAATGGGATCCTAAACCGGGTAAGAGTCCAAAAAAACACCGGGTTCTGATACGGTCGGCAGCAGCTCAGCCTGCTTCTGTTCCCTTTGGCGCTTTAGGTGTTTTTTCATGTCCGTATTTCAGCCAATCGTAGATCCGGACCACCCGGCGGAAGTAGGTTGTCAGGGTTTGTTCCGATTTATTTTGGATCGGGCACCTCATTTCGTCTTTGGGATCATTGATGCCAGCCCATGAGGCACCGCAGTTACACCCCTCCCCTCCGTGCCCCATGAGGAAGAAATGTCGCGCCGACAGAAGCCCCGAACCTGGAGCGGGTATGGATTTGCAGCTCATGTTGGCATTGCTTCAGCTCACGGCATCCGCTAGCATCGCCGCTTGGCACCTGCCCATCCTATGAAATCTCCCTATCAACGATTCCTTGTAGCCGCCCTAGCCACGTTTTTTGCGGCGTCTTCGGCACCGGCGGCGCTCTCCATTCAAAACGAGCGCATCAAGCTAACGTATGAAGCTGGCAGCCTCACCCTGAGTGATGTAGTCGGCGGCAAATCCTTTGGCGTGGCTACTCTGGCTGGGGCGGGCGGCTCCGGCAAGGTGGTGGCGGTGAGCGACGCCACCTTCGGCAAAGGCGAGGCCATCGAGATTGCGGACCCGAGTGGAGGCGGCCGGGTGGAGTTGTTTCCCGGGTTGCCATTTGCGTTGGTCAAATTGCGGGTGACCCATACGGGCAGCGATGTGAAGGTGCTCAACAAGGTGCCGGTGGTCACCATCGCAGTGGACCTCGGCAAGCCAGCAGAATCCCTCAGGGGGTTCGGCACCGGCGGACTCTCAAGCCTGGCCGATAACAAAGGCAGTTATATGTGGCAGGCCCTCGTCGATCCTCTAACGCGCCATGGCGTGGTCGGCGGTTGGCTCACCACCGCTCGCGGCAGCGGCGTCGCCTTCGTCGGCCTCAATGACAAGCAGCCAAGTTTCAGAGCTCAGGTCGAATACGGTCGGCTTCGCCTCGCGCCAAACCAATCCGAGCCCCTCGAAACCTTTGCGTTTGGCTACTTCGAGGACGCCCGGCTCGGCATGGAAGCTTGGGCTGATGCTACCGCCAAGGTGCTAAACATCAAGCTGCCGCCCCTGCCCACCGTCTATTGCACCTGGTACCACAGCGGCTCGTCTGACGAAAAACAACTGCCTCTGCAAGCCGCCTTTGCTGCCAAGAATTTTGCCGCGCACGGGTTTTCTGTGGTCCAGATCGACGACGGCTGGCAGGACGGCCAGTCAAAAAACGGCCCTCGCAAAAATTTCACCCAGGTCCAGCCCGGCGGCCCTTACGCCTCCGGTATGAAGGCCACTGCGGACAAGATCAAGGCACTCGGGTTCGTGCCCGGCATCTGGCTGATGCCATTTTCCGGCACACATGACGACCCGTGGTACAAGGATCGGCAGGATTGGTTTGTCAAACGCGACGACGGCAAGCCGCATGACAGCCCGTGGGGCGGGACGGCATTAGATATGACTCATCCCGAGGTGCTGAAGTATCTGCAGGATGAGATCCACCGCATCGTCAAAGAGTGGGGATATGGCTATTTGAAAATGGACGGCCTGTGCTCGGGCGCGGCAGTCAATCATTGTTATGTCAATGATGCCTACAAGGATGATAAAATGGGCGACGCCGTCCTACACAATCCTAACAAAACAAATATCGAAGCCTATCGCGATGGCCTGAAACTGATCCGCGAAACCGCCGGCAAAGATACCTTCATCCTCGGCTGCTGCACACCCCAGAATATGCGCAGCTACGGCGGTCCCTTCGGTCTCATCGACGCCATGCGCATCGGCCCGGACAACGGCCCGAACTGGGGCGGCATCCGCACAGGTCCTACCTACGGAGCCCGAAACTATCACCTCAACGGCCGCATCTGGTACAATGATCCGGATCCATTGTATGTCAGAACCAGCCTGCCTATCAACCAAGCCAGGGCGATTTGCTCATGGGTCACTCTCAGCGGCCAGTTGAGTGCCAGCAGTGACTCGTACCCCGATCTAACGCCAGAACGGATCGATCTGCTGAAACGCACGATGCCGTCACATCCGCTTCGGCCGCGGCCGGTTGACTTGTTTGAGGCGGATATTCCTGCCATCTGGCTGCTCACCGACACCCGCGCCGCAGCGCGCCGCGATGTGGTTGGATTGTTCAACTGGGATGAACATAAGGAACTAACGATTGATCGACCGCTGGCCAACATCGGCCTCGATGGCCAGGCTGAGTACGTCGCTTATGAATACTGGTCCAACAAAATGACCGGGCCGTTCAAAGGCAACTTGAAGCAGACACTCGCCCCTGCAACCTGCGCCATCCTGTCATTGAAGGCGCTGGCCGTGCATCCGCAGGTGATCAGCAGCTCCCGACATATCACCCAAGGCATCATCGATGTGGTTCAAGAATCATGGGCACCCGCCACCAAGCAACTCAGCGGCACCAGCCGTCTGGTCGCCAATGATGACTATGAGTTGCGCGTCGTCACACTCATAACTAACGGAAACAATCAGGCGCTCAAGGCCGAGGTTTCCGCAGAGGACCGGGCAGCCGGGGTCAGCGTGGCTCTGCAGCAACAGGATGGTTTGGCTAGGATTTCACTCAAGTCACCGACCTCAAGGGATGTCAAATGGTCGGTCGGATTCAATTGAGGCGGCCCTAGAGTCCTTGAAAAGCCAAATTCGCTGTCGTTAAGTCAAGTTTTCATCTCCTCTGTCTTCAAGTCCTGTGTCTTGTGTCTGAGGCGCAGCCTCACTAGCAATATGATTGATCTTCCGTTCAACCTCCGGCTCAAGGAAATCCTGGGGGAAACCGGGCGCTTTCCGCTTGGCGTCGAACTGGTGTCCACCCGCGGCACCATGAGCCAACAACTCACCCGAAAAACCCGTGAGTTTTCGCAAGACCTAACGGACAGTCCGCGGGTTGACTGGGTATCTATCACCGACAATGCAGGGGGCAACCCGCAGCTCGCGCCCATCGCCTTGGGCACCCCGATCTTGTTTGCCGGCAAGGAGGTGGTGATTCACCTGACGTGCAAGGACCTGAACCGCTACGCGCTGGAGAGCCAATTGTGGCTGCTGGCCAGCCAGGGGTTTCACAACATTTTAGCGCTGACTGGCGACTATCCGATCGAGTGTTTTGAGGGTTGTGCAAAGCCGGTATTTGACCTCGACTCAGTGGGGCTGCTGACGCTCATTGAAAAGATGAACGGCGGCTTGGAGGTGACCTCGGGCAGTGCAAAGGTGGCGACCAAACTGGATCCAACGCATTTTTTTGCCGGTGCAGTAACCAGTAATTTCAAGTTCCGCGAGAACACACTGGTGCCACAATATTACAAATTGGAGAAAAAAATCGAAGCCGGTGCCAAGTATATCATCAATCAAATCGGCTTTGATTCCCGCAAGGGTCACGAATTGCTCGAATACCTGCGCCTGCGCCAACTCGGCCACATCCCTGTCATCGGCAACGTCTATGTGCTGAGCCGCTTTGTGGCGCGGTTGTTCAACCAAATGAAAATCCCGGGAGTGATACTAACCGACGAGTTGGAGGCACTTTGTCAGAAGCAAGGGGCATCGCCGGACAAGGGCAAGGTGTTTTTCCATGAGTTTGCGGCGAAGCAGTTGGCTATCTATCGAGGGCTTGGCTACGGAGCCGGCTATTTGGGTGGAGTGCACAGTTATGCGGAGATTGAGGCGATTCTGAAGGTGGAAAACTCGTTTGCCAAGGATGATTGGAAACTCTTCGCCAAGGAAATCTCCTTCTCCCGCCCCGGCGAATTCTTCCTTTTCGAACCCGACCCCGATACCGGACTTTCCCGCCCCGGCACCGTCAACGGAGATTGGCAGAAATCCCTGACAACCAAACAATCTAGCAAAAATGTGGGTTTGAGCTACCACCTTTCCAAGCGTTTCCACTCCCTCATGTTTGAACACGGCAAGGGCCTTGCGCCGCTAGCCACCACCCTTTGCCAAAACGCCATCAATCCCAGCCAGGGACCCAAGTGGCTGCGCGGCATCGAGCACCTGTCAAAATTCCTGTGGTTTGGCTGCAGGGATTGCGGCGATTGCTCGCTGGGAGAGACGGCATTTTTGTGTCCCGAATCCCAGTGCGCCAAGAACCAACGCAACGGCCCGTGCGGCGGCACCCGCGACGGCCGATGCGAGGTCTTCGACTACGAATGCATTTGGGCTCGTGCATACGACCGGATGAAATACGAGGGTCGATCCGAACAATTGCTAGGGCACGTGCCGGTCATTCAGAACCAAGGTCTGCGCGGCACCTCGAGCTGGGCGAATTTTTGGCTAGGCAAAGATCACGCGGCAAAGCAAGACTTCACCACCCCCACATGAATCGACATCCCCTCCACATCATCGGCGAATTGATCAACCATTCCTATGGCCGAGCCCGCAAAGCCTGGCAGGCCCGGGATATCGCCGGTTATCAGGAATTGGCAAAACTCCAAAGCGCCTTGGGCGTCTCTTATCTAACGCTTAATATTGACGGCACCCGGATCCTTCCTGTGACGATGCAAGAGATGTTGGATTTCCTGCCGCAACTCATCCCTGCGATCCAGGAGGTGAGCTCCGTGCCTATCAGCTTCGACAACCCCGACGTGGCGTTCCACCGCGAATGCCTCAAACACTACGATCCCGCAAAATCCACCGGGCGTCCCATCCTCAATTCCATCGCGGTATCCCGGCATGACGTCGCCGCCATGATTCAACTCGCCAAGGATCACGACATGAACGTCATTGTCATGGCTTCCGAATGCCTGAGGCCCGGTGGCTTGCACGGTCCGGCCACCAGCGTGGAGGATATTCTCGACACAACCCGCTATTTTGTCGCGATGTTGCGTGAGCAGGCGGGCATTGAATGTGACCGAATCATTGTGGACCCGGGGCTGGCACCGATCGCCTCGGACACCAGTGGCTTGATCAACCTGTGTCTTGATTCGATAGCCGCCCTGCGAACGGACCCGAATCTACAAGGCATTCACATATCTGTGGGTCTGTCAAACTTTGCGTTAGGCGCGCCCAAGTCGATGCAAGTGGCTTTGGAGCGGGCATTTTTGCGTTTGGCGATGGATGCTGGCATGGACTTTGCGCTCGCCAATCCCGAAAAAAACACAGTCCCCCTGGCCCACGATGCCAAGCTGGTGCGCGACCTCAGCCGCGTCCTCGATGAAGGCCGCGTCCACCCTGGCGAATCCGCCGAGGATGCCGGCTATCGTCAACTCGACGCGTTGATGGACCTGTGGAGCGATCCCAATTGATTGAATCATGCCCGCTCTATCGATGCCCCCGGACGTCCTGGCAAACCTGCGCGTCACCCCGGCTTATCCGCTGCGCTGGATCGTCGTCGGAAAATTGCTGGATGCGGCGAATCACCGGGTTCTGACGAACGCTCACCTCATCTATAACTCATCCAATATTCTGTATGTCGGCAACGAGCAACCCACTGCGGCAGTTACCGGTGGTCGCCTGACCCCGGATTTGATTTTGGCGGATTTCACGGCGCTGCCCGGGCTGATCGAGGGCCACTCACACACATTTTTGGAAGGGGCGGAATTGGCGGCGGAGAAGCGTGGTATCTATCAGAAGCAGGATCCCGCCACCCTCTATCAGCTGGCAGCGGCCCGATTGCAAGTCCTGGCCCGGTTGGGTATCATTGCGATGCGTGACGGGGGGGACAAGGACGGGGTTGGCCTGCGGCTGAGCCGGGACACCGTCCCTGATAGGTGCCCGGCATTCACCGCGCGGGTTTTCAGTCCCGGGGCTGGCATTCACCGCCTCGGCCGCTACGGCGGATTTTTCAGCACGCCGGTGGAAGATCACCTATCCATCGAGAGTTGTGTGCAAGCCCGAGTGGCCGAGGGGGCTGACCACATCAAGATTGTGCCCACTGGGATTATCAATTTTGCCAAAGGTGCGGTGACGGCCAAGCCGCAGTTTGAGGTGGGGGAGATCCAACAATTCCGGCAGGCAGCGCACGCAAACCGGCGGCATCTGATGGCCCACGCCTCTGGAGAGATCGGCGTGGGGCACGCTATCGACGGCGGTGTCGATACCCTGGAGCACGGGTTTTTTATCAGCTCCGATCAGTTAGCAAAGATGCGTGACAAGGACATCGCGTGGGTGCCTACCTTCACCCCGGTGCAGGAACAAGTCGATCACTCAGATATCATGGGCTGGGATGCTCCCACGCTGGACCACCTCCGCCGCATCCTCGACAATCATGCCCGCAGTTTGCAACAGGCCCTGGCGCTGGGCGTCACCGTCTTGGTCGGCAGTGATTCGGGGTCCTGCGGCGTCGCCCACGGCACGGGTTTGTTATACGAGATGGAGTTGTTGGAAATGGCCGGCATGCCAACCCTCGACATTCTGTGCCAGGCAACTCGCGGCAACTCGCTGCGTTTGATCGGCGGGGATCACTTCGGTTCGCTAGAAGCGGGCTTCAGACCGCGCTTCATCCTTACGGCAACCGACCCATTAGCCTCGGTGCGCAACCTCCAACACGAGCGTCTGGTGGTGTTCGATGGCGCGGCGGAATCCAGCGCGACGGTGAGCCTCGCCAATCTCTAACGAATATTCACTTCCGCCCCTGCCATTGTTTCCGACTTGGATATTTATTTTTCGACGTCGCATGGTTCATCCCCTTGTTCAAGGTTTCGGGTGTTCCGGCCAGCTCGACGGATCTAGCCAAATCTCCTGGTTGATACTGCCAATTGCGCCATTCGGGAAAGGGGAGAGTTGCGTGCCCGGTATCACTTTGCCATTACTCACCTCGGCAGCCGCCCAACCGACAGACAGGTGCCCGTTGCCAGAATTCTGTTTGTGCAACGCCTCGATGTAATATTTCTTACCGGCCACGAGACTGATTGGCTTCGACCTCTGGCTTGGAAACTGAGTGAAGTTTCCGGCAGCCGTCGGCTGACGGGTGAAGGCGACCAGCACCTTGTTCTTCGGGTTTTCATCCGGGCTCAGGTATAACTCCGCGGTGGCGTCGGCCGCGATGGCAAAGTCGTAATCCGCAGTTTTTGGCGCGTGGACGAAGCCGCGCACTCGTCCACCGTAGAGATTGCCGACGCCTTTTTGGGCTTCAAATTGCTGGAGAACCATGCTGCGAGCCGGCTTCGTATCGACGGGGATGTCTGCCAGGGATTTATTGGCTGCAAGCGTTTTTTGAGCGGTGATGGACTTCCACTTGCCCGGATTGATCTTATCAGGCTTGGTGTTTTTCAGCACAAAATTCACGATAGGTGTCGGGTCCGGGAGACTGTGAGGGCGATGCCCGGCACCCGGCTTTTTAACGAGTGTGACGTCGCCGCCGAGAGCCTTGTAACGGGTTTCCAACAGTAGCGCATTGCCCTCGATGGCGACCACCCAATCTTGCATATCACCGCAGACGACGAAGATTGGAATCTTCGCGTCGGCCATGGGCTTGAGATTATCGATCGGGTTGCCCTTGTAAGCACGCGCCTCGGCTTCAGTCATCCCATAGGCATTGAGGCAATCCCGCCAATCCCTGCCGGACGCCCTGGTCCGCCCACCCCCGCCCGGCCAACATTTGAAATCACACACCGGCGCGTCCAAATACATGCAGGCCACCAAATCCGGGTGACGGATTCCCCAGTTGAGGGCATACAAACCGCCGCGGCTGAATCCCTCCGGCACGGTCTTGGCGCTGAGATGATAGTTTTCGCAGACAAAGTCGTAGTAGAGGTCCATCGCGTCGAGAGCCACCGGTGCCCCAAACAGGCCGCCAACACCGATGTAGCCGACGTACACCCCTTTTTCTAGCAGGGCTATATCAGCTTGCGGATCGACCCCGAAAAACTCGGTGCGCCAAATCCAGGGATTGCCCTCAGCTGGCTTCTTGGGAATGACCAGCAAGGCGCCACGACCGCCCACATTGAAGTTGTGCTGCTCATAACCATTCCATTCACCCTTCTGAACCCCGGCAGGCGCGGCGAAGGCTTCTTGTGTGACCATCATCGCGCAAAGCGACATCAGCAGGATTGCCGTTCTAACGACTCTAAATTGGAGGTGATGAATAGGGTGCATGGGTATGGGGTTCCGCCACCAGAGTAGCCATCCAGCGCCGCTTGCCAAGGACAATGCCCAAATGCCACGATGCTTTAGCCCGGCACCAGGGCTCGACGTCAGGACGAGAACTTTGCGAGTTGACTCGCACGGATCGTTGTGCGAGTCCTTGGTCGTGGAATCCCATCTCGACATGGATCAGCGGTAACTTGCCATGCATTTCTTCACGCATCGCCGCTTGGGCCTCGCATCACACGGCTTCGTGTTAGCCATCGGCTTGCTCGGCGGACTGGTGTTGCTGGATCGCCATGGCCCGGAACCGGGACGGCTTGCCAGCACCCCGCGGCCACCAGCGCCAAGCGCTCATGCCCGGGCGGTGGCTGCTGCTTGGCTCGACCAAGCGCTGGCCAAGGTGACGGCGGATCGCAAGGAGTCCAACCACTTTCTCGATAGAGAGAAACTGCCGATCCCCGAATTGCTCAAGCAAATCCGGCGGGATTCCAAAGAAGAGCGCGCCGAGACCAGCCAGCGGGTCGATGCCATCGTCAACGCCTCGTCGCGCTACCTGGACACCAACCCGATCCAGCCGCCGCCATGCGCGACGCACAGAAGAACCCAACTGCCGAAAACATAGACACCGCGCTCGCCATCTTCCATGCATGGCGGGAACGCGACCCTGAAGCCGCCCTGGCAAGCCTCGGCAGCAACTGGCACCTGCTGGGTTTTTGCGACACCACGTCGGCATTGCTAGAGCATGAATTTGGCCGGGACTGGATGGCGCAGCAAGTGCGAGAAGACAACCTGCCCTATCGGATGCGCCGCGCCATCACCAGCGGCCTGGCAAGCCATTTGGCCTGGGACGCTGGCTTGGCAGGTTTCCTCACCTGCTATCAGACCATCCCCGATCCGGAATTGAAGGACCTATTCTGGCGGCGCTTCGCCCAAGAATGGCCACTTGATGACCCGCTGGAAGTGGTTAGCATACTTACAAACAACTGCCCGCCAGCCCTGCGCGACAAGCTGTTACATCAATGGGCACCGCCGGAAAGCCCATTCTCAAATCATTCATTGGAAACCACAAACGTGACTGTCGAGTGGTTCAAGCAGGTCCGTGGGGGACTGGATCCGTCCTTGGTGCCAGAGGCGATCCGGAACAATGAGTGCAAGCCATGGTGGTCGAATCCCTTCGGAATTGCCTTGCCGGAGCCTAAGTCGCTCGAGGAGGCTATCCATAGCAACCTAACGGAGGAAGCATCCAGGCCCAAAGAGATTGAGCACGCGATGACCCGTATGGTGGAGCAAGCGATCCAACAAAACCCCGGCCTCGCAGAACCCTATCTAACCGGCGGGGCAACACGCCGGGAATGGCTCGATCAATTGCGGCAGGCCATTCCCGGTGCGGATGCCTATCCGCAGGCCTTGGAGCAAGCCGCCTGGCGGACCACGGCCGGGCGCTCCGATCCCCAGCAACTCATGGCGTGGGCGGCGGAATTGTCTAAACAGGATGGCTTCAATGACATGTTTCGCGAGGTGGTGGCTCCTCGCTCCATGAGCAAAGAGGATCGCGATGAGCTGCGCAAACAATGGTTTGAGGAGTGGGGCCGACGCGATCCGGTCGGGCTGTTCGCCTATCTCGACCAATGTGCGGTATGGCCGGAGTCGCTGCGTCTGCCCTCCGATCTCGCGAGGAGCCGACCGGACTTGCTGCTCGATTTCGCCATCCGCAACGGATGCGACGACGCGGCCCACATGCTGAGCTCCCCCTACTGCGACCTGCCAGCGGTGGTCCGCTTGATCGATGCTCTGCCCGCTTCGGACGTAGGTCCGTCGCTGAGGAGCATCCGCGACGAAGCCTCGAGGAAACTCGGGGAAACTGGCGTGATACCAGAACATCCCAGCGCTGCAGATCTCCAGGGCTTGGCCCTCCGCTGCTTGAATGCGGGAGACCTTGACGGATTCTTCAGCCAGTTTGCGTTGGTCAATGAACCCCAAAAACAAGATGAATTGGCCAGAGAACTGGGCCGCGAACTCAGAGATATCCTGCTGCCTCTCATCGTAGATCCCAAACTGAGGGACAAATTTGAGAGATGGCCCTGGGGGGATTCATTCGCCGAACCAATCGATGATCCCCCAGAGAGCGCCAATCCGCCCATGGACCCGTTCTCCGACTCAAACTAACAAACCCGTGCAAGCTTGCAAACTCCCCATCTCTCTCTGCTGCCCCGGAAATGTTACCATGCGAGGACTGACCCCTTCCGTCTGAACTTCCGCCTTGCAAGCGGCGAGTTTCGGGCGATGCTGGCGGCCTACACACGACAGGGGAGCCGGGCGATCACCGGGCTGAGATTTTCCAACGCGCGGAAAAGACCCTCCGAACCTGACGCGGGTCATGCCGCCGGAGGGAGTCGAAACTTGGTTTCCCCTCCCCCGGCCGTGCCTGACCCGCACGGCTTATTTTGTTTTTCACCACCGCCAACCCGCTCCATTTCCTGCCCCCACTCTCCGCCATGATCCGCCCCGAAGACCTCGCCTCCGCCGCTACCGCCCCCGCCGCTACCGCCGCCGCCACTGCCCCCGCCGCCACTGCCCCCGCCGCCACTGCCGCCACTGCTGACGCCCCGAGCAGCCGCACGCCCCTGCCCGCTTCCACTCGCATCTACGTCGGAGGCACCCTGCATCCTACCGTGCAGGTGCCGATGCGCGAGATCGCCCTTTCCGACACCACCAGCTTCAGCGGCCGCGTGGAGACGAATGCAGCGGTGCGCGTGTATGATTGCGCCGGCCCTTGGGGCGATCCGGCGTTCACAGGCAGCTCCGAACAAGGGCTGCCCGCGCTGCGCCACGAGTGGATTGTCGCCCGTGGCGACGTCGAGGCTTATGACGGCCGCCCCGTCACCGCCCAAGACAACGGCTATCTAACAGACAAGCATGCTGAGTTTGCCTCACAGTCTGAGCGATCCGGCCGCTTTGTGGAATTTCCCGGGCTCAGTGGCCAGCGCCGCCAGCCGCTGCGGGCGATGAAGCGTGGTGCAGGCGGTTCGCCCGTAACGCAGCTCCACTACGCCCGCCAAGGCATCATTACGCCGGAGATGGAGTTTATCGCCATCCGTGAGAACCTCAAAATCGCCAATCTCCCGGCACACATCGCGGATATGCGAAACGACATCATCCGGAATGATCTGGCAAAACAGCATTTGGGGTCCGCGCAGGAATCCCAAATCGAAGGTCCAACATCCAGAGGCTCAAACCCGTACACGCCGAGCGTGTTCAGCCGTTTCCCCCAGCGCATCCCCGCGGAGATCACCCCCGAGTTCGTTAGAAGCGAGGTCGCTGCCGGCCGCGCCATCATCCCCTGCAACGTCAACCACCCGGAACTCGAACCGATGATCATCGGCCGCAATTTCCTGGTCAAAATCAATGCCAACATCGGCAATTCCGCCGTCGCCTCGTCCATCGAGGAAGAAGTCGAGAAAATGCGCTGGGCCACCAAATGGGGCGCGGACACCGTGATGGACCTGTCCACCGGCAAGAACATCCACGCCACCCGCGAGTGGATCCTGCGCAATTCGCCGGTGCCCATCGGCACGGTGCCGATCTATCAAGCACTGGAAAAAGTCAACGGCAAGGCCGAGGACCTCACCTGGGAGTTGTTCCGCGATACCCTCATCGAGCAGGCCGAGCAAGGCGTCGATTACTTCACCATCCATGCCGGGGTGCTGCTGCGCTTCGTGCCGATGACCGCCTCACGCATGACCGGCATCGTCTCAAGAGGCGGTTCGATCATGGCCAAGTGGTGCCTCGCCCACCATCAGGAAAACTTCCTCTACACCCACTGGGATGATATCTGCGACATCTGCGCCGCCTATGACGTCGCCTTCTCCATCGGCGACGGCCTGCGCCCCGGCTCCATCGCCGATGCCAACGACGCCGCCCAGTTCGGCGAACTGGAAGTGCAGGGCGAACTAACCACCCGCGCCTGGGCCAAGGGTGTGCAAGTGATGAACGAAGGTCCCGGCCACGTGCCCATGCACCTGATCGAAGAGAATATGGCCAAACAACTCGAATGGTGCCACGAGGCCCCATTCTATACTCTCGGGCCTCTAACCACCGACATCGCCCCGGGCTACGACCACATCACCTCCGGCATCGGTGCCGCCATGATCGGCTGGTACGGCTGCGCCATGTTGTGCTATGTAACACCCAAGGAACACCTCGGTCTTCCGAACAAGGAGGACGTCAAGGTCGGCGTCATCACCTACAAACTCGCCGCCCACGCGGCGGATCTGGCCAAAGGCCACCCGGGTGCCCAGTACCGCGACAACGCGATCAGCAAGGCGCGCTTCGAGTTTCGCTGGGAGGACCAGTTCAACCTCGGCCTCGACCCGGAAACCGCCCGCCTCTATCACGACGAAACCCTCCCCCAAGAAGGTGCCAAAACCGCCCATTTTTGTTCGATGTGCGGGCCCCACTTCTGCTCGATGAAAATCAGCGAGGACGTCCGCCAGTACGCCGCCGCGCAAGGCATCGCCGTGGAAGAAGCGCTGGCCAAAGGCATGGCGGAGAAGAGCCAGGAATTCGTGACCAAGGGCGCTCAGGTCTATCAACCCACTTAATCCTCCCGACTCACTTCATTGGTTACGGGCGGGGCTTAGACACGCCGCTACAAGACACCGACTCTAGGATTGCCCCGGAGCCGACGTGGTGTAGCCTAGCGGCAGCCTTATGCACCTTCTAGTCGCCGAAGACGACCCGCGCAGTTTAGAATTCCTCACCAAGGGGTTGAACGAGAACGGCTTTACGGTGGACGCGGCCACCGACGGTGAAACGGCGTGGCAGCGGATCCGGGAAGTCGCCTTTGACCTGATCATTCTCGATGTGATGATGCCAGCCATGGACGGTTGGGACGTGATTACCCATCTGCGTGCCGCCGGCATTGCCACTCCGGTGTTATTCCTAACTGCTCGCGACACGGTCGCCGACCGCGTCAAGGGCCTGGACCTAGGAGCTGACGATTATCTGGTCAAGCCCTTTGCCTGGCCGGAGTTTCTGGCCCGAGTGCGGACGTTGCTGCGGCGCAAAGTGGGGCCGGGCCCGGAGGTTCTGCGGGTGGCCGATCTGGAGCTGGATCTTGCCCGCATGAAAGCCCGGCGCAGTGGCCAGCCCATTGATCTAACCGCAAAAGAGTTCCAAATGCTCACTCTGCTGGTCAGGCACCAGGGCGAGGTTGTGTCCCGAGACATGCTGGCCAAGCAAGTTTGGGAAGTGAACTTTTTTGTGGATTCCAATGCCATCGACGTCGCCCTCGGCAGGCTGCGCAAGAAGGTGGACGAGTCATTTTCCCATAAACTTATCCGCACCATCCGTGGTGCGGGCTATTCGCTGGAGGTGTCTGACCATGCCTGAATCCCCCCTACGACGCAGAATGCCCCTCACGCTGCGCCTCGTCATGGGCAGCACGCTGGTTTGTGGCACCTGCCTGTTGGGGGTCGGTTGGCTCTCCATTCATACGTTGCACCAGCGCTTCGACAGAACGAATGCGAGCTTGCTGGCCGACCACTTGGCGGAGGTTAGGCAAACCGTGTTTGACCACCCCGGGGACCTTCACGAGGTCGCGGAGTTAATTCTCATTTCCTCCGCCTCCCATCAGGTGAACAGTTACTATGGGCAGCTCACCGATGCATCCGGGGAGGTTGTGGCGGCCACTCCCGAATTCGGCCAAGTGGTGCCACCGGGCACGGTGTTTCCAGCGACGGTTGGCTCAGATGAAATCCCCGAGCGCGAGCAGCAGTCCCGCCTAACCGTCCAGAGCGGTGAGTTGTTCCTGCTGGCCGCCAAGGTCCGCCAGAGCGGCGGTGCCCCGGAATTGCTCTATCAGGTGGCCCTCAATGCCGGCCATGTCGAGGAATGGCTGGCCAACTACAACCGCACTCTCGGCATCTTCATTGCCATAGCCACGGCAGCCTCGGCCCTGCTAAGCTGGCTGGTGGCGCGCAGCGGACTGGCCCCGCTGCGGGACATCACCCAATCCGTGCAGCAAGTGAGCGCGCCGGGCCTTACCGGGCTCCTTGGCGTCAGACCCTGGCCTGCCGAGTTGGCCGCGCTGGCAGGGGAGTTCGACCGGATGCTCGGGCGCCTGGATGATTCGTTCAACCGCTTGTCGCAGTTTACCGCAGATGCCGCCCACGAATTCCGTACCCCGCTGAGTAACCTAACGGGATCCACCAGTCTCCTTCTCACCAGGGAGCGCTCCGTCGCGGAGTATCGCGAGATCTTGGAAGCCCACCTCAAACAATACGAGCGGCTAAACCGCATGATTGAAAGCCTGTTGTTTCTGGCGCGAGCGGACGGCAAGACCGTCGCTCCCCAAATCCACCCACTCGCTGCCGGTCACGTGCTTTGCGATATCGCAGAATTCTTCGCACCCTTGGCCGAGGAGAGTGGTGTAAACCTAACAATTGACGGCGACGCCACCCTGCTGGCCGATGAATCCCTGCTGCGCATGGTGCTCATCAACCTGATCGCCAACGCCCTCCGCGTCACTCCGCCGGGCGGCACCATTGCCCTAGGCGTGAACCGGGATGAGACGGGCCACACGCTGGTCACGATCGCGGATACGGGTTGCGGCATCGCCCCGCAGCACCTCTCGAAGATCTTTGACCGCTTCTACCGCGTTGACGCCGCGAGGAGCAGCAGCGGCACCGGACTCGGCCTGGCTCTCGTACAGACCATCATGAAACTCCACTTCGGCAGCGTGACTGTGACCAGTAAAGCGAACTGCGGCAGCACCTTCCAGCTCGTTTTCCCAGACGCCATGCCTCCGGACTGAGCCCATTGGCAGTTAACATTATTGTCATCTTCCGGATTACTCCTTGCGACGAGTGTTCTGCGAGTGCACGGATCATGCGTTCCAACCGGGAACGGAGCTTCCCGAGCTCCGTTGACCGGTCGGAAACCAAACCATAGCCTGACATCATACCGCATTCCATCCGCCATGAAAAACCTCTTCAACTCCAAGTGGTGCATCCTCGGGACGTTCTGCGTCCTCTCCCTCTGGCCCCAATCCGCCCGGGCCAGCATCGCCTACGGAAGTGTTAACAACTTCGACACCGTCAATGACACTGGGTCCGAATGTCATGGCTTTGAGATCGAGTTGGACGATTGCCACAGCACCGACGTTACCTATACATACAACTACAACCACTACGGGGTGCCTAATATTACCGAGGACAACTCGGTGCCGGCCCATCCAAAGGTGGTGATTCGATGGGAGAGCAAGAAAAACCTGGATGGCACATGGGCAGCGTACACGGCGATCCCGGCTGGCCCGATCCCACCGACCCAGGGGCACCAGTTCACCAACCCGGCGGTGAATTTCGGCGGCGAGCACTTTGGCTGTGGTTATAGCGTCCAACCATCGGCCGTGCTCTATAACTGGCTTATCGACGGCGGTGGCGTGTTGGTGCACGGCGGTGCGGTGCAGGTCGCCACACCCACATTCACGTACTTTCCACCGGTGGTTGGCAATCCCGTGCCGGCAGTGCAGGCAGTCATTGTGCCGCCGCCGCCGCCCGTCCCGCCGCCGCTTGAGTTTGGCAAGGCGATTTGGGTGAAGGAAATCAAGACCACCACCCACAACAACAAGGAAGTGAAACTGCGCGAACTGGTGTCTGCCGACCCGGACCACCCGGAACGAAAGAACTGGAAAAACGGCGAACCGGATGAGGTGGAGGTTGAGTGGCGGATTCTGCAGAAGAGTTCGGTCCAACTGGCTGGGGGCGCGAAGAACCAGTTGGTAGCGGCAGCCGAAAACCTGCCCGGCGGGGATGAAGTCATCACTCGTCGCTACGAGTTTTACAAATATGTGGGTCCGCTCGATGCCGAAACCGGCGAAGCCATGGGCGACCTAGTGGGGCCGGACGGGCTTCACGGGTCAGGGAGTGTGACGTATGCCGATCATTTCGATCTGGGCACCTATGAATGGGTCACGGTGACCACAGATATGTCCACCGTTCTGGTTGTCGGCGATTTCACGGGTTCGCAAATGGCGGCCGTGGATGTCGCTGCACCGGTTGGGCTGATCGACCATTGCGGCGATGGCCGGATCAACACACCCTTCGCCGCCCGGACGGTCGTGGTGGAAGGCTCGCATCCGTTCACCGCGGTGAGAACCGGCGATCTGCCTCAAGGCATGAACTTCGATGAAGTCACCGGCGTGCTCGACGGCACGCCAATCGTCAGCGGCACCTTCACATTCAAAATCACCGCGTCCGACGGCCTCAATCCCGATGTAGCGAAAAACTACACCCTCACCATTGCGGCCGCCGGCGCCGTCCTGCCTCCGGCAAGCTTGCTAGATACGGCCGATTCCCCGATCGGCAGCGGCACAACCACGGGCGATGGTTCGTATGATATCGATACCAACGCCACGGCCACCGCCACGCCAGCACCTGGCTTTGCGTTCCTCAATTGGACGGACAATAGCGTCGTGGTGAGCAGCGACCCCAACTACACACTCGCCATGAACGTGAACCATTCGCTGGTCGCCAATTTCGTGCCGGTTGTCGTGCAATGGAACATCACCACCAGCGCGGCACCGGTCGCAGGCGGCACGACCACTGGCGATGGCCTGGCTAACGACGGCACCAGCGTCACCGTGGTCGCCACGCCGAACGCGGGCTATTCATTCACCAACTGGACCGTTGCCGGATTGCAAGTGAGCCCTGCGGCGAGTTATACATTTACCGCAACTGCTGACGTGACTTTGGTGGCCAATTTCACGGTGCTCCCGACCTACGCCGTAAGCACCAGTGCCGTGCCACTCGTGGGCGGCTCTACCAGCGGCGGTGGCAGCTATGTCAGCGGCAGCCGCGTGACCGTTGTCGCGACGCCGAATGCGGGCTATAACTTCGTCAACTGGACAGAAGGCGGCACCCAGGTGAGCAGCTCTGCGAGTTATGCATTCAACATCGCCGCTGCCCGATCACTGGTGGCCAATTTCTCCCCAACCGGAGTCACCCTGCGCACGATTGCCACCAGCATCACGCCCGCCGCCGGCGGAACCACAACAGGCGCCGGAGTGTATGCCGATGGATCCAGCGTCACCGTCGTGGCCATACCTGCCTCAGGTTACAAATTTTCCAACTGGAAAGAGGGAGGAACCACGGTGAGCACGGCGGCGAGTTATACATTCACCGCAACGGCGAATCACACACTGGTGGCCAGCTTCACAATCTCATGGTCGATCACCGCCACTGCATCGCCGAGCAATGCAGGCACCACCGAGATGGACAGCAGTTCCTACAAGGTGGGTGATACCGCCCAGGCACGAGTCAAAACCACCGCCGCAGGCTACCAGTTCGTCAATTGGACCGAGAATGGCGTGGTGGTGAGCACGCTGACGCCGTATTCGTTCCCAGCCACCGGCAACCGCACCTTGGTGGCGAATTTCCTGCCGACCTATCAACTTGCGCTAACCAGCTCATCGGCTTCGATGGGCACCGTAAGCGGCGGCGGTACCTTTGTCAGCGGCACAAACGTCACGGCTACCGCCGCGCCCAAACCGGGCTACATCTTTCTGAAATGGACCGAAGCCGGCACGACTGTTAGCACATCCCCGAGTTTTGCCTTTACCCTGCTCGCCCAGCGCAATTTGGTCGGCAACTTCGCGCTCGGCTTCACCGTGGCCGCGACATCTTCGTTCGCTCCGGGCGGATCTGTCACAGGTGCCGGCAACTACGCCACGGGCGGTGCAGTCACGTTGATCGCCACCCCGTCGGCTGGCTATCAGTTCACCAACTGGACTGAAGGCGGCACCGTCGTGAGCAACAATACGAGTTATGGGTTCACGGCCGGCGCCGACCACACGTTCGTTGCAAACTTCATCCCCATCGTCGGCATCACCAACACCGCTCCCGGCATCCTCGGCATCGCCTGGCCCGTCTCCTCGACCGGCTGGATCTTGCAGGAAACCCCTGACTTGAGCCCCGCAAGTTGGGTGACATCCGCGCGGCAAGTGACAACCAGTGGCCCACTAAACCAAGTCTCAGTTTCCAACCCAACCGGCAAACTATTCTTCAGACTCGTCCATCCATAAGAACCTCAGAACTTAGCATTCGACCTCAAAAGAGCCAATGTGTGGAGCAAGTTCCATTCCCTGAAAATCGCCTCAAGCTCATGAGTCGCCCAGGAATATCTGTCGCCATGTAGCGGCGTGTCTATGACCGCTGATGATGATGAGCCGCCAATAAACGAGCGAGCTCCTGTCACCGATGCAATGTGATCCGGCGGACATCGGCGCTGCCATCCGTCGCTGGAAAGTTCAAACGCAGTTGTCTCATGGCCCCGTGATAGTTCAGGTTCTCACTGAGTTTCAAAGCATAAGTGTGCAACTTGCCGTCGCCCTGCACAGAGCAAGGGATGACTATGGCTGGTGCTGGCGGAAAGTCCTTGCGCTTCGATTCGCTTGCTAATTTCCGCGTGGCATCCTGAGGCTCCCATGCCGGAAAATCAGTGCGCTCGGCCAATCCAAATGGCTGAATCACCAACTCGCTTTTCAACCCCAACTCCCCATTGCCACTCTGAAAGGAGGCCTCTATCTCAAGCACCGGTGCCTCCTCCGCAGCCCAATATATTGCATCGGACACCATCGAACCGCTTGGCGACTTCTGATACGTCAGCTTCAACCCGTCATGAATCGGCCAGCCGGTATCCTTGGCATTTTCATAAACCCATCCTAACCGATCATTTGCAAACTCCCACGTCACCCTCTGCGGCGGCTGTTTCCCTGCATAGTCGCGAATCTCGTCCAAACTGCCTACGATGATATGTGTCCGGTAGGTCCAATCCATGTTGTGGTCAAGAATCCGTCTGGCAATCGGCGACAAATAGCCGGTTTGCCCATCGGTGGGTCCGCCCTTGCCCTTGAGCGGGTCGCCGCCGGAAAACCCACCCGTCATCGTGCAAGTATCCGGCTGGAACAGGCCCACTCCCGTGCCGGCATCGTTGACCAAGGCCGCCCAATGTTCGGGCGCGTAAAACGTCTCCCACGGCCACCCCTTGTTATCATCCTTGCCGACCACTGTTGTTAGCGCCGCCCCACCGCGCGGTTGGTCCCCGATATAGGTGACAAGGCGATACCATGGTCCGTTAGTATAAAGCGCGGGCATCTCCTGATGCCGCGCCGGGTACTGCGTGTGATCGGCCCGATGATTGATGATGCGTGCCTCCATCAGGATGGCATTGCCACTAACCAACCGGTACGTCGCCTCAAACACGCATTCCGCCGGCAAGTTAGGATGCGGCCACTGCATCGGAATACAGCGTGCCCGAAGGAAATCCGGACCTTGCTCAAACGCGATGGTCTTTGACGCAATTCGCCCCACACTGCCTGCCTGGATGGGATTCCAACCAAGGCCCGCCCACTCAGGTGTCGGTTTCTCGCCGTTGGGCCCAATGAATGGGACCGGCCCGCTGTAATAGGAAAGTTGGATCTGCCGTCCCCAATCGCTGCTGTTGATCATGTTGCCACTCTTGAGTTGCTTGTCCTCGAGATAGGTGACGGCCCCGCCAGCCTGCAGGTTGATCCCAAGTTTCAGGCGCTCGTTCTCCAGGTAGCGCATCGGCTCGCTACCAAAATCATAAGGCGTTTGAGAGAGAGCTTCGGGTTGTTTCCGGGCATCTGTGGACTTCGCCCCGGGTGGGCCTTCGCTGCCAGGATCCGCAGCCAAGAGCGTTGCTGGCAGTGCTAACAAGATGCTCGCTAGAATAACTTGAGCAGGGTGCATGATTATTTCCGACAAGCGATCCAAGGATTTCAATTGGGAAGTTTGGTTATGGTTAGTGTGGTTGGGGCGGAAGCAATCGTCACCCCGGGATGGGTGTTGATTCCGTCGGCATCGGCTTTGCCTGCCCCTTTCGCAGATCCACAGGTCCATTGAAACGACCCACCTGACTTGATTTGCCCACTTTGAATCCGCCTCAGTGAGACGTCCGCAGTGGCTTCCACGGGGATTTTGAAAGCCGTTTTCAAATTCACCGGACTCACTAAAAATATCGACATTCCCAGCATTTCTTGAGTATCGATTAGGCATTTCCAGCGGAAATATGCATTCACCTTGCCAGCGCCCTTGCTTCCCGTATCATCCGGCGAGCGACAGATGGATTGGGGGCACACTCGCGACTCACTTTTTATGCATCCGGGTCAATTCATCGATCTGGGTCTGGATGTGTTTGGCAGCGGTTTCCTCGGCGTCAATGTTGCCCGTCTTGGGGGCGACTGGGCGTTCACGGGTATAGCCGATGTGGTTGAGCCAACCGTTGGAGCGGATGCTGCGATGTTTGCAGACCAAGCTGAAGAGCGGGTCGGCATGCGCATTCGTTAATAGAACTTCCGCGCTGCCCTGTGGCATAGGAATGCCGAGACCTTGCAGGATGGATTGAGCCATTACAACGTGACCGAGTTCACTGGGATGGACATTATCGTTAGTGAGACGGAAATCAGGGGCCGTCTTTCGCCGTTCAGCGCGTGCCGCGCCCATCGCAGTGTGCAGATCAACAACCGCGATGACACCCTTGGGCGGATGAGCCACTTCCCACTCGGAGAACTTGCCAAGGACCTCGTCGTAAGCCCCCCCCTCAAACACCGGCGGCGTCACAAGAATCACCCGGGCACCAGCGGCCCGGCAGCCATCGGCGAGCTTGGTGATGCCGTCCTGAAAGGCTTTCATGTTCCCCTCGCTGTAGGGTTGATAGATGCCGTCGTTCATGCCATAGCAGGCGACGACCCACTCCGGCTTGACCGCATCGAGGGCCCGCTGGAGGCGTTCATGCACACAGGGGCGGGGAAAGGCGCCGCCAGCATGACCCGTTTCTGATAGGCCCGAGGCGGTTTCACTGGAGAGACCGACGTTGATGATGTCGAATGATTTTTCCGGATTTGATTTCGTTAGAAAATATTCGAGATAGCTCACATAAGTGCCGTCCTGAGTGATGCTGTCTCCGAGGATCATCACCCGCTTGCCAGCGAGGAGGTCAACCATTCCAGCGGCAGTTGTCGCGGGCGCTGTGGGAGCCTGGTGAAGCGCCGGAGGTGCCTCGGCCGATTGGGTTTGGCGGATGCCTACAAGGCCGATGGCGACAAGGATCGCTAAGGTGCTGGGATGGGATTTCATAAGATTGGGATGTTACAGTTCACGCAACGGTGACCAGAATGGGTGAAGCTATCGGACTGTTTCTTTGTTGTCAAGGTTTTGCGAGGCATTCCTCAATGAACATCTGTGAGAACTCCCGGCGCTCCGGCATAAACGGTGCGCGGGCACAGATGATATCGTCAGACATGAATTTGATGATTCAGGAAATATCAATCGTGACGGGTGCTCCGGGGCACGGTGGTCACCTCCGGCGCAGGGGCGCTTCGATCTGCTCCCCAGCGCGGATTGGTGGTCATTTCCGGGTTGACCATTCCGTAGAAAACGCCTTTACTGATAGATCTGGCATTCAGCTCGATGTCGCCGATGAGTCGCACGGTACCAGATAGGTCCGCGCCACGAATACTGTTCATCACCGCCGCAATTTCGGCCTTGCCATGAATGCGGGAGTGGTCCTCCTCTATCAGCGTCAATGCACTGAGCCGAGCCTCTTCATTGACCGTGCCACCATACACAGACGCTTCATCCTCGATGCATGCATTGCCTCCGATGATTCCGTTGCCAGTCACCAAGGCGTGACCTCGGACGACGGCGTTGTCTCCGACCTTGGCATTGCCGGAAACCACAGCTTGATCGTTGATTTTGGCCTTGCCGAGCACCTGGGCCCGATCCAGCACCATGGCAGCGGGTCCAACAAATGCTGATGCGTCGGCGTGGGCTGTGGCATCCACCCAGCCACCGCCGTTGGAGTGGGCCTTCCCCTTGCGGCCGGTAGTTTTGGCGAGCGGGGCTGGATCACTGCCGCGCGGATGGCCACCGCGGATCTCCACCATCCATGGATATCTATAGATGGTATAATACATCTGGTCCCAGAAAATCCGCTGGTATTCCGAGGGGGTGGCTGCTACCACCAGCCAAACTTGTTTCTCGTTAGCACGGAGTGGAAACACCACTTGCGAGGTCGCGCCGCGTTGCAAAGCGCTGTAGCGGGGCTTGCCTTGATCATCGACGGCCACCAAGCCCCAGCGCCAATCCGAGTTGGGAGCTGGCACGCTTTTGGGTTCGTTTTCAAACTTCTGGTCGAACGTGGGGACGTTAGGGGCATTCTGGACGATGCCACGGAACTGGACGGCGACGCTTCGGACATTCCCGCTTTCATCCGGATCGATGCGCACAAGGTTATATCCGAATCGTTGGGGTGCTCGGTAATCCGGGATGGCGTAGCGGCCCATTTTCCCATCGACGGGTGCAAGAATCGATACGCGGTTTCGGCGAATGCCGGTGACGTCGTCATAACTGCCGTAACTCTTGCGCAAGACATCACCATTTTTGTAGTCCCAAGTGACATTGTGCATCGCCCAGAGGCCGAACTGATCGTTGAGTTCTGTGGTTTTCCAACCTTGGTTACGGGCTAACACCAGTAGCGGATCTTCAAGCGCGGTTGCCGGCAAGCCGGGCTTGGTGGCCTTCGACCATATATCATTGATCGCTGCGTAGCCAAACGTGTCCTTGATGTATTCCCAAAACTGCCAGTTGCCATAGCGGTCGCGCGTCGATCCATAGTAAAGGTGAGGGGCGTTGACCAATTGGTCGGAGCAACCCACCTGATCGAGATACATCTGATGAGTCATCCATTCGGCATGCGACTCCCAAGACCAGCCCACATGCGGGGAATCGCGCAACCCCATCGTGGAGAACTGCAAACTGTGGGCAAATTCGTGCGCCAAGGCGTGATTGTCTTTGAAGGCATTGAAGTGCAGCCACATCGCAGGATCCCATTTGCCGGTTCCGCTGCCGCTCGCCCAGCCCTTATTGCTGAGGTTGACGCTCACTTTGTATTTCAGCGGCTGATTTTCATAGGGCTTGGCGAAACCCACCGTTCCCAGATAGAAATCGCGGATGCCTTCGAGCGTTGCCAGGCCTTTCTGCAGGTCCGCATCGCCCAGTGTCACGCCGTCATTGTCGTTCCAGCGGGCGACAAAATGTGCGGATTCCGTGAGATGCTGGGATTTTTCGGGTTCCAGGACCTTGTAAGGTTCCTCGGCGGCACCCCGGCTTGGGTGACCGGCAAGTACCAGGGCGGCAGCGCTGAGCGCGGTGAGGGAGCTTTTCATAGGTTAGGTCTGTCGATTGGCTGTGATTACGATCGGCTCATTGGGCGCTTTCAAGTGTTCGCATATTGGCCAGTCGGTTTCGCGGAATACACAGCGCTGCGCGGCCTGGTGCTTTCGGCGCTTCGGCGTTTCGATTCAATAGAAAGCATTCGTCGCTACGCACCGAGTCTTTCGCTCTTCTCTTACTGAAACACCGGACCACGCGGCGGCTACCGAAACACCGAGCCGAGCATTCCCCTTGCGGGCTGTCCCCGTTTGGCCGATGTCTGGCATGCGGCCACTTGGACCCCCGCATCCACGGCTGGCTGTGCCGCGCCGTTAACCAACCGGAAATCACCGCGCGCCTAGCGCCTCCGTTGTTCAGTCGTCTGCGAGTGTCGGTCACACGGCCACCGAGACGTTCAATAGCTCAGGCGGCACAACCCCCGTTATTACCCGCGCAGTCGTATGATCACACTTCCTGACCTCGGCGGAAAATGGTTTGGCACTTTTGGCGGCTCAGACGAGCTGATAGATCAGGCGGGCATGGGTTTCAGGGTGCAGGAAAGCGAGCTGAGTTAGGTCATCGAGTAGGGCGGCGATGGCCTTGTCGTGGGCCGGAGAGGCCATACGGTGAATGCGGACGGTGAGGGTGTTTGCCGTCTCGTCGGGCACAAGGTCAGCGGAGGATACGAAGAGTTCGCGGATCATGGCCCGCGCCTCATCCTCCTTGG
>CAIKHZ010000320.1 GCA_903827375.1 Akkermansiaceae bacterium
CAGAATTCGAAAAATACGCGATTGAGCGCACTGCCGCACTCAGCGCGTTCGTGCAGAGCGGCATTGTGGAACACGCGCCGGAGTTTGACGTCCTGGCCGCCGGTGGCGGGCGCGAGGTCATGATGCCGTTTTGGAAGGACCTGACGGCGACGCGCCAGTTGTTGAGCGACAGCGCGACGCTGGCGGTGAACAAGATCGGCAGCGACAAGGACATCGCGCGCATCCAGAACGATGCGCAGGTGTGGAGTGTGAATCATCTGGCGAAGGTGGTCTCCGGTGACGATCCGATGCAGGCGATCATTGACCTGGTCGGCGATTACTGGGCGCGGGTGGACCAGACGCTGGTGGTGTCGTCGCTAAAAGGCATCTTCGCAGCAGGTTCGATGGCGGGCAATAAACTCGCCATTGCGAGTGAAACCATCGCCGGTCAATCGGCGACGACTCGGCTCAACGGTTCCACGTTCGTGGATGCCACCGTGAAGCTCGGTGATCGCGGCGATCGCTTGACGGCCGTGGCGTTGCACAGTGCGACGGAAGCGGCGTTGCGCAAGCTGGACTTGATCGACTTTGTTCCCGACAGCGAGGGCAAGGCGCAGATCAAAACATTCCAGGGCCGGCGCGTCATCGTGGATGACAACCTGCCGACGCGCGCGGGCACGACGGATGGCGTGGTTTACACGAGCTACCTGTTCGGCCCCGGTGCGTTCGCGCGTGGTGTGGCCCCGCTGGAATCCGCGCCGCTGCAAGGTGGCCAGGGAACCGAGGGCGTGGAGATCGCCCGCGTGCCGCTGGACAGCGATACTGTCTTAATCAACAGACGTCGTTACATCCTTCATCCGCGCGGCGTGAAGTTCACCAGCGCCTCGGTGGCAGGCGACACGCCGACCAATGCGGAGCTGGAAACCGGCACCAACTGGACTCGCGTTTTTGAAAACAAGAACGTGCGCATGGTCGCCATCGACCACAACTGACTGCGTCAGGGCCAATGCGCTTCGCGCGGGGAGTTCCTGCGCGAAGCGCTCAATCAAAAACCATCAACCTCAACTTAACCAACAAATTTTATGGGCAAAGATTTACCTCGTGGACATGAAAAGATTCGTAGTGGCGAACAGATTCAGTTCGCCACCTTCACCAACGTGGCCGCCGCCGTCGCGGCCGGTGTGACGGCGGCGCAGTTTCCGCGTCGCATCATCCACCTCAGCGCGGGTGGCACGGGCGGCGTGCCCTGCCTCGCCATCAGCGATGGCACGAACTGGAAACAGGTCGCCATTGGCATCAGTGCGATTTAAGTGCGAGCCGCACCTGCCATCATGAACGGACTATTTCCAATCATCCGACGCAAGCGGCGGCCGCTCATCGAGGAAGACGCGCCACCTGTGGTGGTCGTGCCGCCGGCACCCTCAGTCACGGCGGAGCCGCCGCCAGTTGAAGCTGTGGAAATCCCACCAGTTGCACCGGCTGAATTTGCAGCGCCGGAGTTCACGCCAGTTCCGCCGCAACCGAAGCGCAAAAAGAAAAATGCTGACGCTCCCGAAAATTAACCAGCGTGGTTTTCTTGCGCTGTGGGCCCAGGACCGGCGCCGCAAACGTGTCCGTGCCGCACTGGCCACCTTGCTGCCCGCGCCGGTGCTGCGCGGTGCGTATCCTGACCTGCTTCAGTGGGATTGGACTTTGCCCAACCCTTACAAGTGGAATGTCTGGATGAGCCTCGACAGCGGCGTGTCTTGGATTCTCATCGAGGATTATTGGATGTATGGCGACGCCCGGCAGTTTGCGCCGGACGGCGGCAGCGAACTGTATTACATCGTCGGCATTGATGTGTTCGGGCGCGAGATCACCGAGCACAGCAACATCATCCGCCCGGATGATGTCTCGCCTTACGTCAATTTTGAATACGGCATCGTGACGTATTTTGGTTTTGAAGAAACAAGCGGCAATCGCACTGGTGCTTGGACCTCTTTTCAGTTGGAGCCGTTGAATGGTTCGGTGGGCAGTGCCGCCGGCAAGTTCGGCAACGCTGTGGCCTTCGACGGTGGCGGTGGTTATCTCGCGGGCACAGAGGACACCGATATGTTCATGGCTGGCACGGAAGGTTTGGCCGTGTCCCTGTGGGCGAATTTTTCCACGGTGGCCGATCCGTATTCGATGACCTACATCGCGAGCCTCTGGAACGACACGGTATGGCCGTCGGGAAGTTTGTGGCATTTGATGGCCATCCCCGTCTCCAATTGGGTGGGCGCGGAAGTGATCGGGGACACTTTTGGGTTCAACGCTTTGTCCGGCACTGGCGACTGCAGCGGTTGGGTGCATATCTGTCTCGTGTTTGAACCGTCGCTGAATCTGTGGACGCTCTACTTGAATGGCGCCGCCTTGGCGGCCGTGGAATGCGACGGCTGCGTCGCCGTCGGCAAGCTCGGGGTCGGGGCGCATACGAATCCCACCACGTCGCCGCCGGATTACCTCGTGGATGAACTCACCATCTGGGGCCGGTCGCTCAGCGCGATTGAAGTGGGTGTGCTTTACAACAACGGCAACGGCATTCCACACGAGTGGTATTGAACGTTTCCATAACCTGAAAGGAAAATCATGAATGCAATCAATGTGGTTCCAAAAACAGTAGTGGTCGTGCCGGCCCGCACAACGGAAGTGGCGGCGGTGACGTGGCGCACGCTCGACGATGCGTTTAATCGTCGGCTCCGGATCCAGGTGAATGGCTCGATGGCCATCACGGTTGAAGGCGCTGATTACGACGCGCTCGGCCAGTGGACGGACGAGACGGTGAAACAAATTATCCTGACGCGGTTGCAACTCGTCGAAGCGTCTTGATCTATGCCAATCACGCTCATCAAAGAGACCGGTGCCGGTCTGGCGAATGCGAACGCTTACGCGGACGTGGCCGATGGCGATGCGTATCACGAAGGGCATTTGTATGCCTCGGCGTGGACGGCGGCGACAACGCCGAACAAGACCGCCGCGCTCGTGATGGCGACGCGGCTGATTGATGCCGAATACCAATTCGGCGGCACACGGTCGGTGGCAAGTCAGGCGTTGCAATGGCCGCGTGAGGACTGCCCTGATCCCGACGCGGGCGACATGGTCGCGGAAACGATTGTGCCGAAGGCCGTCGTCGAGGCCGCGTGCGAACTGGCGCGGGAACTTATCATCGCGGATCGCACCGCTGCACCCGCCGGCGAAGGGTTGAAGTATTACAACAATGCCGGCGTCCAGACCGGCTACGACAAAGCAGATAAGCGGCCGGTTATTCCCGCCGTCGCCCAGGCGTTGCTGGGGAAGTTTGGTTCACTCATTAAATCCAAGAGCGGCTCGGTAAAACTTGTGCGCGTATGACTGAACAAATTCAAAATCTGAAAAAGTTCCGTTTCATCCCGGAGATCACCCTGGGGAACGTGCTGCAACTGTTGTCCATCGCGGCGGCGGTCATCGGCCTGTGGATGAACATGGACCGACGCATTTCTGCCGTCGAACTGCGCGAGAGTTATTCCCTCGAGGAACGGCGCGACATGAAAAAGAGTTTGGCGACCCTCGCCGAAAATCAGGCGGTGATGGCCCGCACGGTGGACCGCATCAGCATTCTGTTTGATCAACACACGAAAGGTGCCAGCGGCACCAGCCAATAAAATCTTATGAAAAAATACACGATGATCCATGTCGGGACCCGCTGGGGTGTGGACTATTCCTGGGGCGTGATGGTGGAAGGCGTTGGTCGGCCCGGCGCTGAATTATTGTGCGTCGGGTGCACACAAGCGCACGCCGAAAGCCTCGTCGCCAGACTCAACGGAGAACCGGAAAAACGGCATCCGATCAAGATCGCCGCTGTGGCCGTCGCGGCGATGGTCCTGCTGATGGTGTCAGGCTGCACCATCGCGCCGCTGAAGGGCGGTCATGCCAGCACGGTGAGTAAATCCACTCAAGGCATTGAGCAATCCGTCGTGCAAGGGGACAACCCCGCGCAAGCCTCGCGGCAGGATCAAGAAACCATTCGCACCAAGGCTTACACCGTGCCGACCGGGTCGCGCATGGTGGAGACGCGAATTGTGACCGACGGTGCCGGAGCGCCCGTCACCAATTCGCAAGTCCTGCTAGTCAGCGCGCCGATGTCTGTGACCGAACATGAGGAGACGCGAGCCAAGACGGAGCTTGGCGCGGCTCAGAAGGACACGGCGCGCGAATTGAGCGCGAAGCTGGCCAGCCTCAAGGGCATTGTGTGGGTCGGGGTTTTGGTTTTCCTGTTTGGGCTGGCGACGCTGTTTTATCCGCCGTTGCGCGCGCTCGTGGGGAGCGTGACCACCAGCGCGGCGATCTGTGCCGGTGGTCTTGCGCTCATCGTTTTGCCGACGGTCATTGTCGGAAATGAAATCCTCATCATGGGCGGAGTGGCGGCGGCGGTTGGCCTGTGGTTTCTGGCACATCGGCATGGGCAACTTCGTGGTTTGGTGGACGCATCGAACAACGCGAACGACTCGCAAGGAGGTGCAAAGTGAGAGACGAGCAACAGCGCTTCCTGAATCTGCTGGGCCAGTTGCCCGCCCGGCTCACCGCCGAGCAGGCCGCCTGGGTCATCAATTGCCAGTCGCATGATATTCCCGCACTTGTCGCCGCCAAATTGATCAAGCCGCTCGGCAATCCGCCGGCAAATGGCATCAAGTTTTTTGCCACGGCGGATGTGTTGGAATCTGCCAAAGACCGCAACTGGCTGGTGCGCGTCAGCGCCACCATCTACCAGCATTGGCACAAGAAAAACGC
>CAIKHZ010000321.1 GCA_903827375.1 Akkermansiaceae bacterium
ATGCAACCCCGGTGGAGCTCAGCACGTCGCACCGGCTGGCGCTGTTGATTCCGGCAGTTCTGTTGGTCGCTCTGGGCCTGTTCCCGGCGCTGTTGCTCAGCCCGCTGACCCGGGCGCTGCAGCTGACGTTTCTGTGATGAGCGCGTCAGGCACGCTCTGGCAGATGTGCGGCGCAAATCTCTTGCCAATGGAGTGGGTAAGCGCCAGCTTGGGGTTCAGCACATATGGAAACTTGGCAAGCAATCGTTTTGGGCGTGGTCGAAGGCATCACGGAATATCTGCCGGTCAGCTCGACCGGACATTTGTTAGTGACGCAACATTTCATGGGTATCGGCGGTGAGGTGGGCAGCGAGTCGAAAGCGGCGGCGGATGCCTTTGCGGTTTGTATTCAGGGTGGGGCGATTCTGGCGGTGCTCGGGCTGTATTGGGCACGGGTGCTCCAGATGATCCGCGGAGTGCTCGGCATGGATGCGCAGGGGCTAAAGCTCGCCATTGCGATCATTGCAGGATTTATGCCTGCTGCGATCATTGGGTTGTTGATCAGCCACTGGCTTAAGGCGCACCTGTTCGGCATGTGGCCGGTGGTCACCGCGTGGGTGATTGGCGGGATCGGGATTTTGGTGACGGCATGGTGGCGTCGGCGCAACCCGCCTCGCGGCGGTGGGATGGATCTAGAGCACCTCACTTGGCAACTCGCCTTGATCATCGGCCTGCTCCAATGCGTGGCGATGTGCCCGGGGACCAGTCGCAGCCTGATGACGATTTGCGGCGGCCTGCTTGTCGGGCTGTCGGTGAGTGCGGCAGTGGAATACTCATTCCTGCTAGGCGTGCTTACGCTCACAGCGGCCACCTTCAAGGAGGCTGCAGAAAAGGTGGCGGACTTTGGTCCTGCCTATGACACGCTGTTTGGGGGCACCAAGTTGATGATTCACGAATATGGCGTGGCACCGATGCTCATCGGCATCGTGGCCGCTGCGGCGGCGGCGGCGATCGCCGTCAAATGGCTGGTTTCCTACCTGCAAAGCCACGGGTTGTCGATTTTCGGCTGGTATCGGATTGCCCTCGGCGGGGCGATTGCCGCCTTGCTGCTGAACGGGTGGGGGTAAGACACAAGAAAACGCTTCTTCATCTACTCTTGTATCTTGTATCTTGTATCTTGTATCTTGTGTCTTGTGTCTTGTGTCTTGTGTCTTGTGTCTAACAGTCTTGCATCTTCTACCGGCTGAGGTTTTCCTGATAGAGCAATTTAAAGCCGCTTTGATGGAGGATGGACACGGCGAACTCGTAATCCTCGACGTGGAGGGCCAGCAGGGACTGGCTTTTGAGTGAGGGCAGCAGAGCGTAGGCGAAATCGACATTGGTTTCGGCGTCCTTGAGGCTCTCGAGGCATTGCAGGAGGCCCGGACCGCTCTCGCGCAGGGCCACGACGATGAGCTCACAATGGGTGTGCGGGATGCCCTTTTCCATAAATACGGCCGCCGCTGCATCCGGGTCGGTGACCACCAGACGTGCCACCGTGGCATCGCGCGAGTCCTGCATACTCAGTCCGATGACATCCACGCTGCTCGCTTTCAGCAATTTGACCAGAGAGGCAAGCGCGCCGGATCGATTGGGCAGCATGACGGAAAACTGGCGGACCGGAGCGCCGTGATCGATGACGGTGGGAAAGTCCATGGCTTTGCAAGGTGAAATGGAATCGCGTGTCTAACGAATCAAGCCTTGGGCTTGGGCTTTTTCTTGATTGCTGGCTGAGGTGCCGGGGCAGCCACCACCTCATTCATCAGCAAGGCCACCAACTTTCTGCCTGCTGGGGTAAGCACTGCCTGGCTGCCTTCTCCAGTGACCAAACCGCGAGTGAGATAGCGCTGGGGCACCTGCGCCGGACGAATTTGCGAGACAATCGGCGCTGCGACCTGCCGCTGGCTGGCGGCGATGCCAACCGGCAAACCGGTGCCACTGAAGCTGATTTCCCAGGAAAGCGCGCCCTCCGCAGAGCCGTTGAGCAGCCACGGGTAGCGCGTCAAAATGTCCGGTTCCGCTTGAGTCGCAGGCACCAGCACCTTAAATTGCACCGGCGTCGCTAACACAAACTGGCTGAACTGCAACTCCGGGGTTTTCTGCTGCTCAAGGAAAAATCGCGACACTTCCACCCCTTCCAAATTCATGCCGTTGAATATCCCCTGATAATTGGTCCCTCCCCGGTTGAGCTTGTTCCATTCCTCATAGTGCGCGTTCATCAGAAGCGTAAGCTCCAAATGCAGGTGCGCCCGTGTCCGGTTCAGCCCAACCCCAGTGAATCCCATCCGGCCCAAGGCCCCACCCACCTTCACCACATCGCCGGGTTTGCAACTGATCTCCGCCAAGTGCGCGTAAAGCGAATACACCGATGTCTCCTCCCAGCGATGCTCCACCACCACATATTTGCCGTAATTGCTCCGCCCAGCCAACGGACTGGTATGCACCACAGTGCCATCGGCAATGCTGGTGACCTCGTCGAGCGGGTTGCCCAAGCGATCCCGCTCCATCGGCGCTATGTCAATCCCTTCGTGGAAATGCGTGTACACCACCTGCCCGTTGATCTGGATGGGCGATCTAACAAAGCCGTAGCAGCCGGCCTGCCAGCACTTGGTCGTCGCGCCATCCATGGTCCGCTCAACATACTGGTAAAATTTTTCAGGCTCAGCGCTGAGCAGGTGATGATTGGCGGTGGGCAGGCGCAGCTCAATCGGCGCGGCCACCGTGGCACCCATTCCGAGAGCCAATACTATCCATGGGCGAATCATCATGACGGGAACTTTACTTGGGTTTCTTCTTCTTGGCTTTGTCCTTGGCACCAATGCGCGGCAGCACCTTATCCAGAAGTTTGATATCCCCGTTGGTAATGCCCTTCCAAACAATCAACATGCCGTCGTCCACCTGCTTGTCGATCCACACCCCGTCCACCACCCGTCCGTTGACCTGGGTGAGCAAGAATTTCCCCTGATGGGCGATGCTCAACATGTTCAAGCGCCGCTTGGCCGGCTCCTTGAGTTGGAAGACCAAGCCATATTCTTCGCCCGTGCCCGAGGGAATTGTGCAGAACGCCGCAATGTCCTTCAGCATAAACTCCGGAGTACGCAAAAAATACCGCGCCTTGCCGTCATCCATCTGCGTAAACGTCAACTTCTTAGTCGCCCCAGCCGGGTCCGTCTCCAAATGAAACGTCACCATTCCCACGTTTTCCGCCTTGCCGCCTGCTTGGCCAAGCGGCGCAACAAGGAATGGGACTAGGGCAACCAGCGTCGCAATGCATCGGTTCATGCCTGCAATTAAGCAGATCCAACCAACCCCGAAAGCAAAATCGTTGACTTTTGCACGTTGACCCACACCCCAGTCTGAGGAATCCTCTTGCAGCATGTTCATTGATCACATCCGAATCTCAGCAAAAGCCGGCGACGGCGGCGACGGCGTCGTCTCATGGCGACGTGAAAAGTTCGTGCCGCGCGGCGGCCCGGACGGTGGGGATGGCGGCGGCGGCGGCGACGTCATCCTCATCGTCGATCCCTCAACCGACAACCTCCGCGCCTACCACTACGACCCGAAATTAAACGCCGAAGACGGCAAACCCGGCGGCGGCACCCGTAAAACTGGCCGGGCCGGCAAGAAGGTCATCGGCAAAGTCCCCCCGGGCACGGTGGTGTACCGCAGCCGTGCAGCCACTTTGGCCGAGGCGGTGGACGCCGAGCGCAGCGACGAGGGGATTGATTTGGAACCCATCGCCGACCTCACTGAAGACGGTCAGCAATTTGTGCTCTGTCAAGGCGGCGAGCCCGGCCGGGGCAACTGGAACTACAAGACGCCGACGAATCGAGCCCCGACCGAGCACACGCTCGGAACTCCCGGCGAGCAGGGGATTTTCTACCTCGAACTGCGGCGAATTGCCGACGTCGGCCTCGTCGGTTTCCCCAACGCCGGTAAATCCACCCTCCTTGGCAAACTCTCCGCCGCCAAACCCAAGGTCGCCTCCTACCCGTTCACCACCTTGCAACCCACTGTCGGCGTCGTCGAGTTCCCCGGCTTCCGCCGCTGCACCGTCGCCGATATTCCCGGCCTCATCGAAGGCGCTCACGCCAATCGCGGCCTCGGCCACGAATTCCTCCGCCACATCACCCGTTGCAGCTTGCTCCTCTTCGTCATCGACATCGCTGGCGTCGATGGCCGCGATCCGGTGTCCGACCTCGAGATCCTCCGCCGCGAAATCAAGGAATACGACGATGAACTCGCGCGATTCCCCTGGAAAGTAGTTGCTAACAAAATGGACCTTGAGGCCGCCACCACCCATCTCGAGGCGTTCCGCCTGCGCTTCCCCAAAGTGGACATCATCCCCATCTCCGCCGACCTGGATACCGGCCTCGACGAACTCCGCCAAATCCTCGATAACGAAGTCGGCCACCGCCGCTAGGTGCGCCTGCCAGGTGCCTGCAGGCCTCCGGCCGCAGCGCCTCTGCAGAGAAAACGAAAAGCCGTTCTCGCCTCTTCATCTTCCATCCACGATCCACGATTCCCCATCACCCCCTCCTTCACACGACACTTGGCAAGTGTCGGCCCGCGTCCTTCCTCCATGAATCACCGCGATACCTCTAACCCCCCCGCATGGGCCAGACGCGTCAATCGTACCTGGCTGGTGCACGGCGGCCTGAATGCCACCGCCGATGCCTGGCTATCCCATCTCGAACAAACGGATCCGGCGCGCCTGCTGGCATCCTGTGAAATCGCCCGGGCGCTAAGCCGAGGCCCGGATCACACCCACGATCCCAAGCCCTGGTTCTATGCTGGTCTTTTCAGTTTGGCGAGCGCAGCAGAAGCCCGCCATCATCTTGCAACTCACCGCTTCACCGCCGCCGCCATCCCTGCTTTAGCACAAGATGCCGTCCTCAACCAGTGGGCCACCACCCTCAGCCCAGCCTCTCGCGATTTGCTCGACCGACTCCGCAAGTCGATCCTCTCCCTAACTCAGGACAGGTCAGAACACCCGCCCTCATGCGAGAGCCCAAGTGGCTGATAACCGTGAAATCACGGATTTTGATGTTTGGGTTCCTCAGGCGATCAGCGTGGTATGCATGACACCCAATCGTGGCGCATAACTCTGAGCGTTCTCCTGTGTTCGAAAGTGAAGTGACTTAGAGGCCTAGACGCTTCGCGTTGGCGGCCTTCCAATCGGTGGCAAGTTGTTCGGTGGATTTGCCTGTCGCGTCTTGCCAGACTTTGTCGGAATAGCTGCCCTGGCGTGCTGCGGTGTTGAGTTTGAGGATCAAGTCCTTGTCGTGGGCCTCAACCACCCAGTTGAGAAAATTGGCGGTCGTCCGATAGCTGTCATTGAAATGGACAGACGAGAAATTCCCTTTGGTAATTTCCGCGCCCTTTGACTTTGGTTCGTAGATGAACCAGCGGATGTAGTCGGCAATGCCTTCGCAAACCCATCCGGGGGTTTGGGTCGGACGAGTATTGGCAGCAGCGGCGTGGCCATAATGTTGGACGACGTGGACGAGTTCATGAATGACACAACCCTTGGCCTCCCCTTGCAGTTGGCTGCGGAACCACGGCAGGTTCATCGATACTTTGGTTCCACCCGTGTAGGCAGGGATGCCTCCCATATCATTGCGAAACTCAAGCTGCACCTTGTCTGCAGCCGTGAACCCATCACTTGGAAGCATCGCAACAATGCGCGGATACCAGTCGCAAACCACCGGCATCAATTCCTTGTCCACCCACTTGAACAAATCCGGCGCAAGGGTCGTATCCACCGAGAACTTGAACTTGCCGTCGGGGGTTGCAAAGTCGGTGATCACCGGCTTTGGGGCCTCCACGGGAGCCGCAGCTTTCGTTTCCACGAGTGCGATTTTTCTGAACAAGCTGTGTGTCGGCAGAGATTGCCCGGACGGGCTTTGAGCGACGTCCGCTGTTGCTGCACGGCTTTGCACTGCGGCCAGAAGAGCAGCCAGGGCGACGCTGGTCGTGAGGGCCAAGCTGAGCTTGGCAGCCTTCCATGAAGGACGGAACCTGAAACTGGGCTCGGCGGTGAGATCGGGTGCTTGGAGGTTCATATAGGTGGCTTTACGCTCAGCCTGTGCGGATGATTGCAACCCATTGCATGTTTCCACCCCGTTAGTAGGAAACTTCCTTGGCAACCGTCCAAATAATCCTTGCGGCTTCCGCACAACCCACTAACCATCCCGCTGGTGCCCGAATTCTCGGATTGCCTTGCCACCGATGTCCCGCATGAAGGGAATTCCTCTGCCTGCCGCCATGAACCAGCCCTCACCCCACTCCCACGGCGGCCCCGCCCCGGCCATCGACATCCGTTGCCTGCGGGTTGACTACGGTGCATTTTGCGCGGTGGACGATCTCACGATGAGCGTGCCGCCGGGCGAAGTGTTCGGGTTGGTCGGACCTAACGGAGCTGGCAAGACCAGCACGTTCCGGGTGCTTACCACACTGATGGAGCCGACGTATGGCGAGGTGATACTCGCCGGAGTCGATGTCCTCGAAGACCAAGCTGCAGCGCGGCGCGTGATGGGCTATATGCCGGATCTCGCCCCACTGCCGAGCGATCTGAAAGTCTGGGAATTTTTGGAATTTCACGCGGCGGCGTATGGGCTGGGGGCGCGAAGTGAGCGCCGTGGCCGGGTTGCGGAGTGTTTGGAGGAGGTGGCGCTTATGGAGCAAGCTCAGAGTTGGTGCAAGGAGTTGTCGCGAGGACAAATGCAGCGGGTCGTGCTCGCCAAAACCTTGCTGCACAGGCCACGGGTTCTCATTCTGGATGAACCCGCCAGCGGCCTCGATCCGCTGGCACGCCGCGATTTGCGCAACGCCCTGCGCAAATTGGCCGACGGAGGGGCCACGGTTTTCGTCAGCTCCCACATTTTGAGCGAGCTCGCTGAAATGTGCTCGTCCTTGTGTGTGATGAACCGCGGCCGCTTGTTAGCTGCGGGCACCGTTGAAGAGGTTCGCCGCCAACTTGGCAGCACCGAACGCACGCTTACCGTCACCTTGCTCACCCGCCAGGACGAGGCCGCCACTTGGATCAAAACGCATCCGGCTGTCCACGACCTCCACCTCACCGGGCCGCAACTGGTGTTTGGCTTCAGTGGCAGCGACGAGGCCCAAGCCGACCTGCTGGAAGGACTCATTCATCGCGGCGTGAGGCTACGTGCCTTCGAAGAAAAGCGTTCCTCTTTTGAAGATATCCTGGTGGAAGTCGCCGAATCCAACCGCCGCCCATGAACCCCATCCCACTCCCCCACCCCACCAACCACGCCGCCTGGGCCGTCTGGAGCAACCCGATTTTCCGCCGCTATTGCCAGGCACGACTGCGGCTGCGGAGCGCAGGCATCGCCTTGCTGCTCACCCTGCTCATCGCCGGGTTCATCGTGGCGATGGTCAGCTCCATTGGCACCCGCAGTTTCATGACACCGGTGGACGCAGCCCGCTCCGGCATCATTCCGCTGTTGGTCGTGCAGGCGCTCATTCTATTTGTGTTAGGCACGGCGCAAGTGGCCGGCGGGATGACGGCCGAGCGCGACGAGGGGGTCATCGACTACCAGCGGCTCATTCCGATGTCACCGCTGGCGAAGGTGCTGGGCTATTTGTTCGGGTTGCCGGTGCGCGAGTACGTGATGGTCGGCGTGACGTTGCCGTTCACCGCTTGGTGCCTGTGGCGGGGGCAGGTGGCGTGGCGCATTTGGCTGCCGCTCTACGCGGTTGTCCTGAGTTCGGCCTTGCTCTATCACTTCACAGGCCTCCTCACCGGTACCGTGGCACGCAACCGGCGCTGGGCGTTTCTGGCTTCCATCGGGCTGGTGTTCTGTTTGTACACCATCATTCCGCAAATGGCCAAGTTCGGGCTGGTGTTTTTCAAATATCTAACGATCACGCCGGTGTTCGAGGAATGCCTGTCCGGCTTGTTGCCCAATTCTGCCGGAACGATGGTCAGGACAGCCCAGCAGCTGCTGCCGACGGTGAAGTTTTTCAACCTGGATTTTTCCGAGGCGGTGTTTACCGGGTTTTCACAGGGCGGGCTGATATTGACCTTCGTGATCATGCTGTGTCGGAAATGGCGGCGGGCCGAGTCTCACTTGCTAGGCAAACTGTGGGCCACCGGGTTTTTCATCTGGATCCAGGTGTTATTGCTAGGAAATGCCTTGCCGCTCATCGAGCCAGGCAGCTTGTTTCCGACGCACGGGCTATCCGGATTCGCGCGAATCGTGTCAGATTGGAAGCCGCAGCCGATGGAGGCGGTCGCCATGTCGGGCATGTACGGGCTGGTGACGCTAGGATTGATCTTTGTGTTAGGCGGCATCATCACCCCCTCGGCCGACCATCAACTTCGGGGATGGCGGCGGGCGCGCAAGCAAGGCTCCGCTGCGCTGCCGCTACTGGCAGACGCAGCCACCGCATACGGTTGGGTGCTGGTCATGGCGCTGGCGGGAGCCGCCGGATGGTTCCTGTTCACGCGGGCCCTGGTCGGGTCCCATTGGTTCCCGGGCCATGCCGTGCCCCTGTCAACCCTAGGGTATTTTGCCGCAATCATGCTCAGCTGTGGCGTAGGCTTCCAAGCATTGCTAGAAGCAAAAGGCGGCCGGGTGGTGGTGCTTGTCGGCATATTGGCGGGGGGGGTGCCGCTGATGGTTGGGGCGGTGCTCAGCGCAATAGACGGCATGCTGGCCACAGCTGCGTGGGTGACGGGGATATCGCCGCTGAGTTTGCCGTTTTATGCGGTGGGCTCGTTGCTAAGCTTAGCGGAATTGCCAGACGCGGTGATCCATGCTGTGCCGCAGGCGTTTTACTGTTGGTTAGGGGTTTGCGTGGGGGCGATGCTGTTGCTGAGTTGGCGGCTGTTGGTGGCGCGCAGGGCGATGGCAGCCAGTGTGTTGGCTTTGCCGCCAACGCTGCCACTAAAGCCCCACCAGCGTGCCAACCCGAGTTGCTAGCGAGGCTGCGTCTCAGGAGACGCAAGATCGCTGCGCTGCAAGACAGCAGACAGCTCCGCTCCAAGACGCGACAAAGAAGGGCCACCAGGCTGCGCATGGCGCTTCTCGTTCCAGTCTCCCGAGTAAGTCAACACATTCATTTTCAGAGAGTTAAAAAAACAGTTTCCCCCACCCTGCCGTGCTTAGCCTCATTGTGAAGGAGTCAAGTTTCCCAGAACCGACTGAGCTCACGCCGAAGTCCTCTTCACCTCTCGCCTGGTTTGAGGCTCCACCTCGCCAAAGTTTAAGTTACTGCCCACTCCAAACCCGCCCCGGGTTCCGAGCTTCTGTCTTCTGTCTTCCCCTCTTCTGTCTTCATCCCAAGCAGAAAACTTGCCCCATCGAGAGCAACTATGGCTTTCAAGGACTCTAGGATGCTTGATGGCTGGATATATATGTAGCCTTTCACACTCTCATTATTCAACCAACAACGCCAGATCGACCCACTGCCCTTGCCACCCCGCAACCCACGTCCCAAGCCGCCATGCTATAAATCAACCAGGAGGTAGCACCCATGTCCACAACACCCCACGCCGTGTTCCTCAGGTTAACAACCATACCCGAGCCAAACCCCAGCGCCAATAACACGTTCACAATCAATCAAATACCCGCAAATTCCCGCAATATGTCCCGAAAAAACAATCTTTTTTTAATCTCAGGCCCCAACCACCCCCGTCGCCACGCCCCACCCGCAACACACCCTAGCGCCGCTACCCCGAAAATGGAATAATGAAAGGTCATGCCACACCCCGTCTACCTCATCGCCAACGGCGATCTCCGCCTCTCCGCAAATCAAAAATGCTGGCCCGCACAGGCCAAGGCCGAACAGGCCGTCATCGCCGCCGTCGAGCGGCTCGGCGCCACTGTCAAACGCGGCCATGAGTTCAACCCCCAGAAGAACCACGGCTTCATCGACTCCCAGAAGTGCGGCATGGAGGTCTTCCGCCAAATCCCGCAGGACGCCCCCCTCATGGTCGTCGAAGCGGTCTGGCAGTACAGCCATCACCTCCTCCACGGCCTCTACACCCACAAAGGACCCATCCTCACCGTCGCCAACTGGTCCGGCCAATGGCCCGGCCTCGTCGGCATGTTGAACCTCAACGGCTCGCTCACCAAAGCCGGCGTCAAATACTCCTCTCTCTGGAGCGTCGACTTCACTGACGAAGCCTTCCTCGATGGCCTCAAGCGCTGGCTCGCGGGCGAAGCCATCGTGCACGACACCAGCCACGCCCACCCCCTCGAAAACTTCACCCTCCCTGCCGTGGCCGAGACCATCGGCGCCGATCTCGCCGCCACCCTCCAGCGCGACAAAGCCATCATGGGTGTCTTCGACGAAGGCTGCATGGGCATGTACAACGCCATCATCCCCGACGAACTCCTCCACAAAACCGGCGTCTTCAAGGAGCGCCTCAGCCAGTCTGCCCTCTACGCCGAAATGCAGCGCGCCACCGATGAAGAGGCCACCGCCGTGCGCCATTGGCTCGACCAGAAGGGCATGCGCTTCCTCACTGGCACAGACGAAGAGACCGAACTGACCGACGCCCAGATCCACGAACAGTGCAAGATGTACATCGCCGCC
>CAIKHZ010000322.1 GCA_903827375.1 Akkermansiaceae bacterium
CCAACGTCTCCGCCGCTCGATAGCCCGAAAAATCGTCGTCTTCTTCAAAGAGATATAGCCACGCACTGCCCGAGCGGCACCGCCAAGCGATGGCACAAGATGCCATGGGCGGGATCAACGCCCTCCACCGCCGCGCGACGGGGGCCTCCCACCAAGACCGGCGAGAAGCCGTCGGAATGGCTGCATACCTCGGTGGACCGGCGGGGGGGGGCCATCGCGGTCGAGGACAGTAGCGGGTTTAAGCTTCAATTTGGATATGACGACTCTGGTGCGCTTTACACAGCTTCTCAGAAGACGCCGGAAGGAAACATGGGCTTCAAAGTTGAGCGCGACACCAAAGGGCGTGTGCAAGAGCGAGATCGCCGAATGCAAGCTGCTTGAGCCTCTCAGCAACTGAGATTGCGTCAGCGGGAGCCCGGCCTAGGGGTTGGTCCGGGCTCCCCAGTGCACACACCTCTGATGCTTGATCGTAAGCGAGGCCCAAGCATCATACAATCATTCACAGGTCAATAGCGTAGAAGCCAAAGTTATGGTTTCCATGTGAGCGGCCCCTCCTTTCCCCTGTCCACCGCCCCCGCCTACCGGCAACTGCCATTCGCTAAAGCCCAAATTTCAAATCATTTCATGAAAACAAAGCTCAATCCAAATATGCACGCTCCACTTTGCACAGCATCTTGTTTCAAGTATATAGGAGAATGGTCCGTCGTCCTGCTCCTCACTGTTTTATTGTTGGTCACCAGTTGTGTGAGTAAACCTGCGAAGTCCCCCCACGCGCCTGTTGCTAGCGTCACGCAGGCAGCGAAGGTTCAATCGCAAAGCTCGGCAAGCTATACGGTTGATGTGACGGTCGTCCTCAGTTCCACGTTCACGCAAGGCAGGAATCGAATCAGGGTGGAATTGCGGCGGGGTGTACCCGGTGCTTCCAAATTAGTCGATACGCAGTATTTCGAAGGTCAGACGGGTACTGTTTGTTTCTCAGGAATGTCAGCTGAACGTTATTTCATCGCCATTGGAAATGGAGATTCTGTGGCAGTCGGTCCGGTGCGGCAGTTCAGCGAAGGTCAGAGCGTGCACACAAGAGTGCGGGTAAGCCAATCCTCGGGCAATGTTGGCACAAGGAGTCGGAGCAGTCTGTGACGGGTGCCGCCGCTTTAGCTTGGCACGATTCCTATGCCCTCTGCTCGCCCGGCCTGATGCGTATTCTCAGCCGACTGACGTCGCGCCACAAAATATTCCTACAATCTCGAGAATATCTATAACACCCGCCTCGCGCTGCTTGTGATGATGGGTGGTGCCCTGAGCGCCCGACCTCACCCTTGATCATCCCACACTCAATCATGAAAACAAGACACTTCCTCACTGGCATATTGTTCATGCTGTTTGCCCTCGCTCCCTGTTGATGCGAAGGACCCCGTGGTTCTCGAAATTCAGAGAAAACTAGCTGCCGCCGGTTTCGCCCCCAAGGGGATTGACGGCAACTGGGGCAAAGGTACCGAGACGGCCCTTTGAGGCGTATCAAGCTGCAAATTCGCTACCCCAAACGGGGCGTATAGAATCTGGCTTGTGCCTCGGGTTCGAGATCGTGATCAAGCGCCTGATGCCTGCTGCGGCTCTTGCCGCCGCGGCTGAGGTAGCCGATGGGAACGGTGGTCTTGCCCTTGATTTTACGTCACTTACTCCTGTTTGCCGGGGCGGCCTTCGAGTTCCAGACCGAGGGCGTCGTCGAGCGGACAACGCCCGGTTCCGATGTTACTATGGTTGCAGTAATTACGCGACAGGCGGATCTCGCCGGGGCGGGTTTCGACGTTGCGGCTGCGGTGGTGATCACAGGTATCAAACGCAAGCGGCATTTCCGAGTCGGGAAAAAGCGTCCGATCATTGCAGAGCTCGGCGGCGATCCTCCTGCCGTCGCGAAACAGCGCGTCGCGCAGGCCAAACTCGATCCAATCCGGACTTTTGCCGGGACCTTGGGCAATCACAAGCGCCTTGGCTTTCGCGATGAAGCCTACTGTTTCGCAGAATTTTTCGTGACAGGCTTGCGTGTGGAGTTTTTTTTTAGACTTGCCAAATCCTTGACAAACCGGCCAGGTTGGGCATCGTCAGCGGCACGAGGAATTTCCCATGATTGAAGGGCTCGGCGAGATGGAAATCCGCCACCCGCTTCTTGGGCAAACCGTCGAATGGAAAACCCACAAATTTGAAATCTTACAGCGCACCATCCGCCTCGGTCCGGAAATTGAATCTATTTTGCCTGTTGCTGCTGGCGTCGGCGTCGGTAGTCGGCATGACAGTTGCCAGTGAGGAAGAGGCTCCGCCGGCCTGGGCTTATCCAGTCAATCCACCCGATTTCAAGCCCAGCCCCGACGACGGCGAACTCAAGCACGTAGCGGGCAGCACTGCCGGCTACAAGCTGAGCGAGATACGCGACCTTTTTGTGGCCCCCGACTGGCATCCTGAGGATCACGGTCCCATGCCCGAGGTCGTGATGCATGGCCGCAAGCCCCAGGTCTATGCCTGCGGCTGTTGTCATCGTGCCGATGGCCCCGGAGGTCCTGAAAATTCCAGCCTAGCGGGACTGCCGGTGGCTTACATCATCCAGCAGGTTGCTGATATCAAGAGTGGTGCCCGCAAGACTTCGGTTCCACAAAGAGGCCCGACCCAGGCCATGACTTTGCTGTCCACTGCCGCCACCGATGCCGAAGTGGCCGCCGCCGCCGCCTACTTTGCCGCGCTTAAGCCAAAGCCATTGATTCGGGTCGTCGAGACCCAAACCGTTCCAAAAACCTATGTTGCCGGTTGGTTCTTGGCCGCCATGAAGACCGGCGACACCGAGCCGATCGGCCAGCGGATCATTGAGGTGCCGGAGGATGTGGAGCAGTTCGAACGCCGAGACACCCACTCTCGGTTTGTCGTTTACGTGCCGGTCGGCAGCCTGCAGAAGGGGAAGACGCTCGTGGACACCGGAGCCGCAGGCAAGACGATTCAGTGTCGGATCTGTCATGGTCCCGATCTCAAAGGACTTGGTCCAATCCCCGCAATCGCCGGCCGATCCCCCAGTTATATTTTCCGGCAACTCTATGATTTTAAAGCCGGCAACCGCGCCGGAATCGGCAGCGCCCTCATGAAACCCACTGTCGCGAATCTTACACCTGAAGATATGTTGTCACTGGCCGCCTATACCAGTTCCTTGGCGCCCTGAGTCTCTGTCCCGGGAAAGGGACAGAGAAATCCCCGCATCTCATCCAAGGGAAGCAACGTCAGCACGCGGGTAGGGTTGCCCCCTACCCTGCAAGGGTGGCAGGAGGATTGGAAAACCGTCTTGCCAATTGAAACCCGAGCGGTAACTATCACGGCGGCCTGCCGCTTCTGCCTGTCCAATCCCACCCAATCCCATGTCTGACGACTTCACTGAATTCACCTCCCAATCCTGGGGAGGCCGCATCCTCAATTCTCTCAAAGGCATCCTTTTTGGGATCGTCCTTATTCCCATCTCCATCATCCTGCTGTTTTGGAATGAGAACCGCGCCGTGACCACTGCCAAAGGCCTCAAGGAAGGCGCTGCGGCCGTCGTTTCCATCGAGGCCACATCGGTGGTTCCCGCCAATAACAAAAAGCTGGTGCATTTGAGCGATCAGGTGACGAGCGGTGACGAGGTCCTCAAAGACCCGCTTTTTGGGGTGTCGGCAAAGGGCATCCGCCTCAGTCGGAGCGTCGAGATGTATCAATGGCAAGAGGAAAAATCCTCGGAGACCCGCAAGAAACTTGGTGGCGGCACTGAGACGGCGACCACTTATAGTTACAAGCAAGTGTGGTCGGACAAACTCATCAGCTCCGGTAATTTCAACCCCGAGCACCGATTGGATCACCAAAACCCGACGGCGAGACTTGCCGATCCGCTCACCCTTGTCGGTGGCAACGTCAGATTGGGTGCCTTCAAACTGCCGTCCGGAGTGATCGCAAAGATGCAAGGTGACGCGGTGCTGGCCGCGACAGATGAGGACCTGGCCAAGGTAGCGCCCGACCTGCGCCCCAAACTCACACTCGCTGCCGGCACGTTCTACGCCGGTGCGGATCCCGCCAACCCGGCACTCGGCGATCAACGGGTGAGCTTCAAAGTGCTGGCCCCGGCGGTTTGGAGCGTCATCGCCAGCCAGATCGGCGATACTCTGGAGCCTTTTCAACCGAAAGACGGCCCGGCCATCGAGCGCGTCGAACCCGGCACGGTGAGCGCTGAGGTCATGTTCAAACATGCGGCGAGCGAGAACGCCATGCTCACCTGGGGCTTGCGCCTCGGGGGCTTCGTATTGATGGCCCTTGGCCTCGGCCTGATCGTCAGCCCGTTGAGTGTCTTCGCCGACGTGATTCCATTCCTAGGCGACGTCGTTGGTGCCGGCGTCGGATTTGCCGCCATGCTTCTGGCTTTCGTCGGCTCGCTCACCGTCATCGCCGTCACTTGGTTTGCCGTGCGCCCGCTGCTCACTGTGGCTCTCGCAGGGGTGGCCGCCGCCGCCTTGGTCATGGCTTGGCGTCGTGGCCACGCCCGCTCGCTCCAAGCCAAGAGCGCCCGCTGATCTCCAAAACTGCCCAGCCTGCATTTTCTACACCACCCCGTCATGCCCAACTCCCTGCGTGCCTCCATTCGTGATGTTATAGATTTCCCAAAACCGGGGATCGTCTTCAAGGACATTACTCCTCTGTTAGCTGACGGCGCATTGTTCCGCAAGGCCATCAGCCTGCTGTGTGACACGTGTGGTGGCACACGCATCGACAAAGTGGTTGGCATCGATGCCCGTGGCTTCATCTTTGCCAGCGCCGTGGCAGATCGCTTGGGCGTCGGTTTTGTGCCGGTTCGCAAAAAGGGCAAATTGCCTTGGAAAACCCACCAAGCCGCCTACGCGCTGGAATACGGCGAGGCGACCGTCGAGATTCATGAGGACGCGGTCAAGCCCGGCGAAACCGTCCTGCTGGTGGACGATCTGCTCGCTACCGGCGGCACCGCTGCGGCCGCCGCCCAGTTGCTCGATGGACTGGGTGCCAAACTGCTAGGCGTGTCGGTTCTCATTGAATTGTCATTCTTGGACGGTCGCTCAAAACTCAGCCCCTATCCGGTCCACTCAATCCTCACATACTAACAATTATTATGTCCTGGCAAACCTATAACCAACAACTGCTGCGTTACCCGCAACTCGGATTTTCGCTCGATCTATCACTCATGGGAATGGGTGAGAGCCCGCCACCCGAACTGGTGCCGCGCATTGCCAAAGCCTTTGCGGATATGGAGGCTCTGGAGGCTGGAGCCATCTCCAATCCGGACGAGGGCCGCATGGTGGGTCATTACTGGTTGCGCAATGGCAAGCTGGCACCTACCCCCAAGCTCCAAGCCGCCATCAGCGAACCGCTGGCGGCGCTCAAGGGGTTTGCGACGGCGGTTCTATCAGGTGAGGTGCTCGCTCCCTCGGGCGAAGCATTCGCGCAAGTGCTGCTCATCGGCATTGGCGGGTCTGCGCTGGGACCGCAATTGTTAGTCGAAGCGCTGGGCCAACAGGCGCGGTTGCCGCTGTACTTTTTTGACAACACGGATCCGGCGGGCATCGATGCGGTGCTGGCCCGCCTGGCCAAAACGGGACTCGACAAGACCCTCGTGCTGGTCATCTCAAAATCCGGCGGAACCCCGGAAACCCGCAACGGCATGCTGGAGGCGCAGGCTGCCTACACCGCCGCCGGGTTGGATTTCGGCCGTCACGCGGTGGCGGTCACTGGTGCGGGATCGCAGTTGGAGCGCTACGCCATCGCACAAAACTTCATCGCCCGCTTTCCAATGGAAGACTGGGTCGGCGGCCGCACCTCGGTGCTCTCCACCGTGGGACTGGTGCCGGCCGCGCTGTTAGGTATCGATATCGACGCCCTGCTGGCCGGTGCCGCGGCGATGGATATACAAACCCGCAAGCCGGAGATGGCGGGCAATGCCGCGATGCGCTTGGCGTTGGCGTGGTACGATGCCGGAGCCGGGCACGGGGCCAAAGACATGGTGGTGTTGCCCTACAAGGATGCGCTGGTGCTGCTTTCCAAATACCTCCAACAACTCGTGATGGAGTCCCTCGGCAAAGAGCGCGATTTGGATGGCAACGTCGTCAACCAGGGCATCGCCGTCTATGGCAACAAGGGCTCCACCGACCAACATGCCTACGTTCAACAACTGCGCGACGGCGTGAATAACTTTTTCGTCACCTTCATCGAGGTGCGCCAAGGGCGGGCGGGTGCCAGCATCGAGGTGGAGCCGGGTTTCACCAGTGGCGATTACCTGCAGGGGTTTTTCCGGGGCACCCGCAAGGCACTCCACGAAAGCGACCGCCAGTCCCTCACCCTATCCATCCCGCAGGTCACTCCGTTCCATCTGGGCCTGCTCATCGCCTTGTTCGAGCGGGCGGTGTCGTTCTACGCCTCGCTGGTCAACATCAATGCCTATCACCAGCCGGGCGTCGAAGCCGGCAAGAAGGCAGCAGGTATCTTCCTAACCTTGCTCGGCAAGGTGCGCGGCCAACTCAGCGCCTCGCCACAAGCGGCCGATCCCATCGCCGCCTCGCTCGGTGCCGATGCCGAGGACGTCTATCATTGCCTCAGCCATCTGGCCGCCAACGGAGTGGCTCTAACTGAAGTTGGAGCGACTGCGGCGCAAGACACATTTTGGCTAGCCGTCTGACGTAGGAGGGATCGCCCAGCTGTAGATCGAGCCCGGTGCCATGACATATAGCGAAGCGATCAGCTGGTTATTCTCCACACAGATGTTCGGCATCAAGCTCGGGCTGGAGGGGCCGCGGCGTTTGCTCAAGGAATTCCTGGCCTATCCAAAACACGGGGTCCGGGTCATCCACGTCGCAGGCACCAATGGCAAGGGCAGCACCTGTGCGATGATCGATGCGATGGCCCGCGCTTGCGGCATGCGCTGCGGCCTCTTCACTTCGCCGCATCTCATCGATTACCGGGAGCGCATCCAGGTGTCCGGCCGGGAGATTCCTGAAGCGGAATGTGCCGCAGGGCTAACGAATCTACGGGCCCTTTGCGAGCGACTCGACCCGCATCCCACGTTTTTTGAGATTTCGCTGGCGCTGGCATTGCACTGGTTTGGCCAAACAAATTGCGATCTAATCATTTTGGAGACCGGCATGGGCGGCCGCCTCGACGCCACCACCGCCGTGCCTGCCGACGTGTGTGTTTTCGTCCCCATCGGCCTCGATCACACGGAATGGCTCGGCGATACCCTCAGGCAAATTGCCGCGGAAAAGGCCGCCATCCTGGTGCCCGGCAAGCCCGCTGTTTCAGCCCCCCAGGAGGAGGCCGTCAGGCAGGTCTTGGAGCAAGCCGCCAACGAGGCTCGCGTGCCACTGGAATTCGTCGCGGAGCCGTTGTTAGGATATGGGATTGCGCTGCCCGGCGCCCATCAACCGTGGAATGCCGCGTTGGCTGTTGCCGCCCTGCACCGCGCCGGGATTGCATTGAAATATGATAGTATCCAATACGGCCTGAGCCATGTGCGCTGGCCGGGGCGCTTCGAAATATTTCCTGCTGCTGACGTCGCCGGGGCGAGTGAGGTGGTCGTGTTAGATGGTGCGCATAACGTGCACGCCGCAGAAGTGTTAGCCGCAACTTGGCAGTCGGAATTTTCCGGCCGGAAAGCCGCGATAGTTTTCAGTGCGGTGGCCTCCAAAGACATTGCCGGCATCCTCCGCCACCTCGCCCCGCTCGCTTCTGAGGTTTTCTTCTGCCCGGTCGCCAATCCGCGGGCCGTCTCCGGCGACCTGCTTGCCGCCGCCTTGCCTCCGGACGGGCCGCCCCACCAGGTGTTCGGCGACTTTTCCGCCGCTTTCGCCGCTGCTCTGGCCACCAACACCCCGGTCCTCGTCGCAGGTTCCTTGTTCCTCGTCGGCGAAGCTCGAGCTGTTCTAACTGGAACGAATTTCCAATCTTCGACTCAGTAATTTTCGGCAGCAGACAGAGGGGAAGACCCTCGTCGTCCATGTCAGCGGAAAGCTGCTGAAAGCCGATTACGAGCACTTTGTGCCGGAGTTTGATCGCCTCGTCCGACAGCACGGAAAATTGCATGTGCTGTTCGATATGACCGGTTTCCATGGCTGGACGGTCGGGTCGGTGTGGGATGATACGAAATTTGCAATGCTGCATTTCCGCGACATCGACCGACTGGCGATGGTCGGCGAGAAAAAGTGGCAGGAAGGCATGGCGACGTTCTGCAAGCCGTTCACGAAAGCGACGATCCAATACTTTGAATACGACAGCGAGGCCGAAGCCCGGGCCAGGGAGTGGCTGGGCGAAGGCTAATCTCGATGACAGAAACCCAAACGAATGAGCCAATCATGCGAAGCCCATCGAAAGCGCCGCCAAACGAAATATGCACGCCAAGGAATTCGGGCACGGTTGTATCGGTACGTGGAAGTGTTGTGGATGTTCGCTTCGACAAACCATTGCCGCCAATCCACAGTGTGTTGCATGCGGGAGACAATGGTGAAATTGTCATTGAAGTGCTGGCGCATCGAGATGCACGGCATGTGCGCGGGATTGCCATGACGCCGACGCAGGGACTGGCTCGCGGGATGGCGGTGGAGGATACCGGCGGGCCTTTGATGGTGCCGGTGGGTAAAGGGATTCTATCGCGCATGTTTGATGTGTTTGGCCATGTGATAGATCGCGAGGCGGTATTGTCCGATGTCCAATGGCGCTCAGTGCATCGGCAGCCGCCGCTGCTGGCGCGACGTTCCACCAAGTCGGAAATCTTTGAAACGGGCATCAAGGCCATTGATGTGCTCGTGCCACTGGAGCGCGGCGGCAAGGCGGGGCTCTTCGGCGGCGCGGGTGTCGGCAAGACGGTGCTACTCACCGAGATGATTCACAACATGATCGGGCATCAGGAGGGCGTGAGCATCTTTTGTGGCATCGGCGAACGGTGCCGTGAGGGCGAAGATCTTTATCGGGAGATGAAAAAGGCCGGCGTGTTGCCTAACATGGTGATGATTTTTGGTCAGATGAACGAACCGCCGGGAGCGCGTTTCCGGGTGGGGCATGCGGCGCTGACCATGGCTGAGTATTTTCGTGACGACGAACAGCGCGATGTGCTGCTGCTCATTGATAACATCTTCCGCTTCATCCAGGCCGGGATGGAGGTGTCCGGTTTGATGGGGCAAATGCCATCGCGTCTGGGCTAAGTTTCCCTTGATATGGTGCAGGTCCGTTTCCCGTCTCACGCTTACTCTTGCCCTTCCGGAACCTCAGCGATGAGGCGCTGCATGGTCGCAACCTTGGAACTGATGAAGAGCACGTTCAGTAAATCGAGTTCTTCGCGGGTGGCCCCGGAGGTCCGAATCTTCAGATCCCCGGAACCAAGCCCAAGAAGCCAGTGGCGGAAGACATCATCCCGATGTTTCTCAAGCCCCATGCCTTGCGCGTTGTAGCTTTTCGAGCCGGTGCCAAAGACCATTTTGTAGGTGAGCTGGCCCGGTGTGACTTCCCAATAACTCAGCCGATCCAGCCCGAAAACTGTGATGACCCAACTGCAGAACATCAGGGTCGAAAACCAGAAATAGGCACCAAGTGTGAGATGGATTGTGAGGTCGCCAAACCAATGGAATATGCCGTCCCACCAGCCGACATAGGCTAATACAACGCTCACCAGCGCCCCCCCGATGATCACGATCACAGACGCCAACCCGCGCATCGTGAAGTTGGTGACCAGGATGACCAGGAACAGGGTCAGGAAGAAGATGACACCGAGGTTGCTGCTCGGATGAATCCACTCCACCGCTTGCGCCAGGTCATCCACCCGCTGCGGTCGGCCATGCCAATAGGTGAGGAGTGCCATGCCATAACCAACCGCCCACACCGGCCACCAGAACAGCAGTGAGGAATGACTGTAGATTCGCAGCAACCGCTTGACAGCGGGCTGTACCGGTGAAGTTGGCATTGTGGGCGCGATTGGCACGGTGGAGTTGGCTTCGTCGGGCGTGGGTGGTGATTGGGACTGGATCATGGCGGTTGGTATTGAATTGTTAGCCCGATCTGGCGGCGACCGCTATGGGGTGTAACCCACCCCACGTGAGGCGATCCGACAGGCACCGGAATTCGACGGGAAGTTTCCAATCACTCCCGATTACGAGACGAGATTGCACCAGCATGATCAGAGCAAGGGCTGCTGACCCGGAAAGACTCTGCCCGAATAGCTGCCGGATTAACGCTGGCGAGACGTTTCAAAGCCATCAGGGGCGGGCGTTGTGGAGTGGTCTCATTCCCGGTTGCAGCGGCGGAGAGGTGATGCTAGATTCATCCCATGCCATCGAACACGATACCAAACATCACGCGTACCAAAATTAACACGCTTGATCTTCGGGTGAACCACATGTGACAAATGTTAGATCAGTATTGAGAGTCACGCATGAGCTTTGACAGACTGGCAAGGTGCTACGGAGTGTTGGAAGCCTTCGCTGCGGGTGGTAAAATGCAAAAGTGTCGGCTTGCGTTTCTGGATGATATCCCAGTGCCGCGCAAAGTGCTGCTCGCCGGCGAAGGCCACGGGCGGTTTCTTTTGGAATGTGTCAGGCGTTATCCCGAAGCTATGATTGTGGTGGTGGATTCCAGTATAGGAATGCTGCAGGTGGCGAGAAACAAGCTGGTGTTGTTGGAAACCGCAAACGTCCGGGTTGAGTTTGTGCATGCGGATGTGTTGCATTGGGACGCTCCCGTGGGAAAATTTGATTTGATCGTAACCCATTTCTTTCTGGATTGCTTCGTTGCGGATTCACTCGCCGGGGTGGTTGCTCGCCTGGGTATGTTGGCATCTCCGGACGCTCATTGGTTGCTGGCGGATTTTCAAATCGCTCCGACCGGATGGGCAGGTTTGAGGTGCCGGGTGATTGTAGGACTGCTCTATCGATTTTTCCGCGTCGTTTGCAGGTTGAAGGCTGACTCGCTGACTTGTCCGGATGAGGATCTCGAAATGGCGGGATTTCACAGGCACCGTCGAACGACGAGCGAGTGGGGGTTGTTGAAAAGCGAGTGGTGGCGGCGAGAAAGGTCGGTATGACCGGATTGTTCAGGTCGGGTTTCACCCCATAGAAAAAACAGCGTTGCAGGTGGAGACTGAAAATCGGGCATCCCAAATCCGCTATTGAAACGTACGAGGATGTCCTCAATAGAATAAAACCTATGGTCAAAGATCCGATTTGCGGCATGATGGTCGACGAGGCGAAATCGATTCACGCGGACCGTGACGGCCAGAGGTTCTACTTTTGCAGCGAGCACTGCCGGAAAAAGTTTCTGTCAGCGCCGGCCACCGCCAAGCCCGAGGAAAAGCCGCAAGGCAAAGTCATCTACACCTGCCCGATGCACCCGGAAGTGCAGCAGGATCATCCGGGGAGTTGTCCCAAGTGTGGCATGGCGCTGGAACCGATGACCGCGTCTGCGGGCACGAATGAAGGAGAAAATGCCGAACTCCAAGACATGACCCGGCGATTCTGGATTGGGGCGACACTTGCTTTGCCCGTGTTCATCCTTTCCATGGCGCACATGATCCCGCCGCTTGGCAGGCAACCTTGGGTCCATGGTGATGTTTCGCGGTGGACACAATTTGTGCTCAGCACGCCAGTGGTCTGCTGGGCGGGTTGGCCATTCTTTCAGCGCGGCTGGCGTTCCATGATCAGCCGCCATCTCAATATGTTCACGCTGATCGCCATCGGCGTGGGCGCGGCGTTCCTCTTCAGCACCATCGGGATGCTGCTGCCTAACATTTTTCCGGCCACGATGCTCCATGAGGGCAGGGCGGATCTCTACTATGAGGCCGCCGCGATGGTCACCGTGTTGGTGCTGCTCGGTCAGGTGCTCGAACTCCGCGCCCGCAGCCGGACTGGCAGCGCCATCAAGGCTTTGCTTAATCTGGCTCCACCCACCGCACGTCTCATAGCGGCTGGCGGTGACAAGGAAGTGCCGCTGGACCAAGTAAAAGTTGGTGACCGGATGCGAGTCGTCCCCGGCGACAAAGTGCCGGTGGATGGCGTGTTAGAAGAAGGTCACTCCAGCGTGGAGGAATCCATGGTCACCGGTGAACCGCTCCCGGTGGAAAAAGCCGTCGGCGACAAAGTCACGGGCGGCACCGTCAATGGCACCGGCAGTTTTGTTATGCGTGCCGAACGGGTTGGCAACGACACCCTGCTAGGACAGATCGTGAACATGGTTGCCGAAGCCCAACGCAGTCGTGCCCCCATCCAAGGACTAGCCGACAAGGTCGCGGGTATTTTTGTGCCGGTGGTGCTCGCGGTATCGGTGCTCACCTTCGGGGTATGGTTCTGGTTCGGTCCGGAACCAAGGCTTGCCCACGCCATCATCAACGCTGTCGCGGTACTGATCATTGCCTGCCCCTGCGCCCTTGGTTTGGCGACGCCGATGTCCATCATGGTGGGTGTGGGACGCGGTGCCCAGGCGGGAGTGCTCGTTAAAAACGCCGAGGCTCTCGAACGGATGGAAAAAGTCACCACCCTCGTAGTAGACAAGACCGGCACGCTCACCGAGGGCAAGCCCAAGCTCATGGATGTCCTGCCCGCCGACGGCATCGACGCGAAGGATTTCCTGCATCTCGCCGCATCGTTAGAGAAAAACAGCGAACACCCGCTCGCCGCCGCCATTGTCCAGGGAGCGAAAGATCAGAGCATCACCCTCGAAGACGCAAAAGACTTTCGCTCCGTGACGGCGGGAGGGGTTGCAGGCACTGTCTCGGGTCGTTCCGTGATTGTCGGGAAACCCGACTTCCTGCGGGATGAAAAGGTCACCGGCTTGGAGACACTCGAAGCAACAGCGATCAAACTTCAAGAAGAAGGAAAGACCGCGATGTTTGTCGCCATCGATGGCAAACCGGCTGGCATCCTCGCCGTAGCCGACCCGGTTAAAGCCACCACCGCCGAAGCCATCAAGGATCTGCACTCGCTTGGTTTGAAACTCGTCATGCTCACTGGCGACAACCGCCGCACCGCTGCTGCGGTGGCCAAACAACTCGGTCTCGATGAGGTGGAAGCTGAGATTGAACCCGCCGGGAAAGTCGCCCATATCAAAAAGCTGCGCGCCGCGGGCAAGCACGTCGCGATGGCCGGCGACGGCATCAACGACGCTCCCGCCCTGAGTGAAGCTGAAGTCGGCATTGCCATGGGCACCGGAACGGACGTGGCCATGCAAAGCGCGGGAATTACTCTGGTGAAAGGCGATCTCCGTGGCATCGCCCAGGCCGTCCGTCTGAGCCGCGCCACGATGAGCAACATCCGCCAGAACCTCGTCTTCGCCTTCCTCTACAACTCGCTCGGCATCCCCATCGCGGCGGGCGTGCTCTATCCGTTTTTCGGCCTGCTGCTCAGCCCGATCATTGCCGGTGCCGCCATGAGCTTGAGTTCAGTGTCGGTAATCTCCAACGCGCTGCGCCTGCATCACGCGAAATTGTGAACCACAATTCACCTTGATGCCCTCACACCAAGGTGTCTTGAAATCGTGACGCGCTTGATTGAGGTCAGGTTGTTGCGGGTTTCGCCACGTCGGTATTTGCGGTGCCGGCGGTGGCAAACTCCATCACCTCACTCAGGGTGTCCATGAATTGGTTGACCTTGATTGGTTTTGTTAGATAGCGGAAAAATCCCGCTTCGAGGCCTTTATCGATGTCGCGCGGCATGGCGTTGGCACTGAGGGCGACGATTGGAATGTGCGCTGTGAGCGGATCGAGGCGCAGGATTTTCATCGCTTCGATGCCGTTGATGCCGGGCAGGTTGATGTCCATGAGGATGACATCGGGCAAGCTGACGCGTGCGAGATTGATGCCGTCGTTGCCGTTTTGCGCGGTGAGCAGACGCATGTCGGGGCGGCGTGCGATGAGTTGCTCGATGAGTTTGACGTTGGCAGGGTTATCCTCAACATAAAGCAGCAAGCCCAATTTGCGGCCATCAATGACCGGCGGCGCGGCTTCTGCGGCACATGCGGCTTCGATGTACCGGGCATGGGGATCACTGGCGATGAGCAGTTCGAGCCAAAACTCGCTACCCGTCCCTATCGTGCTCGCCACACCAATCTGACCCTGCATGAGTTCGACCAAGCGCTTGCTAACAACCAGACCGATGCCGGTGCCTTCCTCGCCGCCGGCTTCCTGACCGAGGCGATTGAACGGCTGGAACAATTGCGCCAGGTTTTCAGGAGACAGACCCGCACCGGTGTCCTTGACGCTGATGCGAACCCGGTCGGGAAGGGGCATCATGCAGTCCACGCTGACTGAACCGTCGGTTTGGTTGTATTTGATCGCGTTGGAAAGCAAATTGATGATCACCTGTTTGACGCGGGTGCGGTCGGCCTTGATATAGCAGGGATTGGCGAAGGACGGGAAGGTCATACTGATGCCGCGCTTCTGCGCTTGCGGTTCGATCATCGACTGACATTCCATCATGATAACGGACAGCGGCACGGCTTCCAGCGACAGCGACAGACGGCCGGACTCGATGACCGCCAGATCGAGGATTTCGCCGATCAGCTCTAGCAGGTACCACCCAGCGTGCAGGATTTGGTCGATGCTGCCCTTCTGCGAGGGGGTGGGCGACGGTGTGTCGGAATCCATCAGTTGGGCGAAACCCAGGATTGCATTGAGCGGCGAGCGCAGTTCATGACTCATGCTGGAGAGAAAGTCAGATTTGGCCAGATTGGCTTTTTCCGCGACGGCTTTGGCTTTCTCCAGTTCGAGGGTATTTTCCTGCAACACCTTGTACACGCGATTGCGCTCCTCTTCGATTTGCTTGCGCAAGGTATTGTCGGTGCCGATCAGCAGATAGCCGATGATGGCGTCCCGCGCGTCGCGCAGGGCCGTGACCGATACGACTGCCGGGAAGCGGCTGCCGTCCTTGCGGATGTAGGTCAGCTCGTAGATGTCCTCGATGCCGCGCGTCGCCTTGAAAACCAAGGTCTCGAAGCCCGGCGTGATTGGTGTGCCAATTTCGGTGCTTAATACCTTGGCACGCGCGATCACTTCCTGGGGGTCGGAAATGTCGGCCGGCGTGATTTTGTTCATCACCTCGGCCGCCGTGTAGCCCAGCATGCGCTCCGCGCCAACGTTGAAGATCTGGATGACGCCCTTCGCGTCGGTGGCGATACTCGAGAAGTTGGCGCTGTTGAAAATCGCGCTCTGCAAAGCCTCGGTTTTAAGATCCTCCATCGTCAACGCCACCAGCCCCCGGTCGGATTCGGCGAGTTCCTCCTGCAATGCGCGAACCATCGCTTGCGTATTGGCCAGTTGCTGCTGTAACTCTTCGGCTCTCATAGAATCCTTTTTCTGACCACAAGCACAGTGGCGTCGTCCTCTTCCTTGGCCAGCAACCGCAGGAATTCCTGCGCCAAGGCCGGGGCCGGTTGTTCCGCCAAGCCGGGGAAATCCTTCCAGTTCCAGTGCGTGCGCAGTCCGTCGGAATGAAGCACGAAGATGTGGTCGGGCGGCCAAGGATGTTTTGTAACCAACGCATCCGGCGCGTTGAGGCCAAGGACGCCCCGGCGGATGGAGAAAGGAAACGACTTGGAGCCGGGGAAAACCCGGGCCTCAATGTTGCCCAAGGAAGCAAAGGCCAGTCGGCCTTCCCCCCAGTCAAAGCGCGCCAGGGCCATCACCACTCCGCGGGTCGCGCGGCAGGCGCGGCCCGTGCCGCGAAAGATCTGATCGAGCGGCAAATCGAAATGGTCCTCCACATACTGTCGCGCGGCTAGGGCGGCACGGTGAGCGAGTTGGCCGTGGCCCAAGCCGTCAATCACGCCTACCAGCGCGCTCTCGCTCCATTGCTTGACCACAAAAGTATCCCCATTGTCCGTGCCGGGGTGGCGCGGTCGCGTCGCCACGCCGAAGGCGAGCGGGCAAGGGCGGATGCTGGCCGCCTGCTGCCGCACCAACTTGCGGCAGACGATGCGGGTGCCCCTGCCGTGTTTCGAAGTGATGTCCAATTCGTCCATCAGACGGTTGACGGCACCCAAGCCGGTGCCGCGGGTGCCGGCAGTGGAGAAACGATCGGTCAGGGCCTGCTCCACATCGGCGATGCCGGGGCCGTCGTCACGCGATTCAATCTCCAAGCCGACACGCCCACCGTCGGCGAGCGGCGTCAGGGTCAACATTCCACCTTGGGCGTGCTTGATCAGGTTGGTGGCCAGTTCGGTCATGGCGAGGGCGATTTCTTCGCAGGCTGCACTGTCAAATCCGATGCCTTTGGCCAAAATTTTGGCCGCGCGCCGCGCTGCGCCGACGTTACTGGGATGCAGGATTTCAAGGGTCTGTGGAGGTTGAGATTGCATTCTATTTCTTCAGCCACTTGCGCACAACCACCGTCGTACCCTTGCCTACGGTCGATTCGATCACCAGTTCATCCATGAGGCGCTTGACACCAGGCAGTCCCATGCCCAGTCCCTTACCGGTGCTGAAGCCCATTTCCATCGCCTTTTCGAGATCGACAATGCCTGGTCCGCTGTCCTCGAAGGTCAGTTCCAGACCCACTCTGGCATCTTGATTTAGAGAGCGCCAGTGCATGACGCCGGACTTGGCGTAATGGTAGATGTTGCGGGTCAGTTCCGAGGCGGCGGTGACGATGCGGGTTACATCGGTGATGCCAAAGCCCAAGGCTGTGGCCGCGTCGCGAACGACTTTGCGCGCCATCACGATGTCGTTCTCGGAGGTGATGCAGAATTCGCCTTGGTGTGGTTCATTCATACGCAGCGTGCTCCGGAGGGCGCGGCGTTGAGCAGGTCCAACGCCCGGTCCACGTCCAGGGCCGTCAGAGCGTTGCCCACCGTCAGACCCAGTTGAGTTGCGGTGACGGCCACACTGGCGCACATGCCCGCCAGCACCGTGCGACCGCCCATGAGCCCGACCATTTGCACGGTTTCCGCAACCGTGCGCGCAAAGAAGGAGTCCAAGGTCTGGACCGTGGAGATGTCCAGCACTAGGCCCCTGGCTTCATAGAGCGCCATGGCCTGCAGCACCCGCTCCTGGAGTGCCGATATAGTCTCGTCGTCCGGGTCGGGTGGCACCGTGACTAGCAGTAAATCGCGGAGTTTGATGACTGAGATACTTTCGAGGGCCATAAAGTTCCTTTCTCAGCGGCTATCGTCCTTGCGGACGACCTTCAGATTCAGGATGTCCAACGCCACCTGCAGGCCGCCGGACAGTGACGAGCGCGTCATAATGCCCGTCAGGTCGATGCCGAGGTGGACCAGTGTCTGGGCGATGGCCGGCCGCACGCCCGTCAACACCACCTGCGCCCCCAGCAGGCGTACGGCACTGATGGTCTCGATCAGGTGTTGCGCCGTCTGCGTGTCAACCGTCGGCACGCCCATGATGTCCACTAAGGCCACGGGGGAATTGGTTTCCACGATGCGGTTGAGCAGCCGCTCCATGAACTGCTGGGTGCGTTGGCTGTCGAGCGAGCCGATGAGCGGCGCGACCACCACGCCCTGCCAGACTTGCATGACCGGCGTGGACAGTTCCATGATTTCCTTGGACTGCTGTTGAATCTGCTCCTCGGCCTGTTTGCGCTCGGTCAGGTCGCGCGTCACTTTCGAGAAGCCCCGCAGCGAGCCGTCCTTGTCGCGCAGTGCCGAGATAATGACGTTAGCCCAGAACCGCTTGCCGTCTTTCCGCACGCGCCAGCCTTCGTTCTCAAATCCACCTTCCTTGGCCGCGGTCTTCAGTTCCTGTTCGGGCAGGCCCTGCTGCACGGCCTCAGTCGGATAAAAGCAGGAGAGGTGCTTGCCGATGATCTCCTCGGCGCGATAGCCCTTGAAGCGTGCGGCACCCGCGTTCCAACTGGCCACATGCCCTGTGGGATCGAGCATGATGATGGCGTAGTCTTTGATTCCTTCCACCAGCAGGCGGAAACTTTCTTCACTGCCCAGCACGGTGGCTGGGGATTTGGACGGCGTGTTCGTTGCTTTTTTCATGGGAGTCCTTGTTCCTTTGTTAGACAGCACGTTTGGGCGCACCTTTTTTGGGGATTGTTGGTTTGGTTGCTTTCAAGAATGGCCCTGCGGCTTTTTCGAACAACGACGGAGTTTTCGGATCCGTGACCTTTGCGACATCGTCGCGTTGCGGGTCCTTCGATTGTCCTTTTTTGTCCTGTTTGGCATTCCGGTTCATCGCGTGCTGGTGGCATGCTACGCGGTGGGCTAATTCTTTGCTGTGGGGTGTAACCCTACCCTGCGCGATGCCACACCCAAGCTCGGGCAGCTCACCAGAAGGGAGTGCGACCAGGCGGTCATCCCCCCTGAGCGCATGACACGCCTACAGTGGTGCCGGTGTTTGGTGGCCATGATGGACCGCTCTCACGGGCTGGCATTTGCGTGTTCAAATCATTTATCCAATGCCTTATCCACCTTTTCGCCGGCTTTCTCAACAGGGCCTTTCGGATCGACGGCGTCTTTCACTTTTTCGACGGCTTTGTCGGCACTCTCACCGGCCTTTTCCGCCGGCCCCTTTTCCCTGCAGGAAACGACTGAGGCGACTAATGGGAACAAACACAACGACAACAATAATGTGGTTTTCATGTGCCCAAAACTACGCACCAAGCGGTGCTTGTTCTATGGGGTGTAACCCGCCTTGTTGCCATCCTTCACTAAGGAAGACAGAAGACAGACGATCGCTGCGCTGCAAGACAGGACAAAGAAGAGCCACCGGACCGCGCAAGGCACTTCTTGTTCCCGTCTTCAGTGCTTGTGTCTTCTTCACGGTACGGCCTCGCATTCGGTGACTTTCGCGTTGTAGAAGGCATCAGTGAGAAGGGCGTCTTCGTAGAGGAGCTTGAGCTGGCGAAGGCGACCGGCGATCTGCTGTTTGGTGAACTTGGGCTTGCCTGCGGGGAGCGGATTGGTACCCGGGGCAGCGGCCGCTGGGGGTGGTGTCGCGACGATAGCGGGCGCATCAGCGGGTGGTGGACGGACGGGGGCAACGCGTTTCGGCTGTGGCTGTAACTTCGGGTCGTAAACGAGGACCGGCAGATCGGTGGCAGGAACCAGATGCCGCCACAAAAACGCCTGCATCCGATCTTCCGCAGGCACGGCTTCGCGCTCGGCTTGTTGCGTGCCTAACATGGCGGTGCCTGCTACGACGAGTTGGACAGGCACGCTCGTTGGCGTTGGTCCACACTTGAAGGTGAACTTTGCGAGTGTCTGGTTTTCCGCGATGACCACTGGCGCGGCCGTGAACTCCGGCGGCGGATTCTTTAAAAACAGTTTGATCGGACCGGTGAAGCCGTCCTTGCGCACAGCATAGACACTCAGCGTCGCGGTGGATTTGAGCGCCAGACCCACGCTGGAAGGCACCACGCGCAGTTCGAAATCGGGTTGCGGGGCGCTGATTCGCAGGCGGTAGCCGTAGTCCTCGCCCGAGTGCTTCGCGGTGTCTCCGATGTGGACAAAATAACTGCCGTCGGCTGGTAGATTCGTCATCAGCCGCGAGTCCGCGTGATGGGTATTGATGCCGGATGTTAGATCCTCGCAGTCGTCGTTGCAGGCCAATACCTTGCCGTCCGCATCCGTGAGCTTGATCACGGAATCGAGTGGGGAATCGAGCCGGCGGGCCTGGACATCGACGACGAGTGGGTCATTCGCGTGGCCGGTGAATTGAAATACGTCCCAGTCGTCCGGCCGCTCGATGCGGCCGTTGATGATGACCGGGAGTGTGACTTTCTGGGCGGTTGCTGTGGTGTCGTTAGGCTCGGTGTCGAGCAGCTCCGGCAGTGTGTCTAACATGAATGGCAGGCGATTGGAGGTGAAGCCCGTATTGCTGGTGGCGAGCATGACAATCCCGGGGCGGGTGGTGGCGGGCGTCGGGTCGAGTTTGGCCCCGGCCAAGCCCCACCCGCTCAGGGCCGGGGACGGTGCTGCACCGACTGGGCCGCCGAGCGGGAAGATGCTCGTCACAAACGGCAACTCACCGGCGCTGATGCGATAGACGAAATCCTCCCGCCCCCGATATAGGCCGTCGCGAATGGCAAACACGTATTCGCCGTCTGCTGGCACTTGATAGAGAAGCACCGGGTCGGGGTGGAATCGGTAGTCGTCGGCGTAGGCCAGCTCTTTGCCGTCGCTGTCGTAGAGTGCGAGCACGGGTTGAAACCAGCCGGGCACGGCGTCGGCCAGATAGGGGATCAACTGCCGCGCCTGGGTGGCAATCACCAGTCGCTGGCCCTTTCCCGCGTGGAACCGGTAGGAATTGAGTTCGCCGGAGGCCATCTGACCATTGACCGTGCAAGGCAGGGTGATGCGCACCTCAGCCTCGTCGGGGGGCCGCTTGCGCAGCGCTGCGGCTTCTTTGCCGAGCACTTGGAGGCTGGCGGCAATCATCGGCTTGCGGGAGCTTTCGGGCAGTTGGCCGACGTGAAACTGCAACGGGTTCGACACGCCTCGTGCCGTGACTAGGCGCAATTCACGCGGCCCCGGCGAGGCATCGGGGGCGATGGTCACCTCGATCAGGACCAGATTGGAGATGGAGGCACAGGCGGGCGATTGCACGGCTTCTAGCACGTGCCGTCCGATATGGTCGATCAGCGATTGGGTGGCTTCATCAACGCCTGTTGCCGCCACCGCCTTGTCCGCTTCCATGCCCGCCATCGTCGCCGGCGCCATCGCCGGTGCGGTGGCAGGAGCCATCGTTGGCGCCATCGCCGGTGCGGTGGCAGGAGCCATCGTTGGAGCGGTGGGGGGAGTTGGTTTCAGCTCCTTCAATTGTTCGTTGAGCAACTGGACCTCCTGGTTACCCAAGCGGCGGAAATACTCGAGAACCCGGGCGTTGACACCAGGGCCGGTGACGAGCACCGCGTTGACGTCATCGAGATTTTGGCCGCCGAGTTTGACATGGAAGGTGGTGGCCTGCTGGCCGCCAGCCGGATAGGCATATCCGATGTAGGGCCGTTTTTGAGCGTGGGCCATCGGAGCGATGGCCAAAGCAAGAAACAGCGCCATGAAGCCAGCGAGGCTGCGCTTCAGACAGAAGACAGAAGACTTGAAGACACAAGAGCCGAACCCGGGGCGAGTCATGGAGCAGGTAGTCATATAAACTTTAGCGAGGTGGAGCGTCAAACCAAGCGAGAGGTGAAGAGGACAAAATCAACAAGCGTCAATCGTCAATCAATTCGGTTCTGGGAAACTTGACTCCTTCACAAGGACGCTGGGCACGGCAGGGGGAAATGGCTGTTTATTTTTAGTTCTTTGAAAATGAATGTGTTAAATAATTTCACGCTGGAGATGGAATGGGTGAGGTGGTTGGTTCATCCCATGATTTCAGTTAGGAGCCCACCGGATTTTGCGCCTTCCGCTGCAGCAGGCAAGACATGGGCTTCGCTGCCCATTGGATGGGGCAACCTCGCGTTGGGGTCGATGCCGCTCAAGGCATAGATACTGCCTAACAAATCAACCGGATACACGGGCCGGTCCTGGACTTCTTCGGCGCGTTTATCGGATGAGCCGACGACATGGCCGCCTTGGAATCCGCCGCCTGCGACCAGGGCGGTGAAGACATTGCCGTAGTGGTTGCGGCCGCCATTCCACGGTGGCTGCCAGTCAACCTTGGGCCCGCGCCCAAATTCGCCACAGCACCAGACGATGGTGGTGTCTAGCAACCCGTGGTCCTGCAAATCCTGCAACAGCATCGCGAGACCTTGGTCCAATTGCGGGCATTGCCGGCGCATGGTCGGGAAATGATTGCTGTGGGTGTCCCAGCCGCCGGGATAGTTGATGACAATGTAGGGCACACCGGCCTCGACCAAGCGGCGGGCGGCGAGGCAATCCTGGCCGAATGTGTGGCGGCCGTAGCGGTCGCGCAGGTCCGGCTTCTCTTTCGTTAGATCAAACACATCGCGTCCTTGGCCCAGAATCAACTCATACGCCTGCTGCTTGGCCTCCTCCGCAGCGGCGAGTTGCGGGCTGGCGGCCATGGCGGCACCCAGCGTGTCCATTTTTCTGAGCAGCTCGCGGCGGGCCACTTGGCGGGTGTCGGAAATGCCGCGAGAGACGATGCCCTCGACTTCGAAGCGAGTGGCGTTGGGGTCGCTGCCGGTGGCGAAAGGTTTCATTTTGGGTCCCAGAAACCCTTCCTCGCAAAACCGCCCCTGCGGCTGGGTCAGCACCACGTACGGCGGGATGAGGCCCTTGTAGCCAGGGCTTTTGAAGTGCGCGAACACCGCCCCAACACTCGGATAGGCCAAACGCTCGCCGGGAGCGTGGGCGGTCTGCATCAGATAGGCCGCCGTCTCATGGCCGTTGTTGCGGTGGGTCATGCTTCGGATCAGCGCATACTTGTCAGCCTGTTTGGCTAGATTGGGAAATAGCTCGCCGAGTTGGATGCCGTCCACGTTGGTGGGAATGGCCGTGCGGAAATCGCCCATATAATCGTAGCCGGCGTCCGGCTTCGGGTCCCAGGTGTCGATGTGAGACATGCCGCCCCAGAGGAAAATTTGGATCACCGACTTGGCTTTGGCGGCACGCGGCGGGGTGGGGATCGCAGGTGCTGGCTCGGGGGGTGGAGCGGTGCTTTCGGCTAACAAATTGCTAGAACACAGCATGCCTGCGGTGCTGAACAAGCCGAGGCGAAGGGCGTCGCGGCGGTTGATCGAGTGGCCCAAGCTGAGGTTGAGGCCGATGGAATAGGCGGGATGCGGGTGGATCCGGGGTTGAGGGCTCATGGTTCAATGGAGATAGAGGAATTCCGAGCTATTGAGGAGTGCCCATGCGATGTCCTGCCAGTCCTCGCGGCGTTTCACCCCAACCGGCGCGGGCGGCTTGGCGGCTTGGCCGGGCTTGGCGGCAGGTGCCGGTTTGGAGGGTTTTTGCGGGCCGTAGGCTTCGATGGTTTGCACTTCGGCGGGGGAGGGGAAACGCGATAGAATCGTTAGATAGAGTTCTTCGATGATTGTGGCCGGTGGGTGGGACGGATCCAGGATGGTTTTGAGTTTGGCGCTTTGTTCAAGCTTGCGTTGGATGCTGCTGGAATTGAGGAGGTGGAGCCATTGAGCGGGCACCGGCTTGTTGTCGCGCTCGTTGAGCATACCGGTGGCGCGAGCTGAGCGCCCGAAGAGTGCTAGGAATGGGCTGGTGATGCTGCCATCCGGCAGTGCGATGGCGGGTTGGTTTTCCGGGATATAGGTGAAGGGCTCCGGGATGGCGCTGGTATAGAGGTCTGAAGCGCCGGTGATTTTGTTGATCGCGTCAATCAACACCTCCGCGTCGAGGCGGCGCAGCGGGTAGCTGGCAAAATTGGCTGCCGCCGCAGGTGATGGAAAGTGCGGCACCGAGGAAAATTGATACGTCTGGGAATTCAGGATGAGTCGGTAGAGGTGTTTCAAGTCGTAGTGGCTGGCGACGAGTTCCTGTTCGAGATACGCCAGCAAGGCCGGGTTGCTCGGCGGATTGTCCGGCCGGATGTCGTCGGGCTCGTGGATCACGCCGCGCCCCACGAGCCAGGCCCACAGCCGGTTGGCAAGATTGCGCGCAAACCACGGGTTGTTCGGTCGGGTCAGCCACTCGGCAAACACCTGCCGCGGGTCGCGGTCCGGGGCCAATTCAATTTTTTGGCCATCTGGGAAGGTGGCAAATTGCGGATGGCTGGCAACCGGCTCGCGGGCGGCTTCGGGTGCCGGGCTGCGAGGCGGCGGGGTTCCCGGCGTGATCTCGGCGCGGCCTGGGACTGTGTTCCCGGGAGTGGTGCTGGTGCCTAACGGATCCCAGAACACGTGCTCTTCCTTCCACTCGCTGGTCGGTTTGTATCCAAGTTGGGAGAAAAACACCGCCATTCCGGCCAGTCGTTCCGCAGGCCATGTTTCGGTGCGGGTCCCCATGAACGTCAGGGCGACGGCGGTGGCCAGACCGTCCGGCTTGCGATTTTGGATAGCGCGGTAGAAGTTGACTGGACCGACGCGGAAATTGCTACCGCTGGAGGTGAGCAGTTCGCGGGTGAATTGGTCGTAGGGCATGTTGGCGGCGATGGCGGAGCGCAGCCAGCGGTGATAGGCTTGCGCCGCATTTGGCCACAGATTGACCGGAAACTCCGCCTTGATGCGCAACACATCGCCCCAGCGCAACGCCCACAGGTCGGCAAATTCGTCGCGTTCCAGCAGCCGGTCGATGAGAACTCGGCGCTTGTTCGCGGCGTCGGCATCCAGGATGAAATTGCGGGCTTCCTGCGCGCTGGGCAAGGTGCCGATCACGTCCAGATAGACGCGGCGAACGAATACCGCATCGGTGCACAGCAGCGGTTGAATCCCCAGTGGCACCAAGTTGGCCGCCACCAAGCGGTCAATCGGCACCACCGGGGCTGGAGGGAGAGGATTCTCGAAGACACTCGACGCAGGCTCGGCAGTGGCATCTGTTTGGGCCGCAGCGTTGAAGGCCGCCATGGCGGCAAGCAGGGAGATCAGGCAAGCGATATTCATGCGTGACGGGGGGCTGTCGGTTGAACCCATGGGGAAGGATGTGAGAGTCTCACTGCGGTCGGGTTTCCGTGAACCTTCGGTACGAGGGTTGATGGGGGATTCATAGCAGAAATTACAAGGGTAACGCTTGTAGAGCAAATCGACTGGCGATGCTCAGATATCTTGATCAGTGGACGAATGGATGAGCTTCTGAATCAAGTCAGGACCTTGTGGTTCTTTTGACATGGCTCACTCAAACCGAAAAACTCCGCCATGGTCGCAGTCTGCCCTGATAAGTTGGCTTGCCTCCGGGCCTTCGGTCCCGTATTTTCCGCGCGCCCACCGCCCGGTCATCCGTATCCAGCCGTGAGTCTGAGTGGCTACGGGCCTTTTTCCGGTTTCCTCCGACGCTCTGTCTCCATGTCTTCTGTCTTGTCTTCCCTGATAACTTCTAAGCCATAACCAATCACATGCCCTTCCAAATCATCGTCTGCGGCAGTCTCGTGCCTGATCCCTTGCAAACCCTTGAACCAATCGCCGGCGCGAACGGACCCGCCTTGAAAAATGAAATGATGCTGCCCTCGTCGCTGGACCCCTGGGCGGGCCACGCGCTTTATGAGGCGGCGAATCTTGCCGCCAAGCATCCAGGCAGCAAAGTCTGGTTGGTGAGCCTCGGCCCCAAGGCCAAGTTGCAGCAAGTGATGATGAGCGTCGCCCAAAAAGTCCCCTTCGAACTCATCGCCCTCGACGGCCCGGCCGGTGGCTTCACTGATGCCGCAGAAACCGCCGCCGCCCTCGCCGAGGCCATCGGTGCCATCCCCGGCCTCGTGCTGGCCAACGTGCTGCTTTTCGGCGGCTGGGAAAGCGCCTCCCGCGGCGCCGGAGCGACCCTCCAACTCGTCGGCGAGCGTCTCGGCATCACCGAGCAATTCCAAGGTGTTGATTCTCTAACCATTGGCGACGACGCCAGCCTGCGCATATTGGAGCGTGTGGAGGGAGGCAAGCACCAAGTGTCAGTTTGCAGTGGACCGCCGGCAGTTCTCGGCTGGGCTACCGGCAACCTGCCCGAGCCGCGCAATAACCCGCAGGTGGGCATGGCTAACATGCGCGGCATCATGCCGGCCCTGCAAAAAGCCAAGCCCTCTGCCGTGGGCACTGGTGACATCACCTTTGCCTCGGTATCATTGCCCAAGCAGGCCCGGGCCACCCAGATCGTCAAGGACCAGCCAGCCGAACAGATTGCCGCCGAACTCGTTGCCTGGATCAAGGGCGAATGAAAAGAGAAAGACTGAAGACTAAGAGACAGAAGACATAAGACATAAGACAAGATATGTCGAATCCGTCCTCTTCTCTTCTGTTCTCTTTTCTTCAGTCTTCTGTCTCCTGTCTCAAAGTCTTTTGTCTTCTGTCTAATAACTTTTAACCTACCCCCCCATGAGCATCCTTTTTCTTGCCCACACTGAAGCCGACGGCAGTCTCGCAAAAGCCGCCCTTGAAGCCCTCTCCGCCAGTGTGCAACTGGCCGCAACCCTCGGCAACCCGTTGAGCGTCGGCTTGATCGGTGAAAACCCCGGACCCGCAGCCGATGCAATTGCCGGTTGCGGTGCGGCTAGGTTTCTAATCGTCTCGGGCGGCGAATTTTCGCAGGCCCGCTATGCGACGGACGCCGCTGCTGCCGAAGCCATCTGCCGTGCTGCGGGTGCGACGCTCATCACGGTTCCAGCCACCTCGCGCTGGAACCGAGTGCTGCCAGGCGTCGCCCATCGCCTCGGCGGCCGCGCCGACACCCACGTTACCGGAATCGATGCCAGCAGCGGCCAAGCCCACGCCCACGCTTCGCGATGGTTCTACCGCCAGCGGATGGAAGCTGTGTTTACCCGAAGCACCCGTCCATGGCTGTTGGCGCTGGAAGGCGGAATCGCGCCGGCTTGGCAAGGGGCCGCCGGCTCAGCCGATGTGGAAGCCGTTACTCTAACGCAACCTGAGTGCCGGACCCATGTTGTGGGCTTTGAGGCTCCTGCTGCGGACCAGCAGACGATCCGACCGGATGCGGAGTTGTTATTTGTCACGGGTGCGGGTTGGACCAAGAAGCAAGCCGATGGTCAGATCAAGCTCGGCGAGGCGGAGACACTCATCCTTGACTTTCTGCGGAGTGCCCGCGCTTCGTTAGGCAGCACCAAGTCGCTGGTGGATCTGGGCGGAGAGGGTCAGGCGATTTTGCCGTTTCTCAGTCATCTCAATCAGGTTGGCCAGACGGGGTCCACCCCGCGTCACGCCAAGGGCTTGGCTACCTGCTGCCACGGCGAGGAACCCCACACCGTCGGTTGGCGCTTCATCGGCGAACGCCGCGCCATCTCGCTGGACGCCAATTGCGGCTGGGCCCGCGGCAAGGCGGATGTGCTCTACGTCGCAGATGCCTTCGCGGTGATGGCCAAGGTGAACGAATTGTTGGGGTAGCTGTTGCGGGACATGAGGTTGAAGAATTGAGGCTTGCGAGGTTCGGTGAATTGGCGCACATCTGGTGCGTGAGGATGATCCGGACGCTGGTGTTGGTGCTTCCGCTGGCACTCGGGCTGGGCTCGTGCGAGCGGAAATCTGCCAATGGCGGGGTGGGGCAGGGCAGTGCCGCGGGTTTGCCGCAGATGGCCAAGTCGGCCGATTGCCGAGCCTGCCACCAAAAAGCGGACCATGTCTGGCAGGGCTCCATGCATGCCCTGGCCCATCGTAAGCTCGGGGCCGTCGAGGATACCTGGGCATTTCGGGCCAAGCCACTGGACCTCGGCACTGTGCGCTGGCAGTTTTCTGGCGGCGAGTCAGCCCCGCGCATCGAGTGGCAGGATGAGGGCGCGGGGGTGAAACCCATCTCGCTGACCCCGCAGATGGCGATTGGCCACCGGCCGTTGATCCAGTATGTGCTGGATTTTGGCAAGGGTCGCTATCAGGTGCCGGACGCCTCATGGGATCCGTCCAAACAGGAATGGTTCAGCATGTTTGGCAGCGACCAGCGCCAGCCGCAGGAATGGGGGCATTGGACGCAGCGTGGCATGAATTGGAACAGCCAGTGCGCCTACTGCCACTTCACCCAGTATCGGAAAAACTATCAGCCAGAGACGGACGGCTATGCCACCGGTTGGCTAGAGCAGGGTGTCGGTTGCGCGCAGTGCCACGGGCCGTCACGGGAAAAGCGCGGGTCTAACGAATGTGTCATTGATTTCAAGAAAAAGTACACGTCGCAGCAGTGGATGCATGTGTGTGCCAGTTGCCACAGTCGGCGAGAGGAGTTGGACGAGGAATTCCAGCCGGGCGACAATTTTTTTGACCACTACAGTCTGGCGTTGCCGAGCCAGCCGGGTCTTTATCATCCGGATGGGCAGCAGATTGATGAGGACTACAACTTCGCATCCCTGCTGCTTTCTCGGATGGGGCACAAGGGGATTTCCTGTATCGATTGTCACGATTCCCACGCAGCCACGCCCAAGGGTGGCAAGCCTGCGGTGGATACCAACACGTTGTGCATGCAGTGCCATGCCGCCGGTACGCGCGGCGCAATGGTCATCGATGCGCAGGCCCATACGTTTCACAAACCGGGCGGCGCGGGCAGTCGCTGTGTTGACTGCCACATGCCAAAATCCATTTACATGGGCCGCGATGCGCGCAGTGACCACCGGTTTCCGAGTCCCGATCCGATGTTGACAAAGGAACTGGGTATCCCTAACGCCTGCAACACCTGCCATGCCGACAAAGGGTTGGAGTGGCAGATTGAGTGGACCGACAAGTGGTACGGTCCGACGAAAAAGCCGTTGGCAAGGGATCGCACACGGGCGGTGGCGGCGGCGTTCGGTGGCAAGCCGGAGGCCATGGACAAGTTGCTGACGGCTTTTGACGCCGAGGATAATGGCGCTTGGCAGGCGACCTTGCTGCGTTTGATGGAGCCGTGGTCGGCGGATTCGCGGGTCACCCAGCGGGCGGATCGAGCCGCTGCCAGCCAGGATCCGCTGGCTCGCGGGGCTGCTGCATTTTTGCTAGCTCGGGTGCCGGCCAATGGCAGTCAGTGGGCGCGACTGGTCAAGGATCCGGTGAGAGCGGTGCGTCTCGATGCGGGCTGGGGCGCACTCGAACGCTTGCCGAAGAACGACGCTATTTTGCTAGATATGGCAAAAGTGGCGGAGCACCAAGGAGACCAACCAGCCGGGCAGATGCGTTTGGCGCACTTGGCCAGTCATCGCGGGGATAAGCCGGCGGAGGAGGCGCACTTGCGAAAGGCAGCCGACTGGGACCGGGGATCGGCGGAGCCGCGGCGGGATTTAGCGGTCTATCTGGCCGGTGCTGGCCGCACTCGTGAAGCGCTGCCGCTGTTGGCGGAGGCGGCGAAAATCGCTCCGAAGGATTCGGAGTTTCCCTATTTGAATGCCCTGGCCTTGGCCGAACTCGGAGATGAGGCGGGCACCGAGGCCAAGCTGCGCGAGGCGATCCGTCTCAACCCCCGGTATGCGCGGGCCTATTACAACCTCGGCTTGTTGCTCTCTGGTCAGGGGCATGTTGAGGCGGCCATCATCTCTCTGCGCAACGCTGCAATATTTGCGCCAGATGATGCGGAGCCGTCGTATGCGCTCGCCACCATCTATCTGCGTCTCGGACAACGCGCCGCCGCCGCCACCGCCGCCGGCGAAGCTCTCCAACGCAACCCGGCCCATCGGGAAGCCGCCGCCTTGTTGCGAACCATCGGGCAGTGAGACGAACCCAAGCGGAACGATGCCAGCGGACGGAATGCCCAGTCCTGCCAAATTAGCGATCTCTTGCGGAAAATTGCCATCCTGCCTGTGAGAGAAGACAGGGCAGAACTCAGTGGCAAACCGCGCTTTCGAGAACGAAGCAATTAAGTCGGATTCCCTAACTGTCGGCTGCGGGCGGAAGTATAACGCATCTAACAAATGTTACCATGCGAGGACTGACCCCATCGGCCGAGGTTGATGTCACAGGCAGCCTCACCCATCAGCGCGATGGTTTCGTCACAGGGGCCGGCAAACTTGATTCGGTTGGCACCGGCACGCTGATCCTCACAGCCGCCAATACCTACTCCGGAGGCACGATTGTCGAAAATGGCGTGTTGCAAATTGGTCACAACACCGCCTTGGGAACCGGTGGCATCACAGTAAAGACCGGCAGGGCACTCGCCGGGTTGCTCAGCTCCGGCCTGTGTCTGCGAAGCCGAAGGAATGACGGTTCGGCGCTCAAGTCCCGCCCGGCCGTAGTCCGCTGCCTATCCGGTCAGATGAAATTTATGAAATTTCATGTCACGCGGCTTGCGCTTGGTGCCAACAACGGGTGATGAATGCATGCCACTCCATCCCAACGATGAATCCGCCATCTCTGGCTATCGCCCCTGCCGACCGGCAGACCTTCGCAGCTCAGGCCCGGGACCACCACCGCTGCCTGCTCATCTATGCCCGGGCACTGGCTCGCAACGAAGCCACCGCCGCCGACCTCGTCCAAGAAGCCTTCGTCGCCGCTTGGCGCAATCTGGGCCGCTTCGACGTCACCCGTGATTTCGGGGCTTGGCTGCGCGGCATCATCCGCAACAAGTGGCGAGAGTACCTGCGCCGCCATGCCCGGGAAGTGGACGTCGATGACGCCACCCTCGAGGCTTGGGAATGCCGCTTTGCACAATGGGATGCCAACCGCAGCCCCGGCAATGCGGATGTGCTCGACTCGCTCGATGATTGCCTCAAGCACCTGCCCGATTCGATGGCTGAGGCGATCCGGCGCTTTTACTATCAGGAGGAACCCGGCGAAAAAATTGCCGCCGCCCTCGGAATTGATACCGCCACCCTTCGCAAGCGCCTTGAGCGAGCCCGCCACGCCTTGCGCAGTTGCCTTGATCGCAAACTCCTAACTCCCGCCTAACTATGAAATCCAATCTTCAATTTGATAACACCCTGCTGGATGGGGATGACCGCCTGATGGACGCCCTGCTGCGCGAACACGCCCGTCGCGGCAGCCATGCGGATGAGGGATTCCTCACACGTCTCACCAGTTTTATCGATGCGGAATGCGAGTCCCCCAGCATCGCTGTTCCACCTGCCGCCGCCGCTAAACGCCCGTCGCATCGCCTCGCGTGGTCGCTCGGCCTGGCCGCCACCGTGGCACTCGCCGCCGGACTGATTTGGAAAAATCAGCCGGCTAACAATTCGTCAGGTTATCGGCTTGTTCAGCACTCCGAGCGCAGTGGGATGGCGTTGCTCACCGATTTTCCGCCGGAGCTCATTGAGGGCACACCCAAGGCCATGAGTGTCCCCAACCTCGTCAATGCTCCCGATCAGGCACCTGTGTTTTTCGTTCCCCAGGGAACAGCCCTGCTTTCCAGGGGGAAAAAGGTAACCAGCAGCGACGACAACCCGATCATCGGTTCGCTCGACCTCATCACCGATGGCGATAAACAGGCTGGCGAAGGATATTTCGTCGAATTGCTCGACGGCCTCCAGTGGGTCCAAATCGATCTGGAGAAATCCGCTGCCATCCACGCCATCTGGCTGTGGCACTACCACTCCCAGAGACGCGCCTATCATGATGTGATCGTCCAGATCTCGAACGATCCGGAGTTCAAGACAGGCGTCACCACCGTCTATAACAACGATTATGATAACTCCGCCAAATTCGGCGTAGGCCGAGACAACCCATACGTCGAGTCCCGCTTCGGCCTCCTCGTCGATGGCAAGGGCACCCATGGCCGCTACGTCCGCCTCTACAGCAATGGCAATACGTCTAACGAAATGAACCATTACATCGAAGTGGAAGTTTACGGCATTCCTAGCAGATAAGGAACCTTCTGATCTAACCATTAAAAAACCACGGCAAGCCGCCGTGGTTTTTTTATGTCACATTTCGGTGGTCCGGCGGCAACAAGGGGTGACTCCATTACCCATGACTCACCATGAAAACGAATCTATCCATCCTGTGTTTGTTGTCCCTGCTGGTTAGCTCCTGCGGAGACAAATCCGACAAATCTGCAGCCGAACGCAGCAGCCGTGGCGGCGTGCTGCTCACCACCGACCTGCCACCGGAACTCATCGAAGGAACTCCCCGAGCGATCATTTTGCCTCAGTGTACCCCGATGCAAAGCCAGCGACGCCCTGATACCATGGAAAGGCCCTTTACACAGCCTCCGCCGCCACCTCCACCGCTGGCCCGAAATTTGATACCTGACGAGGGACACGGATTTCATCCCCCAGGGCCGCAACCGCCGCCGGTGGACCGCGAACGCTACACCGAGTTGATGGACACCCCATGGCAAACATCCGTGGACGCGCCGCTCTCAACCTTCAGCATCGATGTGGATAGCGCCTCCTATGCCAATCTGCGGCGCATGATCGTCGAAGGTCGCAGCATTCCGATGGATGCCGTGCGCCTCGAGGAAATGGTCAACTACTTCGACTATGCCTACCCTCAGCCGACAGATGCGCATCCCTTTGCCGTGCACGTCGATAATGCCTCCTGCCCTTGGAACACGCAGCACCAGCTGGTCCGCGTCGCCCTCAAAGGCCTCGAAATCAGCCGCTCCCAACGCCCACCCGCCAATCTCGTGTTCCTGTTGGACGTCTCCGGCTCAATGAACGAGCCGCGCAAGCTGCCGCTGGTCACCGCATCGCTAGAACTCCTGCTCGAGGATCTCAATGCGTCCGATACCCTATCAATCGTCGTCTATGCCGGTGCCGAAGGGGTGGCTTTGGCACCCACCGCCTGCGACACGCAGGGCCGTGAGCGCATCACAGCGGCCCTTCACAGCCTCAGGGCGGGCGGCACAACCAATGGCGGCGCCGGCATCAAGCTGGCCTATCAGATGGCCAGGGAACAATTCAAACCCGGTGGCATCAACCGGGTGATCCTCGCCACCGACGGGGATTTTAACGTCGGCGTCACGGGCGACGGCGGCCTCGTCCGAATGGTCGCGGATTTTGCCAAAACCCATATCTTCCTAACGGTTCTTGGGGTCGGTGCGGGCAATCTCAACGACGGCATGCTCGAAGCGATCACCAACAAGGGCAACGGCGTCTATTGCTATCTCGATTCTCTGGAGGAGGCCCGCCGGGTGTTTGTGCGCCAAATGATGGGCACCTTGCTAACTATTGCCAAAGACGTGAAAATCCAGGTCGAGTTCAATCCGGCACAGGTGCGTGGATATAAGTTGCTAGGTTATGCCAACCGCATGCTGCGCAAGGAGGATTTTTCTAACGATAAGGTGGATGCGGGGGACATCGGGTCCGGCCACAGTGTGACGGCATTCTACGAAGTTGAAACCGGCGATGGCCGCAATTTGCCACCTGCCGAGTCACTGCGTTACGCCACTTCGGAGGAACAAGCGCCATCCGGGAAATCCACTGTGAGCGACTCTCTGGTTAGTCCCGAGTGGCTCACCGTGAAGCTCCGCTACAAGGCACCGCAAGGTGAGCGATCGACCCTCATTGAGCGGCCATTCACCGGGGTTTCCCGCGGCTTTGGCGAGGCTGACGCAGACTTCCGCTTTGGCACTGCGGTGGCTTTGACGGCGTTGATCCTGCGCAAGGATTCGGCCGTCGGAAGTGCCCGATTTGCAGATGCAGGCACGATGGCCGCCGTCGCTCTCGGCACCGACCCCCATGGCGACCGTGCCGAGTTTCTAGGTCTTGTCAGGCGCCTCGGAACTCACTCGAACTGACGTTGCCCGGGGCCTGCAGAACGACACATATTGCCATGCTTTCCGCCTCAGCGTTTGGAGACAGAGGGCTGGTTCTCGAGTGAGGCGGCGTAGTCTAGCAAAATGTGTTCGGCCTCGTGGAGGACAATGTCCTCAGCAGGTGCCGCGACAGGATCGGCCACGACATCGGCATCCGCATCGGCATCCGGGTCGATCGCCGCGGCCTTGGGCTTCACCGGTTCGCCGGGGCCGGGTCGGTCGATGTCTTTGAGCGTGACTTGATAGGCTGCGGGTGGGGCAACGGCACGGGCGAGGCGGTCCTTTTTGATGGCGGCCTGGCGCTTCTTGAGGTCGGTCTTTTCCTGCTGGCGTTTGGCCTCGTTGAGCGAGACGGCTTTGTCGGCGCGCAATTTTCGGAAGCGCTCGATGTCATTTTTCAAATCGGCAAAGTCCGGGTCTTTGGCGACGCGCTGCTCGGAGTGGCTGCGCAGTGCTTCGAGGCTCGCTTGCACGCGGTTGGATTCCTTGTAAGCAGCCGCAGGCAGGGTGTCCCATGGCAAGGGGTTGGCCAGATCCGACTCGCCGATTTCCGGAACATCGGTGAGGGATGGGATGACGATGTCGGCCTTGACCCCTTCGAGTTGAGTGGACTTGCCGCTGGGCCGGTAGAACTTGCTGATGGTCACTTTCAAGGCACCGGGATCGGAGTCGGGAACCAGTCCCTCGGCCTGCATCACCCTGGCCAGTGGGACGATGGTTTGCACGGTGCCTTTGCCGAAGGTCGAGGTGTCTCCAGCGATGATAGCGCGGCCGTAATCCTGCAAAGCTCCCGCAAGAATCTCAGACGCCGAGGCACTCAAACGGCTAGTTAGAACTAGCAATGGTCCATCGTAGGCGACCTTGCCGTCGAGGTCGCTGCCGACTTCCACCCGGCCTTCGAGGTTGCGGGTTTGGACCACCGGACCGGAGGGAATAAACAGACCAGTTAGGTCGATGGCCTCCTTGAGCGAGCCGCCGCCGTTGCGGCGCAGGTCAAGGATGATGCCAGTGACGTTTTGCTCCCGCAGTTTTGCCAGAAGGCGGGCAACGTCGGCGGAGGCGGAAGTTGGGGGGGCCTTGCCAGTGGCTTCACCGGCGTAAAATCCTGGCAAATCGATCACGCCGATGCGTTGGGTCTTGTCGCCGACGGGCAAGTCAATAATTTGGGCTTTTGCCTGTTGGTCTTCGAGTTTAATTTCCTCGCGGATCAGGGTGATGGTTTTGCGCAGGCTGTCGTCGCTGGCATTGGCAGGGATGATGTTGAGGACGACGGGTGTGCTCTTTTTGCCGCGAATGAGTTCAACAGCCTGGGGCAGCGGGAGGTCCACAAGATCGGTGAACTCGTCGCCTTCCTTCTGGGCCACGCCGACGATGCGGTCGCCCACCTTGACCAAGCCGCTGCGGGCGGCGGGGCCGCCGGGAACGAGTTCCATGATTTTGCAGTAGCCGTCGAGCGAGCGCAAGGTGGCACCGATGCCGACGAGGGAGAGCTTCATGGCGATTTCAAAGCTTTTGAGTTGTTCGGGGCCCATGTAATCTGAGTGCGGGTCGTACACTTGGGCGAGGGCTTCCAGATAGAATTCGAGCACGGCTTTGTCATCGAACTTGCGCATGGTTTCGACGCTGCGGGCGGCGCGGTGGCTGAGGGTTTTGACGATATCTTGAGGCTTTTTACCGGCGAGTTTTTCCTGCAAATAGTCATAGCGCAACTGTTGGCGCCAAAGGGACTGGGCGGCAGCCAAATCCACCGGCCGTGCGGCCGTCTTCCGATCAAAGCGAAACGTCTCATCCGCCGTGAAATCCAGCGGCCCCTCACCTAGCAACCCGGTCACAAAGGCAACCCGCTGGTCCAGCCGTTCGAGAAAACGTTTAAAAATGACGTGCGCGAGACTCGAATCGCCGTGGCTTCGGGTCGCATCGGCTAGCGTCGGGCGTTGTCGCGCAAACTCATCGAGGTCCTCCTGGACAAAGAGCAGGTGGGCACCGTCGAGCGTATCAAGGTAGCGATCAAGAAACTTGTCCGCCAGCTTCGCGTTGAGTTGCTGGTGGGCAAATTGCGAACTCTCGAGAATTTTGGAGGTGAGCATGGTCACGGCGGCATCGGTCGCCTTGGCGCTGAGCGGTTCGCTTGAACTGTGGTCCAATGCACCTGCGGCACTGGCTAGCAGGCTCGAGCTTATGGAAAATGCCGACAGGAAGAATTTGAGCTGATGTTTCATGGGTACAAATGCGCGGGCAAACGGTCTTCGTGCCGGAACCAGTCGCAGGCTGGGAGGAGTTCCGGCAGGAAGGCATTCCCGGCGTGATTAAACGATCCACAACTCCCGACCTGTCTGGAATTTTCTTTTTCACGAGGGGGCGGAGTATCTGCAAGTGCCGGGTGGACTTGTCGCGAGCGTGCTGTTCAATCCGCCGATCTTCTTGTCGTGGCCGATTTTCCTTGTGCTCTCTGCTTGACTCCCCCAACGCCCGGCGGAATGCTCGGCGCGCCATGACCGACCCCACCCGCACGTTTTCCAGCCCGATGCTAGACGGACCCGACAGAGCCCCCAGCCGTGCGATGCTATACGCCGTGGGCTTCAAGAAGGACGACTTTGCCAAGCCGCAGATTGGTATTGCCTCGACCTGGAGCGAAGTGACCCCCTGCAACGTGCATATCGACAAGCTCGCCCGTGAGTCTTCTAACGGCGTCAATGCTGCCGGCGGCAAGGCGGTCATCTTTAACACGATCACTGTTTCCGATGGGATTTCGATGGGCACCGAGGGGATGAAATACTCGCTGGTGTCGCGCGAGGTCATCGCTGATTCCATCGAAACCGTCGTCGGTTGCGAAGGCATGGACGGGTTTGTGGCCATCGGTGGTTGCGATAAAAACATGCCCGGTTGCCTGATGGCCATGGCCCGCATGAATCGGCCCGCCGTGTTTGTGTACGGCGGCACGATCCTGCCCGGCTGTGCCACGATCAAAGGTGAGACGAAGGATTTGGATATTGTTTCGGTGTTCGAAGCGGTCGGCAAACACGCCAACGGCGAGTACTCGGATGCGGAACTCGACACCGTCGAAAGCCACGCCATCCCCGGTGCCGGTTCCTGCGGCGGCATGTACACCGCCAACACCATGGGCAGCGCGATCGAGGCGCTCGGCATGTCCCTTCCTAACAGCTCATCCCAGAACGCCATCTCCGACGACAAGATGCGCGATTGCTTTGATGCAGGTGCCGCCGTGCTCAATTTGCTCAAACTCGGAATCCGCCCGCGCGACATCCTCACCAAGGAGGCGTTTGAAAATGCCATCACCGTGCTCATCACCTTGGGTGGATCGACCAATGCGGTGCTGCACCTCCCCGCCATCGCCCACGCTGCCGGCATCGAATTGAGCATCGATGACTTCGAGCGAGTCGGCCGCCGCGTGCCGGTGCTCGCCGACCTCAAACCCTCCGGCAAATACTTCATGTCCGATCTCGTCGCAATCGGGGGCACCCTGCCCCTTATGAAAATGCTGCTGGATGGCGGACTGCTCCACGGCGAGTGCATGACGGTCACCGGCCGTACCTTGCGCGAAAACCTGGAAAAACTCGCCCAGCCGTATCCGGCAGGCCAGCAAATCGTCCGCCCGCTGGACAATCCGCTGAAAAAGGACAGCCACCTGCGCATCCTCTACGGCAATCTGGCCGAAGGCGGTGCCGTCGCCAAAATTTCCGGCAAGGAAGGCGAGGTGTTCACCGGCCATGCCCGCGTTTTCAATTCCGAGGACGACGCCATGAAAGCCATCCTCGCCAAACTCATCCGCAAAGGCGACGTCATCGTCATCCGCATGGAAGGTCCAAAGGGCGGCCCCGGTATGCGCGAAATGCTCGGCCCCACCAGCGCTGTCATGGGCATGGGCCTCGGCAAGGACGTCGCCCTCATCACGGACGGACGATTCTCCGGCGGCAGTCACGGCTTTGTCGTCGGCCACATCACTCCGGAGGCCTTTGTCGGTGGCATGATTGCCCTACTCCAAGAGGGCGATCAAATCACCATCGATGCCACCACCAACCGCATCGACGTCATCCTCCACCCGGAGGAAATTGCCCGCCGCCGGGCCGCCTGGATCCAACCGGCACCCCGCTACACCCACGGGGTGCTCGCCAAATACGCCAAGCTAGTCACCAGCGCCAGCGAAGGCGCCGTGACCGATAAATATCTCTGAAAAACAATGCTTGCCAAGTCGGGGATCGGCCCATATCCTCCCCGCGTTCTTTTCGCAACCACGCGTTAGAACGCGCTTCGTCTGGTCTTGTGCGCCATGGTCTCAGGAAGTGTTATTTGAAATGGCGTTTAATATTGAAGCAAATGGACATCTACGTGGGCAACCTGCCCTACACCGCCACAGAAGAGGACGTTACTGGTCTCTTCGCCGCATACGGACCCGTTGACCGGGTGAAAATCATCACCGACCGTGAAACCGGGCGATCCAAGGGATTCGCCTTCGTGACCATCGGTGACCAAGCCCAGTTGAATGCTGCCATCGAAGCGCTCAACGGCTACGACTACCAAGGCCGCGCCCTGCGTGTGAATGCCTCGGAACCTAAAGAACCACGCCCTAGCGGCGGCGGCGGCGGCTATGGCGGCGGCGGCGGCGGTGGTGGCGGCTATGGCGGCGAACGTCGCGGTGGCGGTGGCGGCGGCGGCTACAAAGGTGGCGGCGGTGGCGGCTACAAAGGTGGCGGCGGCGGCGGTGGCTACAAAGGCGGTGGCGGCGGCGATCGTCGTGGCGGCGGCGGCTACAAAGGCGGCGGCGGTGGCGGTGGCGGTGGTGGTGGTGGCTGGGATTGATCTTCCCGCTGCGCTCTGAATTCAACATGAAATGCCCGATTCTCACGCTGAGGGTCGGGCATTTTCTATTGATGTTAGGTCAAACCGCAAAAAACCCTTGCAAAGCAGCATGCCCCGCCTCCATCCTCGCCGTAGAAGCCGAGCAACCATGCCGCTGAAGCCACAGGGGCGCTTGGTTTTTTGAGTTTCACCAGTTATTGCTAACCGCCAGCTCCTGACAACTGATATCTCTATCTGCCAAGCACAGCATCCTTCCCGATCCTATTTTCCCGATCCCACACACGACCATGGCCGCTACTGACACACCTCCGACCCTCCAGACACTTCCCTCCGACCAGATTCGGGCTCTACAGTGGCGCTTTGCCGAGCGCTTTGATTTGACGATGCTGATTCAATCCGTGCGTCCGGTGGCCCGCGGTCCGGTGGCGCGGCTCGTCGCCCAGGGGGGGCGCAACACGCATGATTGGACGGAGGAAAAGAACGCGTTGCTAGCCGTTTATGATGAAAGCGGCATCACCGCAGCCTTCCTCTCGCCAGACCAAGGCGGCTTCATTGAAGGCCCGAAAAACCTAGCCCTCGCCCTCGTTGCCTTCGAACTCTCATGGGTCGATGCCGGTGCCGCTACCTGCAGCCTCGCCAGCAACCTCGGCGTCGCCCCCATCCATGAGCGCGGTACCCCGGAGCAAGTCGCTCATTACCTGCCCCGCGTCTGCCCGCCTGCTCCCGGCGAGACCCGCGAGGCCACCCGCGTCGCTTTCGCACTCACCGAGCCGATTCCTTTCGTCGGGGTGGAAACCGGTTTGCTAGGCGGTAAAATGCGTGTCATTGCTTGGGAAGACGGCCAGGAGCCGGTTCTTCACATCGACAAGCGTGGGCGGTTCATCACCAACATGGACTTTGCCAATGTGGTCACTGCGGCGGTTGATTCTGCCGATCCGCGGATCAAGGGCAGTTGCATTGTGATTCTCGAAAAAAGCGACCCCGGCCTATGGGATTCTGGAGTGCCGACCCGCAAGATGGTCCACCAGCTTTCTTCCACCTGCGATCCGGTGTTCAATCTCACCGTGCCCGCCTCGCGCATCGTCGGCGGTTACACCGTCAAGGATGGAGTGATTATTCCCAATTTCAGCCACAGCGACGTCATTGAAGCCGTGTTCCGCCGCACCCGCGTGACCGTCGGCCTGATGACTTCCGCCAAATTGCTTTCAGCCGTCGAACCCATCATCCGCTACCAACGCAGTCGTTTCCGCGGGGGTGAAACTGGTGCGCCCGGTTCGCCCCGTTACGACCTCGGTCTGCAGACGAAGCAGGATGTGCTGCACCGCTTGGTGGATATTTGGGCCACCGGCGAGGCCGGTGCCGCACTTGGATTTGAAACCGCCCGCCTGTTTGACAAGCTCGATCCGCTCGACCGGCAAAAAGACCGCCTGTTTGCCGAGCAAGGGCTCAGCGGTCGGAGCGCCTTGAAGGCCATGGCACGCATTCAGGAGGACGCTGCGGATTGCATTCAACTGCGCCGTCAGCCCGAGGCCAACCGTGACAACACCCGGCTTGATTTGCTCGAAGCTAATTTGCTGGTGCAATACGCCATCCTGGATGCTCAGGCCAACGTCCTTTGCCCGGCCTGCAAACTTTGGAATACCGGCCACGGAGCCACCATCATGCGTGAGGCGATCAGCCTGATGGGCGGCTACGGCATCACGGAGGATTGCCCCGGATTTTTGCCTCACAAATGGATGGATGCCCAGTTGGAAGCCACCTACGAAGGGCCCGAAGCCGTCCAACGCCGCCAACTCTCGGTCACCATGACCAACAGCCTGTTCATCGCCCAGTTCGAGGGTTGGATCAAGGACCTCAAGACCATCGCCTCCGAGCAACCCACCACCGGTGCCTGCGCTCTCGGCTCCGCCATGGCGCTGTGGCTGTGGACCATGCGCTACCTCCAAACCGCCACCGATGGCAATGGCAGCAAACTCTATCAATCCAACCGCCAGGGCGTCACCTTCCCACTCGCCGACGCCCTTTGCTGGCTTCTGGCCTCCCGCCAGCAAATCCTCGATATCGTCGATCTCGCGAAAAATGCCGCAGCCGATCCCTCGGTCGCCGAGGAACTGCCTGGTACCCTCGCTTTTTTCAGCGACCTCTGCCACGTCCAGTCCGCCCGCGCCGCTGGCGAAACCGCCCGCATTTGCAGTGAACTGGTGTTTGGTTACAGCTTGCATCCGGAATGGACCGCCCAGGCCTGTGCCGCCTGCTACGGCAGCACCGAACTCGACGAGCTCGAAGGGATCATGCCCGGCATTGCCAGCGGTGCCTGCGGCGTCGCTGATATCACCCCCGACGGCAAATCCCACCCCGACAAGGCTGGCCCCTGCCCGGACACCAGCCGCCTGCAAGCATTCTTGCGCATGCGTTCCAAGCTCGACGGTTGCCTTTACGGCTTCGGTCTGGCCAAAGACCGCGCCGCCAACGCCCTCACCAGCGTGATGATCCCAGAAGCCCTGGATTATCCGCAATAAGACGCAAGCAATCATAAAACGGGATGGATGAGCTTCGAGGAGGACGCATATCCGCTTGAAACTTGAAACTTGAAATCAGTAGCGCCATCATGACAGATCCCATCGACCGTCCGCAAATGGAAGCCGACATCGTCTGCGTAGGCTTCGGCCCGGCGTCTGGCGGGTTCCTAACAAAACTTGCAGCCGCTGTCCTCAACCCCGACGGCAGTCCTGCACTGGAAAGCCCGTCGATGCCAGGTATGCCGCTGCAAGTGATGTGTTACGAGCGCGCCGATGACATCGGCCTCGGCGTCTCGGGCATCGTCACCAATGCCAAAAGCTTGCGCGAGTCATTCCCCGATTTGGACCCCGCCCAAATCCCCATGGCCACCCCGGTCACCGACGAGAAAATTCTCTACCTGCTCGACCCGGTCGGGGCCAGTCGCCGACCGCTGAGCATGCGGCTGGCCGACAAGGCGATCCGCGCTCTGGGTGGCGTCATCGGCGTGAAACATGACGCCATGGAATTGCCGTGGACTCCGTCGTTCCTCAACAAACACGGCGGCTTGGTCCTCTCCATGGGCCAGTTCACCCAGTGGGCCGGTAGCCAGGTCATGGCCAGCGGTGCCGTCCAAATCTGGCCCGGCAGCCCCGTCGGCGAAGCCATCATCGACGGCGACTCAGTGGTAGGTGTTAGGCTGTTGGACCAGGGTGTCACCAAGGACGGCCAGCCCGGCGATGGTTACATGCCCGGCATGGATGTGCGTGCGCCGCTGACCGTGGTGGCGGACGGACCAGTCGGTGCGGTGGGCCAACAACTCGACGAGCACTTTGGCATGCCTAACGGTCATCATCTGCACGATTGGGCGCTGGGCATGAAGTTTGTGGTGGATCTGCCCGAATCCTGCGACCTTGCCGTCGGCACCGTGCTCCACACCATCGGCTATCCAGAACCCGAGATTTTTGGGTTCCTCTACGTCCATCCTGACCGCGTGGCCTCGCTTGGCATCTTCGTCCCCTCGTGGTTCGATAACCCCGCCCGAACCGCCTACCGCTATCTCCAACATTGGATGATGCATCCCTATCTGTGGCGCCACCTCAAGGGCGGACGCCTCCGCTCTTGGGGGGCCAAATCCCTCCAGGAATCCGGCCGCCGCGGCGAACCACACCTCACCGGCAACGGCTACGCCCGCATTGGCGAAGGCAGCGGTTCCACCAATGTTCTAACTAACTCAGGGGTCGATGAAGCCTGGGCCACCGGCGTCCAACTCGCCGAGGCCGTCATCGAATTGCTCAAAGTCGGCAAGCCCTTCACCAAGGGCAACCTCGAAGCCACCTACGTCGCCAACCGCCGCGCCAGTTGGGTCGATGCCGAATCTCGAATCGCTGAAAAAGCCCGCGACGGCTTCCAGCGCGGAGTGGTCCCCGGTCTCATTGGCACCATGCTCACCGGCCTCACCAAGGGCGTTCTCGCCATGCCAGGCCGCCCCGGTGCACCCCACACCCGCGTCCCAGCCCCGGCCGACTACTATGCGGGTCGTATTTCAAAGGAGGACCTCGCCGCCATCCGCAGGGATTGCGATACCAAGGGCATTGCTGCCAGCGGCGTGCTGATGGACCGGGTCGGCTGGCCGGCCATCCCATTCGACGGCGAATTGTTAGTTTCCCATCAGGATGCGCTTCTGATGGGTGGCAAGGTCCAGGCACCGTCGGGCTATGCCGACCACGTGGTGTTTCTCTATCCAAGCGAGTGTGAATCCTGCGCCAGCAAAATCTGTGTGGAAATGTGTTCCGGCCAGGCTATCACTCCCAGTGAGAACGGCCGCCCTCTGTTTGACCGTGAAAAGTGCATTCACTGCGGTGCCTGCCTCTGGAATTGCGCCAAAGCCCATCCAAAAACCCCGGAACACACTCGCGTCAGTTTTCGCGCCGGTACCGGCGGTCTGCACTCCGCCGAAAATTAGTCTCAAGTCCCGAGCCCGGGGCTTACGGAGCTATGACGACCTTGAGGCGGGCGAATTTCGCAGTCTCCGGTGATTGCGGCAGGGTGAGGGTGACGGTGTCGAATCCGATGGTCGGGGAATCCTTGACGATGGTCACGCCGGGACTTGAGCTGGCGGTGTCGGTACCCACTGTGTAAGTGTCCGGCCAAGTGACTAGGTTGGTGCCCACTTCAACCCCGACGGTGGTGGTGGCGTTGATAGACTTCTGGTCGCGAACGAAGTTGAAGAGCAGATTGCCGCCGGTGGTGGAGGTTTTCGGCAGTTTGCCGAAGTCGTTGGTGTCCTTGGTGCCACCGAGCACATATTCCGCACCGTTGCTCACGCCATCGCCGTCATAGTCATCAGCCGCTGTGCCGCTCGGCGCGTTAGTGGTGGCCCAACTGGCGTAACCCACAGCGTTGACGGCAATCGTTGTGTCGTCGGCAATGGTCGAGGTCGTGATCATTGTGTTGCCAATGATATCCTTCAGGTCGGCTCCGGCATTGATCTGGAGAATGAGAGTGCCTGGGCCGGTCGGCGTGGTCTGCACAGTGAAGACCCCCGGCGTATGAGCGTTCGGGGTGACCGCGCCGATGCTGACGGCCGCAGTGCCTGCATTGCCGAAATCGGCGGCGCTGAGCGTGCTCGCATCCATGTCCTTGTTGAAGGTCACGGTGTAGGTCACCAAAGTGCCCGGTTCAACCGGGCCACCGGCCTTATCATCGACGATGCCGACGACAGCTGGTGGGCTATCGTCGTCATAAACGATGGTGAGAGTTCCCGACCAAGCGGCTTCGCTGTAGTCGTTTCCGACGGACACTTGAACGGTGCTCAGATCGATGGGAGCGAGGCTCGCCCAAGCGGCTTGGGTTTTCGTGTCGATCACTGTGGCCGGAGGGCCGCTGTCGCCGTTGGCCCAACCTGAAAGATTCCCATAGTCGAGGGCCAGGGCAACGGTGCCGATCGCATTGTAGCCGCCGACCTGCAGACGCGCGGCGGTGCTGGGGGACTGCGGTGTGGGATCGATGTAAACACAGAGTTGCGATGCCCAGTCATCCGTCGTTGGATCTGTGCCGACGTTCTCGATTTTGGCATTGGCTGAAACGGCTCTGAGGATCGAGCCGACGGGAAGGGTTCCCTTTGCGATCCATGGCAACAAACCGGCAACACCCGACTCGATGGTTGTGCAGGCGGGACTGCTCCCCAGTTGATAGGTTCTCGTCACTTCCCGGTGAACTGCGAGGGTCGTGTCATCGGCAATGGCAGAGGTCGTGACCATAGCGTCGCCTGCGATATCCTTCAGGTTGGCACCGGCATTGACCTTGAGGATGAGGGTTCCAGTGTTGGTCGGCGTGGCCTGGACGGTGAAGATTCCCGGCGTGTGGGCGTTCGCGGTGACGGCACCGATGGTGACGGGGGCGGTGCCCGCGTTGCCGAAGTCGGCGGCGATGAGCGTATTCGCATCCATGTCCTTGTTAAAGGTCAGGGTGTAGGTCACCAAGGTGTTTGGCGTGAGCGGGCCACCTGCCTTGTCATCGACGATGCTGACCAGTGCCGGTGGGCTGTTGTCGTCATAGACGATGGTGAGGGTTCCCGACCAGGCGGCTTCACTATAATCGTTGCCGACGGACACTTGGGCGCTGCTCAGGTCAACGGCTCCGAGGCTGGCCCATGCGGCTTCGGTTTTCGTGTCGATCACCGTGGCCGGAGGGCCGCTGTCGCCGTTGGCCCAACCTGAAAGATTCCCATAGTCGAGGGCCAGGGCGACGGTGCCGATTGCATTGTAGCCGCCGACCTGCAGACGCGCGGCGGTGCCGGGAGACTGAGGTGTGGGATCGATGTAAACACTGAGTTGCGATGCCCAGTCATCCGTAGTTGGATCCGTACCGACGTTCTCAATTTTGGCATTGATTGAAACTGATCTGAGGATCGAGCCGACGGGCAGGGTTCCCTTTGCGATCCACGGTAACAAACCGGCGACATCATTCTCGAGGGTTGTGAGGGCGGGACTGGTTCCAAGGCTGAAGGTCCTGGTTACTTGCCGGGGAACCGCAATCGTCGTGCCATCGAGAAGGGCTGTGGTGGTGTCCAGATGATTGCCCGCCAGGTCCGTTAGGACAGCACTGGCATGGATCATGAGCTGGAGGGTTCCGCTGCTGGTCGGTGTGACCGAGACGGTGAAAACTCCGGGAGAGATCTGGGTGATCGTGCCGATGGTGACGCTCGCTGTCCCCGCGTTGCCGAAGTCTGTGGCGACAACCGTGCCAGCCGCCATGGCCTCGCTGAAGGTTACCGTGTAGGTCACCGAGGTGTTTGGGGCGACCGGGCCGCCACCTTTGTTATTAACGATGCTCGCCAGCGTCGGCGGAGTCGTGTCGGGTGGGCTGGCCACAAGTTCAAGGTCGGTGCCGACGATCTGCAGGGTGCAGGGAAGGGCACCGATCGTCCCGCTGAGGTCGCTGCTGTCGAGCGTGCCGCTGATGCCGCCGCTGGTGATCAGCTTGTAGGTGCCGACCTGCAGGCCGCCGAGGTTGCTGAACACAAAGTCACTGAAGCCAAGCACACCCGAGCCTAGGGTCAGGGTGCCGGTCACCGCGATTTTGTCATTGGGATTGGCCAGCGCGTCGAGTTGGAAGACGAGCTTGCCCGCGCCGCCGTTGGCTGGGGCGGAAATGTTGAGGTTGCCGCCGATCGTGAGGGTGTCGGCCGAGGAACCTCCGGGTGAGAGGCTGCCGGCGGCTGCGACGGTCACGTTGCCGTTGATTGTGCCGTTGCCGCCGAGGGTGCCGCCGTTGACCGCAACTGCGCTGCCGGCAGCCAGTGAGCCGGGGTTGCTGACTAACAGGGTGCCGTTTGAAACCGTGGTTGCGCCGCTGTAGGTGTTCACGCCGGAGAGCGTCCAGGTACCCCCGCCGTTCTTGGTGAGGCTCAGAACGCCTGCACCCGTGGCAGCCGAGTCTTGCAGATTGCCGACAAGTGTGTTGGCGTTGGTGTTGTTGCCGGTGAGCGTCAGCGTTCGGGCGGTGGGGTAGCCGAAGGTAACGGCGCTTGTGGAACCAAGCGCCGTTGTATTGTTGTTCAGGGTCACTTGGGTGGCGCTGTCGATCGACGCAATCGTGGAGCTTGCCGCAATACCGGTGCCGGTGATCCGCATGCCGACGACAAGGTTCGCGGTGCTGCTGATGCCGGTGATCACCTTCTGGCCGCTGGTCCACGTACCGGTCAGCCCGGTGACGTCCGGTGAAATGATGTTGCCGCTGGGGGCGCTGAACACCAGAGCGTCGGTGCCGGAGGCATCAAGCGAACTGGACGAAAGAATGGCGAAGTTGCGGTCAATCGCCGCTGCCGCGCCGCCCACAGCGGCGATTGGGGCATACTGGAAGGTGCCGCCTCCGAGCACCAGGCCGGCGGCGCTGGTTGATTGGCCGATACTGCAGGCCGACCCGCCGTTTGCAAGGTTGTTGACGATCAAGGTGCCTGCGGTCGTGCGGGTCTGGCCGGCATAGGTGTTTGCGCCGGTGAGGTTCCAACTGCCGGTGCCGCTCTTGGTGATGGCGAGGGTGTTCGCGCCAGTGCCTTGAATTATCTTTCCGGCAAATGTGTTGAGGCCTGTGCCGTTGCCCCCCAGCGTCAGGACCTTCGCACCCGAGCCGGTGTAGGACAGGTCGGTGTTGATTGTGAATGCCTGCGAACTCGAGTTAGAGATCGTATAGTTGGTGGCCGAACCGCCCATCACGAATTGCCGGTTGGTCAGCGTCAGGGGCACAACGGCTCCGGCCCCGTAAACAAACGCCGTCGTCGCTGGGGAGGTTCCCCCGAAGGTGATATTACCGGTTGTAGAGTCCGCAAGGCTATTCACGGTCAGTGTATTATTCGTTTTGCTGCCGTTCATTGCAATCGGCCCGGTGAAGTTATTTGCGGTGCTGTTCAGATTCAGGGTCCAATTGCCTTGTCCTTGCTGGATCAGGGTGATCCCGCCGTTACCTGTCACCGCGCTATTGAACGTGAAGGTTTTGGTGTTGCAGCCAAATGAGGCGATGGCACCATTGTTCAGCGTGATGCCTGCGCTGCTGGTGAAAGCGGTATTGACGGTGAGGGTTGCATTGCCATTGAAGATCAGTGGATTGCCATTAAAAAAAGGCGGGACGTTCGTAGCGTTCAAATTCACCGTGCCGGAATTTAAGGCGATGGCACCGGTGAATGACGAAAGGAGAGTGTTGGAGCTAAAGGTCAGTGCGCCGCTACCGGACATGGCCAAGGTGCCCGCACCGCTGAGGACCGTGGTGGCTTCGGTGGTGGAGGCACTGCTGCCATAATTGAATGTGACGCCGCTGTCGATGATCAATGTCCCGATGGAGGGTAACGCGGCGCTGCCGCCGATGCTGAGCGTGCTGCCGCTAGCCCCGCTGATCTGAAGGCTGGTAGCCGCGCCCAGAAGGGGAGTGCTGATGGTGTCAGCCGCATTGTTGACGGTGATGACCGCAGCGGCCGGCACGGTGATGGAGGTGCCTCCGGAAAGCGTGACGCCGCCTGAGCCGGATGCGAAGGTCATGTTGCCGGCATTCACCGTGCCGCTGACTGTGATGGTGCCCGCAGCGAGGCCGGTTGCGCCGTTGCCAAAGTTGAGGGCGTCGGCCGTGGTCGTGGTGATGCTGTTGCCATTGACAACGCTGGCGCCGGTGGCGCTCGTGCTCCAGCCCGCAGTGGTGGTGCCTGCGGTCGGCGCTGCCCAGGTGCCACCAGCGCTGCCAAAGTCGGCGCTGCTGTCGTTGCCATCCCAGAAATATGGGCCAGCCGCTTGGGCGGATTGTGCGGCGAAAAGGGTCACGGCGGCGATGGCCGGGACGGTTAGGAGTTTTAAGCTGTTTTTCAAGATTGGGTTCATGGATTGGCTTTTTTGCTGGATGGGTTGAAAAGCGAAGTGTGCTGTCGTTAGATCAAGCTTTCTTGTCTGGTGTCTTCATGTCACGCGTTTGAGGCGAAGTCTTGATAGACGGTATTCGTTGAAAGGTATTGGTTGGAGGCGGATCAATTGTCGGGAAATGTGGGAGGACGCGATGGTCCTCCCGTCGGATTAACATGTTGGGTTTGAGGGTGAGCTGGCAGCAGCGGGTTCAGGTTGCCAAAGCGCGAGTAGAAAGAGAATTCCCCCGGATTTCAAGAAATTTATCCTCGACAGCTGGTTCTATCAGTGTTGCGGTGTGCCCATCCAATCCTTGGAAGTTGCCGGTCATGAGGTATTCTTCTGCAAAAAATCCCAGATGGAGATCAAACACGATGTCCACCGCATGACCCGCCAACTGGCGGAAATTCCGGCGGATGCCTGGATCGTCGAAGCCGGGTCACGCCCACTCCTGGAGTGGTGCTCCACCCAGCCGACTCCCTGTCTCGCGCTCTATGGGCGAACCGGTAACCTGCTGCTGGCTCGCACCGGGCCGGACACCTTGCCGGCTCATCGCGCCGCCATGCGCCACCTCCTTGCGCTCGGGCATCGGCGCATTGTGTTGATCGTCAGCGAAGCGCGCCGCAGGCCGACGCCGGGGATCTCCGAGACCCTCTTTGTCTCCCGCCACCCTTCGGATTGGCTGAAGGGGCGGTGTGTTGAAAGTTCGCGAATTGGACAATGATTTCGCGAATTGAGCGTTGCGAGGGTATGCTTTCATTCATCACTATCGGTTCGGTGGTGCCCGCCTTGGCACCATCCCGTTGGATCGTGAATCCGAATTTCCGCAGCACCCCATGAGACGTACGCCAATATTATCAGAAATGACGAAAATTGCCCATCGAGGGCTGCTGGCTGCGGTCACCATGGCTGTGGGTTGGCTCAGCATGGTGGGTCCGGTCGCCGCGCAGTATTTGGATAACAACTCGATCTATTCCAACCAGGATCCAAATACCGAGACGCGCCGCTCCGACCATTTTCGGATGAACTTCGGCCACTACAACCGGGATACGGGCACACCCATGACTGAGCAGTTGGCTCAGGGGAACCTCCAGGAGTATGAACAAATGTGGCATCGATGGGTCGTCGAAATGGGCCTCCATGATATCAACGAATCAGTCACCACCCCAGATGGTAACAAGTACCGAGCCAATTTCAACTTTCTCATGACCTGGAATGACGGCGGTGGCGGCGGTGCCTATTCCAGCATGGATTCCGGCGGGTTTTTCTATGCCATGGCCAATACCAGCAGTTGTCGCTACGATCCGCCATCGGGTGCCACCCCGCATGAGTTCGGCCACGTCTGGGAAGGCACAGGCGCTGGGTTTAATGGATCTAACAGCTCTGGCGCATGGTGGGAGTGTACCGCCAATTGGATGTTGCTGCAATTCATCAACACCTATCCGCAGGCCGGCGGCTACATCAGCAACGGCATGTACTATCCGGCCCACGGCAGGGATTACTACGACTCGTGGGTCATTTGGGAAGCCGCCAAGGATGATCCGCGCTACGGCGCGGCTTGGGTCGATAGCATGTGGACCAACGCCACCGCCGATCAGAGAACTAACGAATACATCATCGACCGCATGATCCGGCTCGACTCATCCGGGTCGGCCGACAAGGCCGGGGCGATCAACGACCTGTGGGGAGATATGGCCCGCAAGATGGTCACCTGGGATTTTGCGCGTCAGCGCTGGCTGGCCCAGGCCAACAGTGCCGACGACGGCAGCGACTGGAATTTTTATCAACGATGCCGGACCCCGTTGGTGAAGCTGCCCGGTGCGAGCGGGTGGTTCCGGCCGAGCCGCGATCACACGCCGATGGAGTTTGGTTTTAACTTCATTCCGCTGGCTGCCACTCCGGGTACCACCGTCAGCTGCAACTTCCACCCCCAGTGCGATCCGGTGCGCCAGTCGGATTGGCGCGCCTGCCTGGTGGCAGTTGATAGCGCCGGGGCCGCCAGCTACTCAAGCCTCTGGAACTGCGGCACCAACTCAATCAATCTATCCACCGACCAGACGAAACTTTATCTGGTGGTCATCGCCACGCCCAAACCGATGAAAATTGCCGATCCAGCATGGCAGGCATATCTAACTGATGCTGGTTTGCAATTTCCTTATGCGGTGTCCTTCACAAATGCATCGCCCAAAAATGTCATCTATCCGGTGCAGAGCCACAGTGGGATGTTGCAACATGCCAATGGTGGCGGGTGGAAAGCCAGCAGTGCCACGGTGGATGCCAGTGCCTACGTTGGTGCCAACGCTCAGGTGCTCGGTGCCGCCCAGGTCAGGGGCAATGCCCGGGTGGAGGACTATGCGGTGGTCAAGGACAGCGCACAAGTGCGTGACAACGCGGTGGTGTCCGGCCACGCGATGGTGGAGGCGAGTGCGCAGGTGTATGGCAATGCGAAGGTGAGGGATTGGGGGCACGTGTTTGGCTGTGCGGAGGTATATGAGAGTGCCAAGGTGATCGAGCACGGAAATTGTGGTGATGGCAATGCGACGACGCACACCAAGGTTTACGGCAATGCCATCGTCAAGGGGACGACCTATGTCTATGATACCTCGACGTTGAACGGCGGACTCATCATGGAAGGCGACTCCGCCAATGGCAATGGCACCACTCCTTCATCCAGCGGCGTACACTTTGGTTGGGGCTGGGGCCAGGACACGGCTCGCTTTGCCTCGCTGCCCGACAATGGTTATCTGTTTGCCCGGCATAGTTTCGAGAAGGACAACGCGGTTTTTGCGATGGATGAGTTCGGGATCAATCATGGGTTCTTGATGAACGGTTGCCGCAGCACTCTGGATAGTGGCGCGTCGCAGCGGGGAGGGCGCGTGTTAGCCTTGGACGGGATCAGCCAGTACGTCGAACTCCAAAATGCAGTCAATGACTTCAAGGACAGCACGTTTGCCGTGTGGTGCAAACCAAGTGTCGCCGCCGCCACAGACCAGCGGCTGTGGTCGATGGGCGATGGCGTGAACAAGGTGATGTATCTAACGTCAAATGCGGCTGCCACCGGCAAGCCGCGCTTCGTCATCAGCGACGGCACCACCACCTTGACGCTTGATAGCAGTGCCGCCCTTGTGGCCAACACCTGGAGTCACCTCGCAGTGGCATTTTCGGGCAGCACTTGCACGCTCTATCTCAACGGGGTGGCCGTGGCCAACAACCCCGCCATGTCCCTGTTGCCAGACAGCCTCAACGCGCCGTTGATGGAAAATGCCAATTACCTCGGCCGCAGCTACTCTGGTAACTATTTTCAAGGGGCCCTGGATGATTTTCGCTGCTACACGCGTGGCCTGACGGCGGCTGAGGTGCTGACCTTGTTCTCCACCGCCGCGCCTGCCCCCATCTCCCTCAGTGCCGATACCACCGCGCCCACGCCTAACTCCGCAACCTGGCTCGTCGCACCCATGGCCAGTGGCGACAGTCGTGTGATCATGAGTGCCACACCCGGCAACGACGCCAGCGGCTGGGTCGAGTACTACTTCGCCTGTGTCTCCGGCGGCGGCCATGACTCCGGTTGGGTGTCGTTTAACAAATACACCGATGTCGGCCTAACTCCAGGCAGCACGCCTGCCTACACCGTCACCATGCGCGACCGCTCGGGCAACACCACCGGCGCGTCCGCTGCCGCCACCGCCACCCTCGCCACTTCAAGTGCCGGCAGCGCCAGTTTCAGTTATGGCCCGATCGGTATTGCCGACGGCCAGATCACGATGAGAGCCACTCAGGGCAGCAGCCCAAGCGGCAAGCTTGAATACAAGTTTGACCGCACGCTGCCCACTGCCGCCAGTTCCGGGTGGCAATCGTCAGCCACCTGGACCCAGAGCGGTCTAACCACGGGAACGAGTTATACATATACCGTTACGGTGCGCGACGGTCGCGGCAATACCAGCGCGCCGTCAGCACCCGTGGCCGCTCTTGCCCGTGACGACGCCGGCCCGGCCCTGCCATCGCTGACCTACGCCCACTGGCAAATGCTGCCGTACGCCACCATCGATAACAAAGTGTCGATGACGGCGATGGATACGAGCGACCCGAGCGGCGTGCAGTACTACTTCCATTGCGTCAGCGGCGGAGGCCCGGACAGCGGTTGGCAGGCAGGCACCACCTATGTGACGCCTGCCTTGGCCGACGGATCCTATGTCTATCAATACAAGGTCAGGGACCTGTCCGCCCGCAACAATGAGTCCGCATATTCGACGAGCTTTGCCGCCACGATCACTCCCACCACCGGTTATCACAGCGCCAGCTTCGCCCAGGCCGTTAGTTTGCCGGATGATTCGCTGGTGACGTTTAACGGGGTGGTCATGCAGGCGCTTTCTGACCATTATGTGGTCAAGGATGTGGCAAGCAATGCCACTCTAATCGTCACCAGTGACCAGTATGCTCAGGCGACAGATCCAGCCAATGTTCTAAAACTCTGCCAGATCAAGGGCCACTTGTGGACATACGGCCCTACGCGCTCGGTCACCTATGCCGCCGTCACCCCGATCATGGATCCACCGGCGTTTGCCGTCTCAGGAAAAATCGCCGACGCGATCAGTGGTCTGGGAATTGCTGGAGCCAGCGTGTATTTCTCGAGTGTTCCTGGAGCTGCAGCGAATGCCAGCCTAACGGCCACCACCGATGCCAGCGGTCTCTATTCCCAGCCAGTACCTAACGGCCAATGGTATGTGGCGGTTGCTGCCCCGAACCATTTCCCGCCGTCTGATCAGACGCTCGTCGTCATTGGGGCTCCGCTGGCTAATATCAATTTCGCCCTCAATGCGGCCTCCACCATCACCGCAAGTGGCGGAGCAGGCGGCTCAATCAGTCCGTCGGGTGCCGTGTTGCTGGCTAACGGAACCAGCCAGGCCTTTTCGATCACGCCCAACGGAGGCCAGAGCATCACCAGTGTATTGATAGACGGGGTCGAGCAGGGGTCCATCACGAGTTATACATTCAGCAATGTGACGGCCAACCACACGCTGGGGGTGACGTTCAGCGCCAACACCACCCATATTCCGCAGACGGCGAGTTTGCTGGATTCAGCGTTGGCCGCGACCTTTCCGACGAGCGGGCTGACGGGCAATTGGGCGAGTTATCTTCCGGCGGGCAAGACTTACACGGCGATGGGGACGCCGACCGTCAACACGCTCAACAATGCCAAGTGGGATTTAAACCTGCGCAACGACGGCGATGGTTTCGATTGCGGGGATCACGGGGCAACGGCCATTGCGTGCAGTGGCGCCAGTATTGTCGCGGTTATCAAGCCGACGCGCAACACCACGGGTGATAGTTGGAACTCAATTGTGGATGTCTTCTATGACCGGCTTGTGTTAGGTATCTACAACAATACCGGGCGGATCATCGTCAGACGCAATGGCGGGTTTGATACCAGCAGCAGCGCGCTTCCAGACGGTCAGACGACGGTTCTGTGCCTGATTGTTCAGCCGGATGGCTCGTATAAAATCTATGCTAACGGCAGCCAGGTAAGCATGTCCGGCGGCGCGGCCATTGTGGGTGGTTTCACCTCGATGGTGCCGGGGGTAGCTGGTGGGTTTGCCACCCACATCAACATCGGCCGCAATAATCCCGATGGTTGGACGGTTTTCAACGGCAATATCGGGGATTTCTTCATCTATAACGTCGCCCTGAGTGATGCAGACCGGCAGGCGCTTGAGGGCGACATGTCCACCAAGTTTGGCATAGCCACTCCCCGCACCATCACG
>CAIKHZ010000323.1 GCA_903827375.1 Akkermansiaceae bacterium
CGCCGGCGTTGACGGCTAACGGAAGACCTTCTGCGCGAACTCATAGAGGCTGCTACCCCAGTGCGTCGGGTCGTGGCCATTGCCATCCACATGCCAGATGTGCGGCACGTTTCTTTCCTTCAGATAGGTGTGAAAGCCCTGACTGATGTTGATAAGGCCATCCTTGTTGCCGCAGGTGAGGATGAGCAGCTTGAGTTGCCTTGTTGCAGCAGTTGGATCCGGCACCAGTTCGGCCGGCGCTTTGGCGTTTGGTGCTGCGGAAAATGCTCCGATCCACGCAAAGGTGTCGAGGTGAGTGAGACCAAAGTTCAACGTCTGGCCACCACCCATGGAAAGCCCGGCCAGTGCCCGGCTTTCGCGGTCGGCACGCACACCGAAGCGCGATTCAATGGCCGGAATGACATCATCTAGCAAATCTCGCTCAAATTTGGCAAACGCTGGGGCCGCCGCCATGCCAGCATTGGCACGATCATCCTTCTGAGCGCGGCCATTGGGCATCACAACAATCATCGGCAGCGCCTTGTTGTCGGCGATGAGGTTGTCCATCAGGGTGCTAACATTGACAAAACGCTGCCATTCGGTTTCGTCGCCGCCGATCCCATGTAACAGATAGAGCACGGGATATTTGTGGTCTTTTGAGTAGCCGGGCGGCGTGTACACCTGCATCCGGCGTTTCGTGCCGACCGTCTTGGAATCGTAGTTCACCATCTCAAGCTTGCCATGGGGAATGCCGTCGCGTGCTACGTTGAAACCGGCTGGCGGTGCGCTAAAGGCGGGTTTGGCGTCTGCTGGGCCGGGAGACTGACCTCCCGTGCCGCCGGGTTCACGGGAATTTCCCGGATCAGACCGGGATTCGCCGGCGCCGAAGGCAAACAGCGCACTCGCGCCGATCATCAAAGTCATGCATGTGGTTTTCATAGTTGCAGTTTGTTTGGGATATGTCTGAAAGATGCGCTGAGGTTCACTTTACCCCCACCATCGGTCCGATAGCTTCGTCGTTGCAAATCCATTCATTGCAGCACTCAGTCTTCGTCAGATTCTGGGTCTTGGCGCAAAGGCCGAAGCGCCGGGGCGGCTGCCGGGTTGTAGCTGGGTTGGAAGCGGGCTTTTTCATCGCACCAAGAAGCCTACCATGCGCCCTTCTGCCGTCAACCAGACCCTTGGAAAGGCTCAAGGTTCGCCTGCCAGTTCCTGCCGCAGGTCAGCAAACCGATATTCCAGATCCCAGTCGGCGGCATCAACAACCGGGTACGCCACCTCAGTACTGGGAGATCCCGACCAAGGGATCAGCGTCACCGTAGGTGGTCATCCAGGGTTCAAACTTGAGGCGGACATGTTCCCACACCCGCAGCCAGATATCCGCAGCCTCACCTTGCTTGTTGGCTGAAAATAGCTCGTCGCCTTCCGTCACCCATTCGTCAATCATTTCCACGGATGGGTTCTCCGGGCAATAGCGTTTCCATAATTCGCAGGCCGCCAGACGCATAAAATCTTCATCCCCTTCCTCCGGTGGCGTGGTTAGCTCTCCGACCCAATCGCCGAAAATGCTCATCGCCGAGGTGCGACCGCCAGTCAATTCAACAAAGGTGGTTTCGCATCCGTCAATTCCAAGCTCCTCGAGTCTGGTGACAATCTCGGCTGTCTCCAAACAGGCGACTTTGCCGTCTGTCCATTCGTTCTTGAGCGCTTCGTCAGCATCCCTCGACCATTGCGACAAATGATCAGGCGACGCCTTGATTGCTTTAGCTGAGGCATCGGCCTCCAAGCAGCACTTCTTGTATTTCTTGCCGCTGCCGCATGGACAAGGGTCGTTACGACCAATGACAGCCGTGGAATAATTTTCTGGGGTCTTGGCCACGCCCCATACCACACCAACCACGGGGCAATGTCAAAACCTACCTGTCCACGACAATCGGTCATACTCAATCCTTAACACGGGAACCCATACCGGCCGCAGTGCAGCACAAGGTCTGCGCCACCCTTGCGGATCTCCTGCGAACCAGCGACGTCGTTGGCAAATGGCTTCCCTTTCGCTCCCGTCGTAGGGCTTCACCCCATGGCTTCGGGTTACCGGAGGGCGCAGCGTCAATATATTATTCCGTGGTTTTGCCGTCGAAGTGCTCGTGGTCAGCTTCGGCGTCGGCGCGGGTGGAATGAACAACACCGTCACGATGATTGGGCGGAGCATAGAGCGTGTAAAGCTTCAACGGAACATTTCCGGTATTGATAATATTATGATTAGTCCCTGCCGGGACGATCACCGCGAAACCGGTCCGGATCGCGGTGCGCGCACCGTCGAGTACCGCCTCGCCAGAGCCTTCCTCCACCCGGAAGAATTGGTCGAGCTTGTGGACTTCCATTCCGATTTCCTCCTTGGGGTTGAGCGCCATGACGACGAGTTGGCAGTGCTGCGCCGTATAGAGTACTTTGCGGAACTGCTTATTGCTGATGGCTAGACTCTCAATATCCTGCACGAATCCTGTTTTCATGGAGTGATTCTCCCTTTTGTATTGGTTGTATTTTAGAAGTGAATAGGAAAACGGCAGTGCGGTACTCGATCATTGCCGTGCTACCTTTCTCAGATTCTCCTTGGCTATCTGTCGGTGGTATATGTCGGGGGCAAGGCGCTAACATGCTACGCGGACCTTGATCACATGACGGTCACCAAGACCGGCCTGCCTTTCAAATCAGGAAATTGAAATGGAATGAAGGCCGGATAGGTGAAAGCTACTTTTTGTTCGCGTCGATCGTTGCCTTGGCCGCAGCAGCATCGGCCTCGACCTTTCCCTTATCGGCTTCGAGTTGTGCTTGCACACTAAGCTTCTTGGCCTCAATGTTCGCTTTTTCGATAGCGGCATTTGCGTCAGCTTTCTTCTTCGCATTCCTAGCAGAGTCGTCCACGGCATCCTTGGCTTTGTCGATAGCGTCTTTGGTGGCCTCTGTTTTGGTGTCGATGGCGGCCTTTTCTTTGTTGCAGCCTGCAACAAATACGGCGAAGAAGGCGATGATGATGGATCTGGTGAGTTTCATGGTATGTGTTATTGATTTGCCTCAGCGGGAGGTATTAGGACCGAGAACAGCAAGATTCCGTTATGAACCTGTCTGCGGCGGAGTTTACCTCAGAGCTGGGCTTAACAGACTGTGGAACATCGTGGGAAAGCGTTCAATGGGGATAAACCCTACTCGTCAAGTCCCATGAGGGGATGGGGCGAACGCCCCATTGCTGATCGGGACGGAGACCGCCAATATTCAGGCCGGTAAACGTCCCACGCACAAATCTCCCAACTCATGAAGGCACTCGTAGGCAAATTGCACGAATTCAACCACAGAGCCACAGGGGCTATCACACCCTCACGACTAAGATCGATTTTCTGCAGAGTGGTCAGCTCCGACTTGCTCTATTCTCTCCCGACAGGACTTGACTACAAATCAGCCATGCCGAACAAGGCATTGCTGGATAGATGAAAGCTCTAAAATTGGTTAGGCAAAACTGAAATTACAAAGAACATGCAAGCACAAACGGCAAAAGGAATCCGCATCCAGTCAGGCACCGGTTCAATAATTGCAGCGATCTTGTTAGTGTTTCTTGGCGCTGGCAGATCGGTCCAGGCGGCGACCTCATTGAATCTGCTAGGTGACCCGGGTTTCGACGTTAACCCGCTCCAGGGCTTTAGCACGGTGCCAAGCAACTTTGCCGCGCAGCAGCGAAGTTGGGGATCGGAAGTGGGAACCATAGTTTCAGGCATGTCGTCTGACGATGTGACGCCGAGTAGTGCGCCGAGCATGCTCAGCATGTTGAATGCTGATGGCGGCATCACGACTCAAACCACCCAGGTTATTGATGTGTCAGCCTATGCCGCATCGATTAACACTGGCGACGCGACGTTTGATATGCAGGCCTTGTTTACCACCGGTACGGGGTACAGTGGTGCCGAGGTCTTCGTGGGGTGTGGTATGTATTTTTGGATTTTAAGAATCTGTTTCCCGGAATCAAGGTCAATGCGACAAGTACGTTCACCATTTGGCAACTTACGATGTATGAGGAATTATCCCAGCCTTGATATGGAGTGTTTACCCTATATACACGCGGGGTGATTGGATGGTAATTTGACTATCTGATCCGGGAATCTCACCGATTTCGACCTGATGGAGTGCTGCGTCAGGCGGCCGGGGAATCCTCTTACGAACGCAGCCATCCCAAGATCCGATGAACCACATATTCTTGAAAATATGAAGAAATGTCCAAACTTAAACTGCACCGCCGAGCTCTACGAAAACGTGAGAGATACTTCTGGTTACTGCCCAGGCTCTGGTCAGATGACTATGGCTCAACGAATTTGCAATAAATGCAATGGAGGGTGCTACAGCTATGAAAAGGATGACATTCCTGGATTTATGAGTAGGGATATTGGATGCTGCTGTAAGTGCGGTGAAGAAGGAGAGTAATGCTGCGTGAGGCCAGTCCTTCAACATTTTGAATCTACCAATCGGTGAGCTTCGGAAGAGGGTTGCTTTAGATTTTGGATTGTGAGAGGGGAGTTGATGATTGATGAATTCCGATTGTTGATGTTAGCTTGAGTATTTCCCTTGACCTACAAAGAAATCACTCGTTGACTTGTCGCGAAGTGTGTATCCTCCCCAGTCGTCGCCCTTGCACGCGGCTCGGTGGCGATGCCTATCTGAAGATTTCACAGCCGCCACATCCTCATCCATCGCCTTAACCACAAATTCCTTCAGCCAGCCCCACTTTCCAGATGCAAACCATGTTACACAAATCCCCCACATGCACCTGAGTGCCGTGCCAGAACCGGCCAACGCTCGTTCTCTCGTCGGCTTGCCCTGCTCCTGCGCAGCCGCAGCGACAACAACACCCCAATAGGCACATGAGCGACCACAGGCCAAATACAGGCTATTTCAGCGACGATCCGCAGTTGCGTGGAGGGTTGCTCATCGGACATTGGTGGATCCCCACTTGGCTGATTATCTTGCTCGCTAGCATGGTCGTGGTAGGGATTGCGGCCAAGCCCTCCTACTTGGCCTGGCGCAACCACGGGATTGATGGCTGTCTGGCTGCAGCGCAACAAGCGGCGGCCAGCAACGAATGGGCCACCGTCCGTGACCAGGCTCACAGGGTCCTGCTGGCGCGGCCGGGTGACATCGTCGCCTACCGGCTGTGGGCGCGGGCGCTTGCCACGCTGGGAGATGCCCGCACCTATCTGGCTGCCGGGGGTCTGCTCAGTTCTCCGCATGCCAGCCGCGAGGACCGCCTGGAAGCCTTGCAGATGATGGTGGCCCAAGCACCCCAAAGCCTTGCCCTCAGCTCTTATGCCAGTCTGCCGGTAGCCCTGCGCGACGATGCGGAATTCCGCGCCGCGCTCACCCCGCTGCTCCTCCAACTCGGCGAAAATGAACTCGCCGAAACGCGGCTCCGCGAGGTCATCCAATCCACCACATCCCCCACCGTCCACCTCGAACTGCTGCGCACCCTGTGCCAACACCCAAGCCCTGACCGGCTGGGCGAGGCCCGCTCAATTTTTGCCAAGCTCATATCCAACAAGTCGGATGCTGCAGCTCTGAAAGCCATGCTGCTGCTAGGCGAAGTGTCCGGCGGCTTGGCACCCGGCGAAGCGCTGCCGGATCTAGCCAAGTGGCTCGGCTTGCAGGCGGGTGCCGGTGCCAGCCATCATTTGCTGGCGATGGATCAGGCCATCGCGGCCCGCCCCGACGCCGCGCAGGCCATGTATGACTCAGCCATCGCGCGTTTTCTAGCGAGTGACCCGGGAGTGCTCGGTGCCTGGCTAATTCGTCACCAGCAACATGAAACCGCCGCCCAGTTGCTCGCTGAACCCGCCAAAACCCGCCCAGACGCCTGGCATGCCCGACTTTCCGCTCTGCAGGCCCTGCATCGGGAATCGGACATCGAAGCTGCGCTTGCCGCTGCGCCGTCGGCGTTCGATGCGGTGGAAGTTGCGCTGGCGCAAGCCAAGTTCGAGTGGGCTCGCGGCAAGCCGGAGGCTGCCGCGAGCGCATTGAACGACGCGATGAACCATGCCGCATTGGACGCCAGCCGCAACCGCTTCATTGAGATCGCACGGCTAGCCGATGACCACGGAGCGCGCGGGTCGGCCGAGACTGCTTGGATGGAGGCCATCCGCATGGGTTGGGGGCCCTTGCCGCCGTATTCCAAGCTGTTGCCGCTGTTTGAGGGTCTGGCGGCTAAAGACCGCAGCGAGGACATGCTGGCGATGTATCGGGAGCTGCTGCGCTTCGAGCCGACCAACCCGGATTTGCTCAACCACTTCCATTATCTCGCCCTCATCCACGGCGCGATGCTGCCCTCTGAGGTCATCCACACCCAGTCAAAATTGATCGCCAACCATCCGGACAATGTAGAGTTCAATGCCACGTTGATGCTCGCTGACATACTTGCCGGGCAACCGAAGGACGCCTTGGCCTGCTTGCCAGCCTTGCGCATCAGCAAGCGCGTGACGCCGATGATGAAGATCGCTCTGGAAGGCAGTGC
>CAIKHZ010000324.1 GCA_903827375.1 Akkermansiaceae bacterium
CTCCCTTCACCGCGAACTAAACCCGGAGTGTGTCGTATTTGGTGTGCGCGGACATGTCCGCGCATTCGATTCAGGGCGACATGTCGCCCCGATCCAAGGCGGCGGCGTGCCACCGCACTCCAAAGCGCCGGCGTGCCACCTCCGCCGCGAACTTAACACGGAGTGTGGCGAATTTGGAGTGCGCGGACATGTCCGTGCTTTTGATTCAGGGCGACATGTCGCCCTGATCTAAGGCGGCGGCGTGCCACCGCACTCCAAAGCGGCGGTCCGCTACCTCCGCCGCGAACTTAACACGGAGTGTGGCGAATTTGGAGTGCGCGGACATGTCCGCGCTTTCGATTCAGGGCGACATGTCGCCCGGATCTAAGGCGGCGGCGTGCCACCGCACTCCAAAGCGGCGGTCCTCGTAGCGGAAGAACTCGCGGTTGAAATTGATCTTGTACGCGCTCCTCTGACTCTAGGCACCTCAGAACCACATCGACGGACAAGCGACGGACGGGATCGAAGAAAAGCACGAAGCTGGTTCCTCCCTTGAAAATGAACTCCAGCCTAGCGTTGTGAAGGCGGGCCACTAGGCGGTGCGATAGTTCCGTCCGGCGGGATCCGGCGGGTTTTCTTCGATGGCAACTCGGCAGCATTCGTTCTGACCACAAAACGAAACCGGTGAGAGCAGTCCGAGCGCAAAGGGGAAACAAACTGATTCGCTTCTACCGGCTTTGGCCAGTTATCCTTGAGCACCGCTCCATAAGGCGTGCCCTGCTTTTGATTCGGCTCTGGCCAGCATGCGACCATGTTCTGATAATCGCAGTCTTCGCCCGCATCGCAGTAATCTTGCGGCTTCAAATGTTCGATATGAAAACCGGCCTGCCCCTCCACTCGCCCTGCTTTTGATATCCGATGCCCTGTGTAGGCGCAAAGGCCTCCCTGTTCTGAAAAGAGCCCGGACTCGACCTGATCAAGGACAGTCTTGTTCCGGCGCATCTCGTCATAGTCGAATGGATATCCAACCCGATCTGCCTGCGCGATCCGTTCCTGACGCCATTGAACCAACCTGCCCGGGACGGTCCTCTTCCTAATCGTCCGCATGCTCCAGCATTTTGAGGGTTTCGAGACTCGATTCCAGGCGAGTGAGTTCCCCGTCCTCCCCACCCATCATGCGGCGGGCTTCCATCAGCGCCTTTGTGGCATCGTCCAAGTCATGCTCGATCATCGCCGATTCGGCTTCGTTCAGCAATTGGGCAACATCCTTGTTGCGGGCGTTGACCGCCGCGCCCATTTGATGTTCGAGGTTCCAATTGCTGTCCGCGTAGTGAACCGCAGGCCTCCGGGGGCCTCCAGAATCAAGAATCCAAATATCGCCCAAGCGATCTTTCCCGACAAGCGCGGGCACTTCGCCCATGGTTTGCGGGGAATGCGAGGTGCAGATGAACTGCACTTTGGGGAAAGTCGTCAAGAGATCGCGGACTACTCTGCGCTGCCACTCGGGGTGCAAATGCACGTCCACTTCGTCGATGAGCACCACGCCGGGTGTTTGGTCCAGCACTTGTTCCGGGTGCGCTCCGCCGTTGCCATTGCCGAGCAAGTGCGAGTTGAGCGAGACGGCGCGAATGGCCATGTCCGCCAGGGTCGCAGCCATGGTGATCTGGCCGTGGCTGAGATTGCTGAAGGGTTGCGCTTTGCCATCGATGCTTACCACGACCTCTCCCTTGATGTGATCCCAGTAGATTTCATCAACCCCGGGAATGCCCCGCTTCATGGCTAGCCTCACTGCCTCGAAGGCGGGCTTGAACTGACCGCTCTCGTCCCGTTTGGCCGCTTGTAGCACAAACCATTTCATCACATCCTTCACCCGGATGCGCTCGTTGAGACAATCATAGTAGCCGTCCTCGGGACGGCTCTTCAGGTCGCCGGATAGATCAACCAATTCACGTTGATTGGAGGGCAGCCAAGCCCTGCCCGCGCCGTAGCATGTCAATAAGGGCAGCGGTTCCTGCTTTCGTTCCCTCGCCGCCAGAGCCGAAAGAATGTCGGAAACCGTTGACTCTTCCCCTTTGTCGATCGTGCGTAACTTTCTTCCTTTTTTAAGGCGAATCCATGCTTGGGGCTGCCGTGCGCCTATGCTGCCTTTGGCTTTGAGAAACACATTCCCGGCAGGTAGAAACTGCCGCTCGCCGTTCTCATCCTCGCCCGGCACCTCGTGAATTTCATGATCCATGATGTTGCGCCATTGCTTCGCGCCGGTGACGATTTTGCTCACATGCCAGATACCGAGCACCACCGACAAGGCACTCAAGATGCTTGTTTTGCCGGAACCGTTGTCTCCAACCAACAGGGTGAAGCGCGGATCGAACTCCATATCGAGTTTTCTGATTCCCCGGAAATTCTCAATGTGAATGGAATCAATTCTCATGGCGTGAAGGATTTCATGATTATACGGAATTGTCGAGACGGCCCGTCACTGCCGCAGTGATCAGGGCGGAGCGGCGTTCCTTGAGGAGGGCGATGGAGTCGCGGAGGGCGGATTCAAGGGCGGCGGCGCGGGTTTGGTGGGCGCGGATGTGGGCGATGATGGCCTCTTGTTCGGCAATGGGCGGAACGGGAATCCAGATTTGGTGGAGACCTTCGGGGTAGAGGCGGAGGCGGGAGGACCAGACGCGCTTGGAAAAGCGGATGACCTCGGCTTTGAAGGCGAGGATGCGGACGAGAAGATCGACGTAGGCGGGAAGAAGCCCTTCGGCGATGCGATAGACGTGATAGGCCGGGCTGACAATTCCTTCGTGGCGGGCTACGCCCATGGCACCCATCCATGCCCAAAGAGTGTTGATGACCAGTTGGTCGGGAGAGGCCAACTTGTATCCTTCGTTCGAATCCGCCTCGAACATGTTCACGTCCTTCTCCGAGCGGGGTGTCACGCCAGTAATGTGCGACACAGTGAGCATTTCTTCGTCGCCAGTAACGGAACGTTCATCGCGTTCGATGAAATAGCGTTTGGAGCGCTCTAAACCCCAATGCGCGGGAATATCACCGAGCCAGTCGAGGCCAGAGGGTTTCGCGGGGGCTTTGGGATTCAGGCCGCGGGTGACGGCGCGGCTGATCAAGGCGGCGCGCTTTTGTTCGAGCAAGCCGAGCATGCGCTCTTTCTCGGCGACCAAGGCGTCGATCCGGATAGTTTCGCGGTCGAGGCAGGTGACAATATCCTTCTGGGTCGCTATCGGAGGGATTGGGATGTGGATGCGTCCACTTCTGTAA
>CAIKHZ010000325.1 GCA_903827375.1 Akkermansiaceae bacterium
CCTCACCAACGCCCTCGCCCTCAAAGCCCCGCTCGCCAGCCCCACGTTCACCGGCACGGTGACCGGTTCGTTCAGCGGACCCCTCGCCGGCAATGCCACCACCGCCACCACCGCGACCACTGCGACCACCGCCACAACCGCCACAACCGCTGGCAGCGCGACGAATTTCTCCGGCTCCTTACTTGGCGATGTGACCGGCACCCAAGGCGCGACGGCGATTGCCCCGGCGACCGTCACCGCCAAGGCGCTCACCGGCTACATCTCCGGGGCCGGACCCATCAGCCCAAGCGACACGATCCTCTCAGCGGTGAACAAGCTCAACGGCAATGACTTGCTCAAAGCCCCGCTGGCCAATCCGGCGTTCACCGGCACGGTCTCACTGCCAGCAGGCAGCAGTTCAGCCGCCCCCCTGCTGCTTGCAACCGGCACAAATCTGACTAACACTGTCTTAGGCGCGGTCGAGTTTGACGGCAGCAACCTCTATCTGACAACCAACGCCGCGAGCCCAACTCGAAAAATCGTCAGCCTCTCCGATACCGGTAGTAGCACGCAAGTGGCACTCACCAGTGTGGTCGCCGCACCGGCCAAGCCGGTAGTCGCATGGGGGAATAATAGCAACGGACAGACGACGCTGCCGAGCCTCGCCAACGTCGCGGCAGTGGCTGCGGGTAGCGCGCACAGCTTGGCCCTGCTCAGCACCGGCACGCTGGTCGCATGGGGACTCAATGGTAGCGGGCAGACGGCGATTCCCGGGGCTCTGACGGGAGTCACCGACATCGCTGCGGGCGCTTCACACAATCTGGTTCGCAAGAGCAATGGCACACTGGTGGCTTGGGGAGATAATTCTTACAGCCAAACCACTATTCCAGCCGGCATCAGCACTGCCAGCAAGGTCGCCGCCGGTGAAAAACATAGCCTCGCCTTGCTCGCCAACGGCAGCATTCAGGCATGGGGCGATAACACCTTCGGCCAAACCACGATCCCCAGTTCGCTAACAGGCGTGACGGTGACGGCGATTGCCGCGGGCTACGACCACTGCCTAGCGCTGACTTCCGGCGGCACGGTGGTGGCCTGGGGACGCAACGATGCCGGGCAAACAACGATTCCCGGTAGCTTGACGGGAGTGGTCGCCATCGCCGCAGGTGCCTATCACAGCCTCGCTTTGAAGAGCGACGGCACGCTCGTGGCCTGGGGCTTGAACAGCGGTTTGCAAGTTTCCGGAATCCCGGACACCCTCGCCGGAGTGGTGAAAATCGCCGCCGGCTACAGCTTCAGCATGGCCCTCAAATCCGACGGCTCGCTCGTCGTTTGGGGCGATAATACCGACTTCCTGCAAACCCTCCCTACCGAAGCAACCCAGGTCACGGCCATCGCTGCGGGTGCCTATCATGCTCTGGCACTTCGCTCCAATTCGATCCCGGCCCAAGTCGCACGCCTCGATCAGGACAACGTCTTCACCGGCAAAGTCGGCATCAAGCGCAACCCCGCCACCAATGCCCTCGAAGTCGAAGGCAATGCCAGCAAGACCACCGCCACGACTTGGCTGACCAATTCTGATAGGCGGATCAAGACGGAGATCGAGGCGGTCACGGGTGCCTTGGAAAAACTCGAGCGGGTGCGCCTGGTGGACTTCCGCTACAGCGACGAATATCGGGCCGCCCATCCGAGCATCGAGGACGTCCGCTACCCGAACGTCATTGCCCAAGAGTTTGCCGAGGTTTTCCCCGACAACGTCAAAAGCAGCGGCGAGTTGATGCCTGATGGCTCGCCCATTTTGCAGGTCGATACCTATCCACTCACCATCTACTCAGCCGCAGCCGTGCAGGAATTGCATCGCGAAAACCTGGCCTTGAAAAAACAACTCGGCGATCAGGAGCAACGCCTGCGCAAATTGGAAGCATTGCTCGCCAAATAAGCCGATGGATTCCCGCCACATATTGTTGATCGTTGGCACGGCCCTGGCACCGCTGGCGACCCGCGCCGCAATCAGCGCCAACTATTCGTTAGATCCTGCCTCGCTCGATAGCGCCGGCCGGACGACCCGCAGCGCCAACTATCATTCTGACACATCGGCTGCTGCGGGCCTGGCCAGCAGTTCCGCCACTTACACCTCGCGCACGGGTTTTGTCGGGCAGCTCAACGATGCCGTGGGCTTGTCGATCCAGGGCAGCGCCCCCCTGCTGACTGTCAATGAGGGGGACTCCATCCAACTCAGCGCTTCGATCGTGTACGACGACCAGTCCACATCCCCGCTGGCCCCCGACGGTCTCACGTGGAGCGTGGCAAGCGGGCCGCTCACCGGCGTGAGTGCCACAGGTCGGGTCACGGCGGGTTCGGTCTATCAAGATAGCACGGCCGTGGTTGGCGGAGTTTACCAAACTTTTTCCGCGACGCGGGAGATCTCCGTGCTCAACACCAGCGGCGACAACTTCGCCAGTTATGCCAACGACGGTCTTCCCGACGCCTGGCAAGTGCAGTACTTCGGCTTGCCGCCCAACGCCATGGCAGCCCCATCCGCCGACCCCCGTGGCAACGGCTTCAACAACTTGCAGGAATACGCCTTCGGGATGAATCCGACGCTGGGGACCACCCCGGCGGTGACGTGGACTGGCACGACCCATGTTGTGGGTGGGGCGCCGACCCAACTCGCCACCGTCAGCAATGGAACTTTCACGTTCCGCGCCGTGTATGCCCGCCGCAAGGATTATGTGGCTGCCCAACTCAGCTACAGCGTCGAATTCAGTGGCGATTTGCTCACTTGGAAGGCTTCAACCTCCACCCCCTCGGTGCTGGCCGACAATGGCCTGCTGCAAGCGGTGTCCGTTCCCTATCCGTTTTTCGTGGCCGGCAAAAAGGCCCGTTACTTCCGCGTCAAGTTGGAGATGCCATAACTGTTCTACCAAGATGAATTTCACCACCCCATGCTCCAGTCGATGGATGCTTTTGCTCTGCGCGCTGCGGCTGCCATGGCCGCAATCCGCGCGAGCCGACGTCATCTACAGCGGCCTCCAGGATATCCCCATCCCGGCAAATTTCGACGGCGTTTACCTCAATCTCGTCACCCAGCAACACGCCACCACCGAAATCAGCGGCTGGGACGTTAATCCATTCTTCGGCGGTCTGGGCATCGCCAACTCACCCAGCTTTCAACCCACGCGGCTGGGTACTGACAGCGGGGACTCCATCGTGCCACTGAGCTTCGGCAGTTCCATCAATGGCAGCTTGTCCTTCGCCAGCGGCTACGGCGGGTCCGGCGCCGAGGACAACTCGGGCCACCTCGGGCCGGGACTCTCCCAGTTTACCGACGGCCAATCGGCCTATTTCGGATTTCAGGTGACGCGCAATGGCAGCGCGAGCTACGGTTGGATGCAGGTGACGCTGACCCGCAACGGCAGCACAGGCGTGATCCAGGATTGGGCCTACGACACCTCCGGCGGGACGATGCTCGCTGGAGCCACCGGCAGCGTGGGAGCCGCGCCGATCATCGTCCAAGCGGGTACCGAGCAGACGGCTACCGCCAGCACCGCCGGTACCGCTGTCTTGGTTGCCAAGGACTCCCAGTTCACTTTTCAGCAGAGTGGCGGCCAGGGGAATTTCTCCGGCGTGATCAGCGGCGGCGGCAACGTCAAAGTCAGTGGCGCCGGTGGCGTTCGCTTGACTGGCACCAATACCTTTACCGGAAACGCTGCGGTGCTCGACGGCAGCAGCCTGACGGTTTCCAGCAAAGACAATCTCGGCTCGGCGGCCGTCCAACTCAACCCAGCCGCAGCACTCGTGTTTGATTCGTCAGCAGCCAACAACGGCGCGAACAACACGTTTGCCAACCCAATCACCATCAGCTCCGCCACCAGCACCCTCAGCAACACCGGCAGCGGCACCGTCGTCCTCAGCGGCTCCATCAGCGGTGCCGGCGGCGTCAATCTCTCGGGTGCCGGTGGCGTGTGCTTGAGTGGCACCAATACGTTTGCCGGAACCGCTGCGGTGCTCGACGGCAGCAGC
>CAIKHZ010000326.1 GCA_903827375.1 Akkermansiaceae bacterium
AAGATCGACCTCGGCGCCGTCTTTGCGGATAGTGAAGCAAACGTCTTTTAGTTCTAGCACGATAACAGCGGGTTGACTGGTTTCAGAAACGAAGGAAAAAGGAATTTTCCCTATCAAGCGAGCAATAATTTGCAGGATTGCAGCTTGCGCGGCTGGGATTGGCGAATATATTCCGCCGCTAACGTCCGGCACGCGTCGTTGCGCGACCCGGATCGGCTCTCGTCTAACACCCCATCCCCCACCCCACCACCCCCTACCATGGCCTACACCCTTCCCGATCTTGGATACGCTTACGACGCGCTCGAACCCTACATCGACGCCCGCACAATGGAAATCCATCACACCAAGCACCACGCGGCTTACGTCACCAACGTCAATGCCGCCATCGCCGGCAAACCGGAGCTTGAGGAAAAATGCCCGGGTGAATTGATAGCCGACCTCAAGGCTGTGCCGGAAGACATCCGTGGCGTGGTGCGCAACCATGGTGGCGGCCACGTCAACCACTCGCTGTTTTGGAAAATGATTGCGCCGGGCGGAGCCAAGACACCCGGCGCTGAGTTGGCGGCAGCGATCGACGCGGCTTTCGGCTCGTTCGATGCCATGAAAGTGGCCTTTGGCAAGGCTGCGGCCGGCCGCTTCGGCTCCGGTTGGGCATGGCTGTGCTCCAGCGAGGGCAAACTTTCCATCTGCTCGACGGCCAACCAAGACAACCCGATCATGGGCCCGGATTTTGGTGGCTGCGCAGGCGGCGGTGCCTGCCGCCCCCTGCTGGGACTCGACGTTTGGGAACACGCGTATTACCTGAACTATCAGAATCGCCGCCCCGACTACATTGCCGCCTTCTGGAATGTGGTCAACTGGGATGTGGTGGGAGCCCGCTACACCAGCTCCTGCAACTGCCCCGAAGGCGGCCACTGAGCTGAAATGTCGGCGCTATAGAGAAACGCCGTTGCTCTCGCAGTTGAGCCAACGCGGCGTGGCAGGCTCCGCCTCTTCACGCCGCGCAAATTATCAGCGCTTGCCCTTCCAATCCGCAATCCTACTAACTGCGGATTATGGGTTCATAGCAGTGGAATCATGGACTGGCCGTCACCATCACCCGGCCGAAACGCTTGGCCTGGCTGCTGGCGGTGTCCGGGATCGTCACCCGCTCCCACTCGCTGTCGATGGATTCCACCGTCTCGCTGCCCGTGGCGGCGGTCCATGCTCCTCCATCAAGGCTTGAGGAAAACTGCGGGGTGTAAGTAAGCCCGGAGTTCGCGGAGGCTTTGCGGCGGAGATAGCGGAGACAAGGGCCGGATTGCCAGCGCTGGTCAACGTCAGGGTGAACGGATTCTGATTCGGATCGCTGCTGGCGATGGAGAGGGTGGCGGATTTCGCGCCGAGGGAGGTGGGAGAGAAACGGATAGTGAAGGCGGCGGAGGCCCCGGCGGCCAGCGTGGCGGGTGGTGTGGAAACCAGTGTGAACTGCCCGGCATCCGTGCCGATGATGCTGGCGGCGATGGAGGTGAGATCACCGTTGCCAGTATTGTGCACGATAACATTCAGGTCTCGGGTTTGGCCGGGCGCGATAGAGCCGTCGGCCAAGGTGCCGCTGCCATTCGTGACGGCGGTTCCTGTGGGCGCTTCCAGAGCGATGTCCGGGGCGGTGTAGGTGAAAAGATTCGTCCCGGTGCTGGTGCCGACGGCGGTCGTCACCGCCACATCCACCACGCCCGGCGCAGAGTGCGGGTTAGTTGGGTGCCCTTTTCCTTCAGTTCGACCGACGCTTGCCGGGTCACAGCCTCCATGTCCGGGTGGTTCATTGCCTCGACACATCTGGCGAAGCGCGCTTCGTCCCACACGCCGTGCTCAAAGCCGATGAACGACGGCGGCTTGTCCGGATCAAACTCCACCATGCACCACGCCCACGAGGTGGCATCGACGAGTTCGCAAAGTCCATCCATCAGGCGGCGGCGCTTGGCGGCGAATATCAGGTCGTTGGGACTGATCGGGGTGGCCGCCCGCTTCAGGTGAGTGCGGATTTCGGCGCAGTGTTCGGCGGCGCTGCTGCCGAACGAGAGGCTGGTGTCGCGGGCCGGGGCTTCAAACGATGCGTCCACGGTCCCGGTAAATCCGGCGAGATGATTCCACGCCGACGCGCTCTCCGCCGCAGCCGCCTTGGCAAGGTGCTTGCGAGCTCACCGCGACAAGGAAATCGACTCACGCCGGGCCGCGATTTCCACCAACTGCTGAGTGGCCGGGTCCAAGAAAATCGTGAGTTGGGGCAGCATTTCCTGGGTTGCAGTGGGAGGGAAACGCGGGCAGAATACCGCCGTTGGCCATGTCATCATACGCTGCAATTGCAAAGCGGGGAGAGGGTCGCCTGTGGGCGGCCGCCCTCGGGCTTTCGCTGTTGTGCAATGCAGGGCTGCTCTTGGTGGCAGGCATGGCATTTGTTCAACCCCAGTCGTTGGAGCACCCCGCGCCGACCCCCACCCCTGCGGCGGAAACCCTGCGCCTCATCGCCCCGGAACTCGCTGACACCCCCAGCGACCCGACCGAAGCATCCACCGCCGAAGCCACCGCCGAAGCGGCCAGACAAATTCTTGCTCCAGCGCATGCACCTGGTTTCACCCGCACGTCCGACGATCAACGCGGCAAACGCCCGGAGCATCCGGTCTTCATCGGCGAGCGCGATACAGAGGCAACCAGTGATACCACTCCGGACCCCAACGCCCCCGCTATGCCCGCCCAGGCTGGCATTCAGCCCCGCCACCCAGACGACTTCGAGACCACGGTGAGTCAATACCAAGACGGTGTTCTGACGGATTCCACCGCGCCGGTCGCGGACGCACCACCGCCGTCAATCACCCCGGCCACTCCATCAGCCGCCAACCGCGGCGAATCCACCGACACGCCCGGAGAGGCTGACACCCACACCAGCCCGGCGCAGCCCGCCCACTTGGCGGAGGGCTCAAACCCCGTGGATCTGCCTGTGCCATTCACCCATGCGCCCGACCCAGCCACGACGGGCCCGGAAGCCGAGCCGCGCACCGGCATCCCCGACGCCGCGCCAACCGCAGACGCCCTCAAGGAGACTAAAACCACACCCAAGCGGACGGACCCGCCCAAAGACCCGGCGTTCCGCGGAAACCAACGCAAAACCGCCATCCAAGGGTCGATTTCCCGAAGTGGTCGCAGCGCTCTGGACGTGGCAGACTCGCCGCTAGGGCGCTACCAAGCCATCATCGGCCGCGCCGTCGAGCTCGAGTGGCAGCGCAACCTCATGCGCCACCGCGACCTGATCACCCCCGGCTACCTCACCGTGCGGTTTTTCGTTGATGCCAAGGGAAAAGTCCGCAACGTCCAGTGCGTTGCAGCCATGAAATCCGGTCAACTCCAAGAAAGTTTCACCCTCAGCGCCATACGAGACGCCGCCATCCCCGCTATGCCCGCCGAATTGGGCAAGGAATTCCAGGACGAGCCGCTAGAACTCACCTATAACTTCTATTTCTAACGCCATCTCCCGCTCTTCTAACCACCCATCATGTTCCACGCCCCGCTTCTCACATCCCTCGCACCCGCCGCCGACGCCTTCCAAGCCACCTGGGCGTTCCTCTTAAAAGGCGGTTTTTTCATGATTCCGCTGTCGCTTTGTTCAGTGATCGGAATCATGGCGATCCTCTACAAATTCCTCTCGCTGACCCGCAACCGGGTGATTCCCGCAGCGCTTGCACGCGACGTGGAGGCTTTTGAACATCTTCTCGCCGAGAATCGTGCCGATGGCGTCGTGCGCCAATTCCAAGCCGGCCAAAGCACCCTTGCTCGCCTCTGCGCGGTTGCCATCAAAAACCGAGACAAGGACGTCGGCGAAATCACCCAGTGCGTTGAATCCGCCGCCCGCGAGGAAGCCGTTTCCCTCCACTCCGGCATCAGCGTGCTCGACGTGCTTGTGACCGTGGCTCCCTTGCTCGGGCTCCTCGGTTCCACCTCCGGCTTGGTGGTTATTTTCGAGGGTCTTGGTGAAACCACCGATCATGTATTGGTGGCCCACGGCATTGCGGTGGCGCTGCACACGACCATTTTCGGGATTGTCACTGCGGTGGTATGTGTGGTGGCGCACAGTTATTTCATCCGCCGGATTGAGAAACTCACCGTACGCTTAGAATCCTTGCTAGGCAGTTTTGTCCACGCCTGCATGTCCCGGCCAGCAGCCCCCCTGTAATCCCATGCATTTTCCGCGTCCCGTCCGCAGCCGCAGCCAGGTGCAGATCATTCCGATGATCGACGTACTCATATTCCTGCTCATTTTCCTGATCATCTCCACCCAATTTACCAAACCCCGACCGGCTCTGCGCATCGAGTTGCCCACCGTCCGCGAGCTCCCCTCCGACAAACTTGCCGACGTCCGCTCAGTCATATCCGTGGATGCCGAAGGCCACATCACGCTGGACTCGCTCCAAGTGCCAGAAGGTCTGCTGCAATCGTATCTGGCCGCCTATCAAAAACAAAACCCCGGCCGAAAACTTGAACTCGAAGCCGACCGCCAACTTTCCATCGAGCACCTCCTTGGCATTTGGGATTCTCTGATCAAGGCCGGTATCCCTCCCAAGGACGTTCCCGCCCGCATCCGCCTGCCGGAGTGAGCCTGCGCCCGGCCGATGGGGTCAGTCCTCCTGAGTAAGTGTAAATATTCGGTGCCCCTCTGGGTCAGGGCTCAGGGGGCGAGGATGGCGCGGAAGTTCTTTTGGAGAGGGTAAACCAGGACGCTCTTGAGGGGGA
>CAIKHZ010000327.1 GCA_903827375.1 Akkermansiaceae bacterium
AGCAGCACGCAACAGGCGAGATACTCGTCTTTGTGCGAGCCTCCGGGGTGGGTCAGAATTTGGGAAAAAGTCATGGAGTGTATGGCCGGGGATGTGAGGATTTGCGATTCCAAGCTGGCAACAGGCAGGCAAGGTGACTCAGCCTCCCATCCCGGCTGTGGGTGAAACATACATGTTCATAGTGAGAGAAGCCATGAGGCGGCCTGAACTCAATCTCCCGTCAGCAGATACACTGCGAAGGTGGCCAGCCAATGCTCACCTTCGTAGTGGCCGGTGGCGACCATGGCAAGGCCCTGTGTAGCGTGCGCCGTGGCGGCATCCAGCAAGATTCGCCGTCGGGAATCTCGCTCCGGCAGGGCTGCGGCGATGCCCCGCATGGTCCAGGCACGGGATAGATTCAGTCCAGCCAAATGGATCAACTGCGGATCTGTGGGATCGGACACCCGCACTGGTTCCAGCAAGTGTCCCGCCTGCCCGTCGGCCAGTCCGGGGAAGTAACCGTCCAGCCACGGTTTGAATTCCGCTGGAGGCAGTACCCGCCGCATAAGATCTGCCACATTCAGGCCGGGAGAGAAAAAGTCGTTGCCGGACGGCTCGTAGGCCGTCGGATAGTTGCGATCGCCGCCGTAGAAACACTTGGCCCGGGCCAGCACCAGGGTCTCCAAGGCAGGGTCCGGCGCGGCACGCGCCCAATCCAACATCTGGGCCAGCGGAAACGCGGTTTCCGGATGAAACCCGCAGCGCACCGGCCAATCGAGGTTGGGCAGATAGGCCTTGGCCAATCTCACAATCTCTTGTTCCAATGGGAGGAAACTTGCTGCCCAGCGCCGCGCGTCAGGGTCATTCCATGCGCGCAGCTCCTGCCCCAACCGCAACGCCCAGGCCCAGCCATACATTCGCTCGAACGACTGGTTCCCCTTGATGCGGAAATACGCAGCTTCGGCCGCCAGTCCCTCTGGCGTAAACCGCCCATTCAACACCTGCCGTACCACTGGGGAAAACGCCGCCGTGGGATAGCGCCGCAACAGGCGCAGCAAGGTCCAGTGCCCGTGGACCGATGAATGCCAGTCGAAGTGGCCATAGAACACCGGGTGCGTCCGCTTGGGGGACAGCACGTCCTCCAGACCGTGCCAGACGTCCCCTGGCTTGTTCGGGTATTCGCGATCGATCCCGGCGAGGGCCATTTTGACGTAGCCTGCGGCGAGTTGTTCCGTCATACCGTCCTCAGCTGCCAAGGCACTGAGGGAGAGGGCGCTTATCATCACGGTTGCGGCGAATTGCCTCATGCCCTGACAATGGATCCAGCGGACGGCTTTGGCCAGCGTGAATCGTATCGCTTCCAAGCGTTGGCGTGGCAGGGTCGAGAAGCCAATGCCTTGAACATTCGTGAGATGCCTGCTTGAATCCGCTTTGTCCATGATGAAGGTGCGCTCAGACAAATTTCCGCCGCTGCAAGACTTTGCGTATCCCCCTCTTCGATATCTGATGCCGAGTACATCGGGCGGCGCGGCACGTCGATGGGGATCGATTGTGCCGAACGCGTCGCCCGCATCTTCACCCTGCTTCTCGATCATCCGGATTTTGCCGGACTTTTTTCTGACATCCATGCAGCCATGGAGGCCCTGCGCAAACTGGAATCGACAGCCGTCCCGACCGAATGGGGTGACTTCGACCGGATTGCTATCGATGAAATTCAAGACCTTACAGCCATTGAATTCGCCCTGATCTCTTCGTTTCACACCCAAATCTCCACCAATCAGGGGCGCTTGGTTTGGCTGCTTTTGGCTGGAGACGAGGGTCAGACGGTCGTGCCCACGGATTTTTCGTGGGGTGCCATGAAGAGCCAACTCCACGCTTCACTCAATTGTCTTCTGCCGGACGTATTGATCGAGGAATTTAAATTGGAGAGCAATCTGCGCTGTCCGCACAAAATCACCGAGGTGATCAACCGCTCAGCCGGCCTGTACCGCAAATTTCCACGTGCGGCTCGTCCCGCAAACCAGACCCCGGGTGTCGAGGGCCAGGCATTGCAGGCCCAATTGCTGCGCATTGCTTGCAACCTCCCCAACGGGGTCATTGATGAGAACCTCCGCTCGGAGGTCCGGATGAGAATTCTATCTCTGGGTGCCCACATGATGCTCAACCTGCAATCCGATGAAGTCACCGAAGCCGTGGCATCGGCTGTGGGGGAGGCCAGCAGGACGGCCGAGGCGTGAACTGAGTAGGGGCCGGACTGCCACTGCTCGAATACTTCCCCCGGATCCGCTGCCAACGCAATCTCGGATGCGATGCGACCCCGGAGCCGGGAGTCC
>CAIKHZ010000328.1 GCA_903827375.1 Akkermansiaceae bacterium
CTACTATGTATGCTTCCTATGCCCCAGCGTGGCTAGTGGCCGTCTATTGAGCGCTTCAGAACTCAGCATTCGACCTCGCTTTCAACAACGGAGCGAGCACGTCGAATTCCCTAAGTGTCGGCTGTGGGCGGCCCAGCAACATCTCAAACAAATGTTACCATGCGAGGACTGACCCCATCGACGTCCAACAACAGGATGAAGCGAACGCCGTTGACCTCTGTGAGGCTTTTTTATAGGGTTTTCGGCGTCGCTTATCCTAAACATTCTGCTAATTATGACACCGGCTCAAGAAGGCAAACTCATGAATCGAGGGTGTTCGGCTGTGTTCGTATGTCTGATCGCCCTCGGCCTTCTGGCATACTACGGAGATAGACGGACCGCAGTCGTAGCGATAGCGCTATTACTAACGTGGGTCGTGCTTTGTCGTGTTCATTCCAAGAGAGAGTCCAAGCGGCTCGAATCGGCGTTCGATGCGGCCTTCAAACCTTTCCAAGGCTACCGCCCCGAGTTGAGAGAAGCAGACAGCTACGGGTATCCATCCTTTACTGTTTGCTTTAGAACCAAGGAAGAGATGAATCGTGCATTCGAGTGTGGACACCTCAAGGCATTTAGAGAGGCGGTCGCAGAGCTTTATAATTACGGCGGGTTCGATATTGAGAAAGGGTTCGATGAGACCTACAGGGGTTGGGAGGAAGACTTTAAAGAAGCCAGGAAGATTGATCCAACGGGCAATTTATGGATCACCGAGAAGTTGCGCTTGAGAAGCCTCCACTACACCTCACATGCAAGATCATGACAAATTCCTTGCAAAAGCCGCCCGTGCCAGTACATCAGCGTTGTGGCTGAATTTATGAAACTGTCATTCGGATTACTATTTCTTGTCTGTACATTGCCGGGCCAATGCGCAGAGAAAATCAATATTTCCGAAGCAGAGCCATTGGCTCGACAAGTGGTCTTCGGTTCAATTCCGACACACGAACCCAAAACAAGGCTGATAATAAAGGAGATTCAGGTTCCGGATTTGTGGGAGCAAATGCATATTCAGATCTTTAATGTGCAATATAAAGGCTTTCCAGATTCCCAACAATTATTATATGCCGACGGGAGGCTTTCTCGTTTCGTTCAATCGTTCGGAGGCTATGGACTTATGTCTGCAGTTGTTTCTGATAAGACACTATTTTACACTTACTCATGGGGGTCGGGTGTTCACCGCTCTCATGTCGGCAGATTTCATATTAAAGACACGAAACAGATACGCCAAGAATCAGACGCCTTTACGTTCCAGGATATTTTCATCAAGCGAAACGGTGAAGGAGTGCTTGAGCTCGTCAATGGGAAATTTATGTCGGTCAATAAATGGAGTGATAGCAAGCCAATCGGGCATATAGATCTCAGCGAGAAGACACGGCTTAGAATAATTGATTCGACCGGCAAGGAGTATAAATTGGTCCGTCCTAGCAAAACCAAAGACAGCCAACAAGACATCGCACCGAGTGACCGTTAAACCCCACAGCAGCAACTCCAACCATGGATCAGCCGCCGGTCATCGGTGGATATAGGCGTTGGAAACTACGCCACAATGACAGTCTGCATTGTATGAAACATTTGCCAATAATCTCTGTGCTTGCCCTTTGCAGCTTGGCTTCTCCTGCAGCAACAGAGGTGGGTGTGGGGATTAGATATGTGTTTTGCGTTCAGTGGGAGAGACGAAGAATCGACGGTGGCGGCCCTTGCCGGTGTGGTGGAGGCACTTGCCCACGAGGGCTTGGCCGAGATGGGTATTGAACTCCCGTTGGAGTTGTCCACCGCTGCCCGGCAAATGGATTTTGGGAACCTTGCCATAGCGGATGGTGGCGGGGCCGGTGACCTTTTCCAGGACTGGGATCTTTTCGGTAGGGACGGACATGAGGAGGAGGATGCATGGACAGGCAAAATGCGCGGCGTGTTATGCGCCGGGATGAGTGCGGAATGCGTGGAGGGCGTCGTTCAGGGCAGCGAGCAAGTCGGGCGGCACGTAGGTCTTGTCCCAGTGGCGCACCCAGACGATCGGCGGGCGGCGGCCCTTGGGGCGGGAGCGATCCGATAGAATGTGGGCGGCGGCAGCACGAAGCGGAGCGGGATCGGTGCGGTGACGGCGGCACCATTGGACAAACCATCTCTCGCCAGCGGCATCGGCATCGGCGATGGCGAAGATGTAGGCTTCCGGGTTGATCGGGTGGGCCAACAACTTCTGGACGGAGGCGGCTCCGCGCAACCCGGGGACCACCTCACTCGCTCCGTTGTTGAAAGCGAGGTCGAATGCTGAGTTCTGATCTGAAATTGAAAGGGCTGTTTCCCCATATTTCCGAAGGAGAGGCCGAGGAACTCTGGAAACGGAACGAGCTTGCCGTTTGAAGGCAGGAAAATCATAGTCCGGTCAGGCGAAACGCCGCTCCGTTGCATGCAACGGAATGCATCGCTCCCCATAGGCACGTGGCTACAAGGCACATCATTGGGTCACAAACACGCCGGAGCCAGACCGGCCTGGCGCACGGCCTGCTGCAAAAGGGTGGCGACCGCATTGATGGAGTCGTTGCAGGGGATGACGCGTGCGAAGGGTTCGTCTTTGAGAGAGAGGAAGATTTGGCGGCAGCGCTCGAGGGCCTCGCGTTGTTCAAATTCGTTAGTTGCATCGCCACGAGCACCGATGCGCTGGTGTGCGGCGCTGACCTCCAAATCGAGGATGAGCAACAGATTGGGCAGCGGCGCAAAGTCCTCGTTGAGCCGGCGGATTTCCGTGGGGTCGAACCCTCGAGCCCCCTGATAGGCCATGGTTGAGAAATAGTAGCGATCGAGGATGACCACCTTGCCGACAGCCAGCGCCGGGGCAATGAGTTCTTTCACATGTTGCCGACGGTCGTTGAGAAAATACTCCAACTCCTCGGTTGGTGCCAGACGCCCGCTGGCTGCGGAATCCCGCAATTTTTTTCCCCATGGGCCGTCGGTTGGTTCGCGGCTTGTGATCACCTCGCTGCCCTGTGCGGTGAACCACTCGGCGAGGAGCCGCACCTGTGTGGACTTGCCGGTGCCGTCGATACCTTCTATGACGATGAATATTCCTTGAGACATGGGGGGGGGGAGCTACTGGACGCCAGACTACAAGAGCCATGACCCAAGACAAGGGCAGAGAAAGGAGCGCTGGCATATCTTCCTCTTTTCTTTCGTCGTGGGTCTGCCAGTCTCAAATCTTCTACAGATATCTGGCTTGGAGGTGGGCTAGGTAAGCCGTGGGTGAAGGCGCGGCACCGGTCGCTTGAGTGATGAGCTCGGCGGGATCAAGGGTGGCACCGTGGACGTGAACCGAGCTGCGCAACCAAGCAAGCAGTGGGGCGTAGTCGGCTTGCGTGCAGGCGACAGCAATGTGGGGCTGGGAGCAGGCTGCGGCATGCAATTGGGCGGCATTGATGTTGCCGAGCGAGTAGGTGGCGAAGTACCCTAGCCCGCCCATCGCCCAGTGAATGTCCTGCAAGCAGCCCTGCCGGTCATTTGCCGGGGTAAAACCGAACAACTCGCGGAAGCCCTCATTCCAAGCGGCGGGAATGTCCGCAACTGCGAGACTGCCATTGACCATCTGCCGCTCGATGCCGAAGCGCAACAAGATGTGCAGGTCGTAGGTGGACTCGTCCGCATCGACTCGGATCGGCGAAAACGCAGCACGCCACAGGTAGCGGAGGAAGTTTTCCAGAGGAAACCCCGCCAGTTGTGGGAAACATTCCTGAGCCACAGGATACCAACGGTTCCAGAACGCCCGCGATCGACCGATGTGGTTTTCCCAAAGCCGCGACTGCGATTCGTGAATGCCTAGCGATAAGGCGCTGCCGGATGGCAGACCGAAGTCAGCCTTCGGCAACCCCTGCTCATACAACCCGTGCCCCGCTTCATGCAACACCCCGAAAAGTGACGACGTGAAGTCCCCCTCATCGTAGCGGGTCGTCAAACGCACGTCATGCGGGCCCAGCGTCGTGCAAAACGGATGGTTGGTCGTGTCAATGCGCCCCGATTGAAAATCAAAACCAAGGGCTGCGGCAATCTGTGCGTTGAGCCGCTGCTGGCCCGCAAGCGGATAGGGGCCGGGCGGCAGGCTGGGGGCGTGCGCGGCGCTTACCTCCACGGCGCTGGCCGCAATTCGCCGCAACTCCGGCCTCAACGAATCAAACAAGGCTGCCACCGCCGCAGTGCTGGTGCGCCGCTCATATCCGTCGAGCAGCGCATCGTAGGGCTCGCCAGTGTAGCCCCAACGATCGGCCTTCTCCCGCGCAATGTCCAATAATCCAGCGAGATGCGGCGCAAGTCTGCCAAAATCCGCCCGTTCGCGAGCCTCCGCCCATGCATGCTTTGCCAGCGAACTGGCGGCCGCCTCGCGGGCCACCAAGGCCACCGGCAGTCGGGTGGCCCGATCAAAGCTGCGGCGCATTTCACGAAGGTTGGCCCGCCGGGTGAAGTCGCCGGTTTCAACGCTGGCTTCAGCGTCTTCAAGCGCACGCTGCCAATCCGCTGAAGTGGCCAGTTCATGCGCCTTAGCAGACAGCCATGACAACTGCGCCGCACGCTGCGCCGCAGCTGCCGGCGGCAAATTGGTTTCCTGATCCCAGCCAAGAACCGCTTCAGCCGACCCAATCACCGCATGCTCACGTGCCAAATCAAATATTCGCATGTGCCTGTCATGCCTTAAATCCAGCCACCGGCAAAGCCGGAATTTTGCATTGCGCGAATTGACCTCAGCTCGCGGGGTTGACGGCTTGAAGGGGAGCTGCATAAAACAGGACACTCTTGCTGGCGGGCGAAAGGAATCCGCCGGATCAAACGTAGTGGAATGCCTTCAAATGAACACTCCCATGAATCCCAATCGAAATAATTTACTAGCCAGCGGGTTTGCCCTAGTCGCGTCCGTGCTGCTGCTGGGCCAGACCAGAGCGGCGGATGCCCCCGAGGCACCGTCACCGATGAAGGATTACGGGTTGAAGGAATACGTCCACGTTTCCAAGGATCTGCCGCATGCGGAGGCCAAGGCCTGGAAGTTGGTGTGCACGCTGCCGTACAACTGCCACTATCAAGCGTGGATCGAGTTAGAGGCAACGGCGGGCCAGGAGATTCGCTACGACTCAACGAATCCGCTGGTGCGCTACCTCACCCACACCGAGACGTACCGCACCACCGACGGCCCGCAAGTCCACGAGGCAAATAACTGGGTGAGCGGCGAAGGGGCGATTTACACGATCCCCGCAGGCGTCAACGTCAAGGCCGTGAAGTACCGGGAAACCGGTTACGACACCAGCTTCGCCGGCTCGTTCGAGTGCAATGACAACGACTATAACATTTTGTGGAAAAAAGCGGCTCGCACCGCCTACCTTTGCATGCGCGACCATTTTTATGACTGTCCGGACCGCGAGCGGGTGGGTTTCTGGGGGGATGGGACGCCGGAGATGAACCAGTGCTTCTATGTTTTTGACTCGAAGGCCCACCGTCTGGCCAGGGATCTGGTGCGGCGCGAACTGCAACCCAAGTTCTATCCAGGCCAACACCTTGAGTTCCTCGGCGAGTACGGATTGTGGTTCTATTACCTGCAAAGCGGCGACCTCGAGTCCATGCGGACCATCTATGAACCCACCAAAAAATTCCTGTTCGAGACCTATCAATTCGGCAACCCCCACACCTGGTTCGATTGGGGCAAGGAAGTCAAAGACACCGCCGTCACCGAAACCTGCTTCTTCTATATCTGCCTGGGTACCTTGAAAAAGATCGCCCTAGTCACCGGTCACGAGGCAGACGTGGCCGCCATCGATGCCAAGCGCGAGGCGATCAAAAGCACCTTCGACAGCCAATACTGGAAGGGCAACTTCTATATGTCGGCGCAAGTGAGCGAGCCCGATGATCGCGCCAACGCCATGGCGGTCAATGCCGGGCTGGCCGGGCCCGAGAAGTGGGATGCGATCTATGAGCATGTCCTAACCAAGAAGACCTACTCAAGTTGTTTCTTTGACCGCTGGGTTTTTGAAGCGCTGTGCACGATGGGCAAGCAGGAGTACGCGATGCTGCGGATGTACAACCGCTACAAGACGATGATTCCGTGCAGTTTCACCACGTTGTGGGAGCACTACGACCGCTGGTGGGCGTCGCGCATTGATGCCTTCGACGAGGGATCCTCACTCAATCACGGCTGGAATCCGCCGGCCATCCTGCTGTCCCAAACGATCGCTGGAGTGTCTGCGCTCGCGCCGGGCTGGTCGATCTATCAGGTCATGCCGAAGGAGGCATTTCTAACATCTATCAAGGTGGTGGTGCCATCGGTCAAGGGCAACGTCACGGTGGACTTGCACAAAACCGCTGCCGAGTATGCCATCGAGCTGATCTCGCCGGCCGATACCACCGCCATCGTGGGGATTCCCAAGGGCTCCTTCAGCAAGCTAGATTCCATCACAGTCAATGGCACCCAGATCTGGGACGCCGCAGCCAAAGCGGGTGTTGATGGTGCCGTCAAAGGTGTGACGTGGGATAGCGAAGACGCCGGTTATGTGAAGTTTAAAGCCACTCCGGGAACCTGGAAATTTGTCGGCCACGGCACCTTGCCGCTCACCACGCCCAAGCCGCTGCCGCCAATCGCGGTTAAGGAAGAGGCTTTGGACAAGAAGACTTGGGTGGCTTCGGCATCAGTGCCCGACGGCATATTCCCCTTCAGCGGCGGCAAAATCCCGGTGGATGTGGCGGCCGCCAATGCCTTGGACAACGACCATTGGACGGGCTGGCGCGACTTGACCGAGACCCAGCACCCGGGACAATGGTTCCAAGTGGACATGCAACAAGCACGCAAATTCAACAAGATCGTGTTAGATAATACGTGGGCGCTGTGGGATTCACCGGAAAAATATGCCGTGAGTGTATCCGACGACGGTATCGCCTGGAGCGAACCGGTGGCCAGCGGTGCCGGCCAATTGGGCATCACCACCATTGATTTTCCGCCACAATCCGCCCGCTTCTTCAGGATCACCCAAACCGGCACCAATCCCAAGTACCACTGGTCAATCTATGAGCTGGATGTTTTCCTGACAAAATAAACAATTGCGTGCTCCCGTGCTATGACCCCCGTGGTATGATTGGGGGGCGAGCCGTGAGTTCCGAAGCGCTCTAGAATTCTCGAAAACCAGAATTTGTGGTGAATGAGTTAAGTTCCTGAACGGGAGACGTGCCACGCTGACTTCGGCGTGAGCTCAGTCGAACGATTTCCGATGGATGATTGTTGAACTCCGATGGTTGATGGGCGCTTGTTTGGCGCAGGGCGCACTTTCAAGCTCACTTCAAAAAATCATCAATCATCAATCATCAATCGGCAATCATCAGTCGTTCGACTGATCTCACGCCGAAGTCCTCTTCCCATTTCGCATGGTCTGAGGCGTGCATCGCTAGGGATTTGTAGGATCAGAACTCAGTGTTCGACCTCAAAAACGCCACGGGGTCGAGCAAGTTCAAATGTTACCATGCGAGGACTGACCCCATCGGCCGATGGGGTCAG
>CAIKHZ010000329.1 GCA_903827375.1 Akkermansiaceae bacterium
CCTCGTCCCCATATACCTTGTCCGAAAAATACTTGGTGAAGGTCGCGCCTTTGCGGCTAATGGCAAGACGCCAGCCTTGGAAAGCGGAGGTCTCGTAGGTGAAGCGGGTCAGGTTCTTGATGGATTCCATGGGAGTTGATTTTTGGGTTCGGGTTGATACAGGTGCCGATTATCGGATTACTTGTCCGTTCCCTACTCTAGCCGATATATGGGGCCGTGCCAAGTAATTTCGTTGTTGCTTTCGTTGCTGATGAGCCAGCCCAAGCGGGTCGGCGGGGAATGACGTTCTCCGCTCACAGACCAGCCCACGACCTTCGCCTTTCCCTGTTGCCCGGTACACTCAGCTGGGTAGATTGCGTCATGTGCAACAGCTATCGAATAGCCCCGAAGAAAGACGCGGACAAGGGCGTTCGGGCCAGAGTCTCGGCGGCGGCAGCCACGCTCGCCTCGCCGCTTGTGCGCCCGTCCGATCCCGGCGTGGTGGTGCTGGCCGACGAGCGGGTGGAGATCATGCGCTGGGGATTTCACCGGACCTTCAACCCAGCCGTCAACAATGCCAGGTCTGACAAGTTGGAAGCCGGCATGTGGGCCACTGCCTATCGAGAGAGTCGCTGCATCATTCCGGTGTCGGTGTTTTACGAGTGGGGGCCGGGCGTCGGCGGCCGCAAGCAGGCGCACGAGTTCAGCGATCCGGAGGATGACTACCTGTGGATTGCCGGACTATGGGAACCGGGAGGTGAGCATGGGCCGCGCTACACGATGGTGACCACCGAGGCGTCCCCGGTCATGGCGGCCATTCATAGCCGCATGCCGGCGGTGCTGCGCCCGGATGAGGTGCAGGGGTTTCTCAATGGTGGCAGTCGTTGGACCTTCCAGCCGTATGGTGGAGCGCTGACCGTGGTGCCATGTGTCAGCCCCCTCAAAAATCGCGGCGGAATAGTCGAACAGCAGGAGTTGTTCTGAGTCGAATTTTCGGAGGACAGAGGATGAGCGTCACAGGGAAGCTTGGATAGAGATGACATTCCCGCCCTTGATTTCCTTGCTACTCACCATCGCCAGCAGCATCTCCAATGCGGTCTCCCGGACCACACCCCATTGATTCGGCAGGTCTAGATTATCAATCACTTTGCTTAGCACATTCCGGCTTTTGATCCTATCAGCCTCTGACCAATAGAACCCACAAGAATCCTGCGGCTTGACCTCGATCACCGCCCGGCTCTTATACATCTTGGGCGTGACATAAGTGGGCACGGCCGCAGTCAGCAAGCCGAGGACAGGCCCGATTGGCACCATCACCAGAAACCACCAACGCCAGCGTTTTGGCAAGGCGCGATGGTATTCGGGAACCGGGGCGCTGTCACTCGGAATCGGCTGGCGCTGTCGGCCAAGCCCAGTTCAGCGGTTAGAAACGACAGCCCTTGATGGTGCGATGCCGTCGAAAGTTGGTGCTTCATGTACGGGCCGCGTCGTGTTATACTTCGGCATGACTCTTGAGGTTTCCACTCCCGCCTTGTTGTTCCCGGCTATCAGCCTGCTATTCCTCTCATACACCAACCGCTTCCTCCATCTCTCGGCGCTGATCCGCAGCCTGCACACCGACTGGCTGGCGCGGGGTGACGAGCTGTTGCGCGCCCAGATCAACAACCTGCGGCGGAGGCTCACCCTGATCAGGGCCATGCAATTGTTCGGTGCCGTCAGCTTGCTCCTGTGCGTGACCTCAATGCTGGGCGTCGTGTCCGGCCGCCAAATTCTGGCCATGGGGACGTTCGCCGTCGCGTTGGGCCTGATGGCTCTGTCGCTGGGCTGCCTGGTTTACGAGGTCTGGATCTCAGGTGGTGCGCTGAGAATTCTGCTAAATGCGGTGGACGGCAAGGACTTACCTCGCGGATGCCGTTGAGGAAACCCGGAAAGGTGCCAAGTCATTTTCCGGGATCCATCGCCAATTCCCAGTCACATCCATGTCGAGGTCAGGAAGTGTGACTGTTGCGAATATAATTTCCCGCTCCCAGAACTTGTGCCGACATTGCGGCCTTGACGATGAATGTCGCCATGACTTCACTCACCGCAGACGCTGCCATATTCCACAGACCCCATGACGATAACGATACTGCATGCGCTCGCCTTGATCACCATCGCGGCTCCAACCGCTGTCATGGCAGCAAACAACAACTGGATGGCGGATATCGTCGGTAATACCCGCCTCTCCCAAATCACCATCCCCGGCACCCACAACTCCGGCGCGCGCTTCGAGACAGTGCCCGGAACCGCCAAGTGCCAGTCCGCGACCATCCCGGAACAACTCAACTTTGGCGTGCGCTTTCTCGACATCCGATGCCGCCATGTCCATGACTCATTCGCCATCCATCACGGCCCGGTTTTCCAGCACATGACTTTCACCGACGTGCTCAACGACATCACCGCCTTCCTGAAGGCCAACCCGAGCGAAACCGTGATCCTGTCCGTCAAGGAGGAGTACACGGCCGCCAATAACACGCGCAGCTTCGCTGACACCTTTGCCTCCCATATTGCAGCCAACCCGAATATCTGGTCACGCTCCGGCGGCCTGCCAACTTTGGACGCCGTCCGGGGCAAAATCGAGCTTCTCCGCCGCTTCGCAGCAAGCACACCGATGGGCATCGATGCCAGTCACTGGCCTGACAACACATCCTTTCTCGCCAACAACCTCAGCGTGCAGGATTGGTACCAAGTCTCCGACAACAGCACCAAGTGGACCCAAGTAGCCAAGGCGTTGTCTTCCGCCGCTTCAGACAACAACGCCGATATCCTCCATCTCAACTTCACCAGTGGCTACAAGCCCGGCCTCTTCAATCTCCCCGAAATCACCACAGTCTCTGACGCGATCCACCCCAAACTCGCCGCCCAACTGGCCGTCAACCCGTCCGGACACTACGGTTGCATCCTTCTCGACTTCGCCGACACCAAGCTCTGCCAACTCATCTATCGCAAGAATACGACGGAAAAGTAGCCGATGACTCCTTGCTCGCCAGTGGGGCCTGCGACCGCCACCGGGCCGCTCGGTTGTGATAATTGATAGATCACAAAACGAAAAAGCCCGTCGGATCAATAAGACCGGACGGGCTTGGCGTGGGGGGGATGTGGCGGGGCAAATGGTGTTTACCCTTTCATGGTCTTGTACGAGCCGGCGATGATGCA
>CAIKHZ010000330.1 GCA_903827375.1 Akkermansiaceae bacterium
ATCCAACTTTTCGCCTCGACAAAAATCCGCTTCTGGGCCACCCTCAAGCCCGTACTAATTACACTGTTCGGCAATAAAATGAAAATCATCACAATATTTTTAGCTCTTGTCGCGCCAATGATTCTCGCAGCAGAGGTCATCCCTGAAGTTCGCACGATGGATGAACTCAAGAAGAACATCGACAAAAGAGTTGTTCTGGAAGGAGTCTACAGCAATCCCCACAAGGGTTATCGCAGTGTTGACTGCGGATTTGTACAATTAAATATTGGAGATTACAGCTTTTACAGCGAATCTAAAGACGGTCACTTGATTGAAGAAATAGAGCGTGGTAAGAAGATTAGGTTTGAAGCCACAATAAGGTATTTTAAGGGATCTAAATCCTTGGTGAAGACACATCCCATCGTTCAGGAAGAATTACCTCCTAAGCAGATAATCAAAGGCAAGGAATACTACGTGTATCCGCCATCATACAGCATAAGTGACGCCAAGTTAATTCGGTAAGGCACGAACAAACAATGCCGAACAAGACATGGCTGGTCAACCGGCGTTAAGCATTTCGACATCATGACAAATTCCTTGCAAAGTCCGCCGGTGCCAGCATATTGACGTTCGCCAATAAATTATGCTACAAGAAAACACCATACACCTAGGAGACTCCTTCGACCTACTAAGAAAAGTCGAGGACGAGTCCGTTGATTTAATTGTATGTGACGGCCCGTATGGCGTCACACAGAACGATTGGGATCGAATACCGTCCATTCAACACTGCGCAATCCCAAACATCGGAAAGTGACGCGCAACACCAACGGGAAGATGTACCGGGCCAGTCTGGCCGCGCTCAAGGAATGGCTCAAGAAAGCCCGCAGCAAGCCGCTGCGGGACATCCTCGCCACCCTGCGGCGAAAGCTGCAAGGCTACTGGAACTACTACTGCGTCATTGGCAATTCGGAGAAGACTGGAACCTACGCCTATCATGCGCGTGGACTGATCTTCAAATGGCTCAACCGGCGCAGTCAGCGCAAAAGCTTCAACTGGACGGAGTACAATGCCGCCTGGGAACGCTGGAAGCTGCCTGCGCCACAAGTCAACGAAAAGCCCTCGCCGAAATTCGCTCGCCAAAACCAGCCGAGCCCCGCATGATTACGTCTGTCCAACCAGTCCCAATGATGATCGTGATTCCACCTGCGCGTATTCCTGAGGAGCCCGCTGCGGTAATTCCGCACGCCGGGATCTGCGAGGGGGGCGTCGGACACCCGACGTCCCTACCTTAATCGGCAAAGAAAATGTTCTATCTTCTCACAAATAATTCAAAATGTCGCCAAAGGAAACTCATGAATCATATAGTCCCCTTACTCCTGTTACTCGCCAGCCAGGCAATTGCGGCCCCGTTGAGCGGTGGCATGGCACCTTATCCGCCACAGATGAAGGGCGCGCGCGTCGAGACGTATAAGACTGTTGGCGACACGCAGCTCAACCTCTACATCTTCGCACCTGCGGCAGCGTCCAATGCGCCAGCTATAGTCTTCTTTTTCGGTGGCGCCTGGATCTTCGGGTCGCCGCAGCAGTTCGAGGAGCAATGTCGCCATTTTGCCGAACGCGGAATGGTGGCGATCACGGTGGATTACCGGGTCAAGACCCGTCAGAACGCCAAGCCGGTCCAGTGCGTCGCGGATGCACGGTCGGCGATTCGTTGGGTGCGTGCCAACGCGGCCAAGCTCGGCATTGACCCCAACCGGATCGCGGCGGGCGGCGGTTCCGCCGGCGGGCACCTTGCGGCGGCTACGGCGTTCATCAAAGATTTCGATGAGCCGAAAGAGGACAAGAGCATCAGTGCGACGCCGAACGCGTTGGTTCTATTCAATCCAGGGCTCGTGCTGGCGCCGCTGGACGGCAACAATTTTGGCGGCAGTGGTAAGAGGGCTACCGAGGAGCGGTTCGGCACAAAGCCGGAAAACATCTCGCCAGCGCACCATATATACAAAGGCGCCCCGCCCACCATCATTTTCCATGGCAAGGCCGACACGACGGTGCCATACGTGACGGTTGAGGCTTTCACTGCGGAAATGATCAAAGCTGGGAACCGCTGCGAGTTGGTCGGTTTCGATGGTGAACAACACGGCTTTTTCAACAGTGAACCATTTCTCACACAAACACTGAAGGCGGCCGACAAATTTCTCGCCTCGATCGGCTGGCTCAAGGAGCCGGCGGAGTAAGTCCTATGGGTGCCACTACACCTCTGACGATGATAAGATTTCCGGAGATACCCACCATTCGCATGTGACAAATGTAGACGGACACGAAGTTTCAATCGCCCTCAATTTTGATCTTCAGAAGATGCATAAGAACAGCCAATGAACCCGTTCACAGAGCCGAACCAAGCGATGCAGCGAACGCCCTTCGCTCGTCGCTGATCTTAAACGTTAGGCAGACACATAAGACCGAAGACGATCTACAACAAATTGAAGCAGCAGTCGGATACACGCTTCCGACATTCTATCGGACGACTCTCTTGGCTTACCCGTTCCCGAAGGATTCATTTCTTATTGTGCTATTTCCAATTGTCGCTGCGGAAGCAAGAAGCAGGCAAGCCTTCCTGGTTCATGAGGTTCGGATCGGCATCCTGCCGCCAGCCAAATCTAACTGCAACAGGCTTAGGCACGGCGTCGCTCCAGACAAGCACACTCTTGCCGTCGATTTCAGCCTTGGCCTCGACGAACTTCTTGTCCTCACCTGCGATGGTGAAATGATCCAGCGACTTGCCGTCGCGGCTTGCCAGGCCGCCGCCAATGTAGTCGAACTGGATCCGGATTTTGGTCGGTCCCGGGCCGCCTGTGACTTCCATGGATTTGTAGATCGGCCCGGAATAGACCATGTCGGATTTGCCGTAGGTCTTGGCGAGCGCCCAGAGAGCGAGGCGTCGGCCGACCTCCTGCTTGTTAGTCGCGTGGCAGTCGGGGTAGCTGCTGATGTCATGGGTAACCACCATGCCGGTATTGGGAAGAGCCAGCGTCGCCGTCTGGGCTTCCCACAGGAACGGTGCCATTTCAACATCATCGTTGTATTTGGACAGGGCCACTTGAACATATAGGAAAGGAAGATCATGATTCCCCCAGGCCTGTCGCCAGCCGGTGATGAGGGTTTTCATTTTCTCGGAATATGTCATGCAATATGCGTGGCTGCTACCAAGATTGGATTCACCCTGGTACCAGATCACACCACGGATACCGTAGGATGTCAACGGGTGGATCATGCCAAGCCAGCGCTCCCCGGAGGGCGGAGTGAACGGCTCACATGGGCAGCCGCCGGCGCTCGCGGAAATCAGTCCGATAGGGACTTTGAGTTCCTTGTGAAGTTCACGACCGAAGAAATAGGCACAGGCCGAATACCCATGATTTTCGCCGCGTTTTACCACGATATTCTGCGGCGTGCACACCAGCCATTGGGCACCGGCGATATCATCGCCTGGTGTCCTCGGATTATCCGGAGAAACTTCCATCAGACGGATCTGCGGATAGTCGGCCGCGGCAATCTCCTTTTCATAATTGAGACACGGCTGCTGGCCGGGATGAATGCCAATCGGTTTCCCCGCGTTCGACTGTCCGGAGCAGACCCACACCTCGCCTATCAGAATGTTGCTGAGCGTGAGGGAATTCACACCGGCCACCGTCAGTTGATAGGGGCCGCCCGCAGTCAGCTTGGGTAGTTTGACCGACCATTGGCCATTGGCGGCGGCGGTCGTGGAAACTGACGATTTCCCAAGACGCACCGTCACGTTTTCATTGGGACCTGCCCAGCCCCAGATGGGAATCGGCAGGTCGCGCTGGAGGACCATGTTGTCGCTGAGGAGACGGGGGAGACGAACCTCGGCGGATGCGCTCGGGATGAGGACGCCTATCAAACCGGCCGCTAGAAGGGCCGTGCTGATGAGCGGGTGGTATATGCGGGTTGTTTTCATAAGGGTCATGCAGTCGTCTGAGGCAAGGCCATGTATATCTTCATGTTCTGTATTCCTTTCATTTGCAAACGCAAGACATCGACTTCATTGCTTTGCCCCTGCCTGGTTCATATTTACAATATCTTTGGCCCTCGATTCAGGCGTAACCTTCAGATTTTCCAATTTTCCCGCCCTGATCATGCCTTCGACGGTGGTGTTGTACGGCGCGTGCAGCTTGAACTCGCAATCCCAGTCCCTGGGCCATGCTGGCAGCAGATAGATCTTTCGGCCCTCGGCTTGCAGCAGCATCGATTGCAGGGCGATGAGCAGCACCGAGCCATGATCCTGGTCCGGGATCCAATCGAAGTTAGGACCCCAGAACGTGGGGAACCGTGAGGCCTCATTCTTGCTTTTGGCCCGCGCCACCACGTTATCGCGGGCCTGCGCGGCCTCGCCCAGATAGGCCATGAAGATATCGTCTTGCCGCCAACCGGATGCCCCCTTGTCGATTCGATGATTGAGTGCTTCCACTCCCCACTCAAGGTTGGGTTTGCCAATGGCGATCTGGCGGAAGGGAAACACCGCGTAAAGTTCCGGAACCTCGCTGTTGTTCTTCTGCTTGTACACCTCGGCGGGTGCTAGCATGACCTTGCCGTCGGGCGTCTTTGTGGTCGGCAAGGGCGGCAGCTTGGCCTGCAACTGCTTCCAGAACGCGCGATCCTCTGGACCCGTGAGCTTTTCCGGCAACTCTAGCAAGCGCTCGGTGGTCGCGTGCAAACCGGCGAGTTCCGGCATGGGGTTGACGCAGCCCACCCATGTCTCAAGCGCCTGTGACGGCTGCATGTCGAGTTTGCCGTCAACTTTGGTCTTGTAGTGTTGGTCAAAGAACCCGAGCAATTCACGCGCGGCGGGCAGCACAGTTTCACGCAGGAAGTTCGCGTCTTCGGTGTAAGCATAGCGATCTAACAATAGCGTGACCAATTCCGGTCCAGAGACCCATTCATATTTATGCCACTCGCTGGCTTGGAGCTTGTTCGCCCGCGTCGCAAACGGCTCGTTGCCATAGGTTTCGGCAAACATATCGCCCCAGAAATAGATGCATTCGGGGATATAGGCACCGCCATGACCCAGATACTTCTTGGTGCGGAATTTGAGGAACGGCATGAGATCGCGGGCATACATGTTGAAGAGCGGTTCCATCATCTCGAAATCACCCGCCGCGCACATCGCATGGTAGGGCAAGCGGGTGTTCTGCCACCAGTAACCCGGCCCCCATTGCCTGTAATCGGCATCCTCGAGTTTTTTGTCCGCTGCTGGAACCGTAAACAGGCTGCCATTGAATTTAATCGGATAGTTGCCACGTCCCACACAGGCCGCCGTATAACGCTGCAAGGCATAGGCCCGGCTCAGAACATAGGTGTCGCGCTGTGCGACTTTCTTGTCATGCGTTGTGTTTCCGAAAACGACAGGTTTGCCATTGGCGTAAATGGTCACGCGTCCATCGCTAGCCAGGGTGAACGCGGTGTGCTGCCAGACCCCCGCCGTATAAACCGCGGCTTTGGTCCATATTTGATCACCCAGAATCAGCCGCAAGTCCGACCCCGAGAGAGTATCTAGCAGAAATCCATCCGATCCGCCCGGGGTGCATTTGTCGGCAATGCGCATCGGGCCGCCTGCTGATGGCTTGATCCAGCCTTCGATGGTCAGGGCTCCAACAAACGCACGCTGATTCAATTCCGGCAGGGACTTTGGACCTTCGGGCACAGCGCTGAAGATCCGGGCCGGATGCTCCGGCGCTTTGGCATCTGGTGCGGTTGTTGCTAGGGCCAGCACGTCGGCATCTTTCAGTGCAGCCGAGTACACCCCGAAGCGCCCGAACGCGCCCATGAAACGATTGGCACCACTTTGATCCACCCCAATGCTCAATGGATGTTTGTTAGCAGGAATGATACCGCCCCGAACCCCATCCGGCGACTCGTTGTTCGGCGTGATATGGATCCAACTGCGGTTCCAGAACTCCGCCCACCAACGTTCATGCGCCACCCGCCGGTCTGCTAGATTCACCTTTCGCGCCGTGTCGAGAACGGTTTGAGTCTCGCCTAACCATTGATCCACGGTTGCTGGATGTTTCGCTACCACGGCAATTTCAAACAGGTGGCTAGTGCCGGCGGTGGATCGCAGGGTTCGGTCATCCACGCGCTGCGGCCTGCTCGCCGCGATCAACGCGCCGAAGGTCCGGTGCAACAGCGGTTCGGCCCGCGGAAATTCCTCCACGCCCTGCATCTTCGCGAGATTGGCGGGACCGACCGATTTAATATTGCGGTGATACCAACCGATGCGGTCCTTGAGGTCGCTGAGAACGGTGTCGGGTTCTACTACGGTTTTCTCAGGAAACAGTCCGCAATTGAGCACATCACTGGACTGCTTTTCGGGCAGTTCCGTGGCGGTGTTGCGCCAGAGTTCCATCGTGGCGCTCGCCGTGGTTGGCTTCGGTGTCTGAGCCTCCACGTAGATCACCGGACGGTTGGCATCCACCCACAGGCGCAAGTCCACCTGGGCATCTCCTTGGCTGTATCTGGCGGTCAGAGTGCCATCCTTGGCTGTTAGGATCTGCCGGAACATCTTGGTGCGATCTGTCGGACCGTCGCCCACCTTGATCCGCACCGCGCCGACTTTCACCAAGCGGCCGCTGTCGTCCCAACTGTCGGTCCGGGCGATGTAGAAGCGAAGGTCGCCGGAAGGTTCGATCCACGCGTTGAGAGCGATCTCGCCGTTGCCCAGCGGCATGGTGCCATTGGTGTCATGGCTGGGCGAATCCCAGACCACCTCGTAGGGCGACGGCGTCACGGGCTCGTCGGCAGCATTCGCTCCACAGAGCGCCAGCATTCCAAGCGCCACTATCATTAGTCTCAATATATTCATGTGATTGTTTCTTTTCCTGTTTGTTTTCATGTGTGCTATATCACTTCGGGCCGAAAGCCGTGATGCGCTGGAGCAACAACCCTTGCGGCTTGTCGTTGAGGGTTTCCACCTTGATAAACCTGATCTTGCGGCCAGGCACCTGGGCCCCCGCATCCAGATGGGTCAGCGGCACGGTCCAGGTGGCTTCCCAGGTCTTGGCTCGCCAGACTTCCTGCCAGGTTTGCCCGTTCTCTGAGGTGGACAGGATGAGCCCCTCGGTTCGCCGCTCGTTAGGGCGGTTTTCGATCGCCACGGCATGGACGGTTTTGACGGCGCCGAGGTCCACCTTGGCCCACGGGTTTTTCTCATCGCGTGTGTGGAACGCGACGGCGAGTCTTTCGCCGGCGAAAAGCCGCGCATGGTTCCCCGGCTTATCCCAGTCCCCCCCCAGACTGGAACTAGTCTCCAGCTTGGCATCGGCGCTGAGGATCGCCCCGAACTCACCCCGATAGTCTTGCGGTGTGCGCAGTTCCCCGATGATGATGCCGCCTTCCAGCGGCTTATCCAGCGTCACCTCAATCACCGTCACCGGCGTATCCATGTCCTTCTTGGCCAACTGGACCGACCATTCAGCGGCACTTTGTTTGAACGTGCATGGCACGCCGGTCAGCGTGCGTGCGGTCAGAACCTTGTTAGGAAGCGGGTCGAAGGCGAGACCTTCGGTCGGCCACTCATAGACGAGCAAGTAAAGTTTGTTGCCCTTGTGACAGGTCCCGCCCCAGGTGCCATTGCGATACGGCCCGCCGCAGGTCCCGTAAACCGCCTCGCCATACTTTTTAAGCCATGTGCCCATGGCCCGGGCGACCTTGGCCTCGCCCTCGGCAAACGTGCCGTCTGGCCGCGGGCCGAAGTTCAGTAACAGATTGCCGCCGCCCGTGGTGCAACTCACTAACATCCTGATACAATCCTCCGGTCCTTTGAAGCCGTCCTCGCCGCCATAAGCCCACTGCCCTCCGACATGGAGGCAGGATTCCCAGTCGCTGGCGATGTTCATCGAGCCGATGAAGCCCTCGGGCGTGTCAAAGTCACCCTTGACCATTTTTGCCAGCTCGGGCGTGGGTGCCTTTTTGTCCTGCGGCGTGTCCGGCCCGCAGAACGCGGCGGCGCGGTTGTTGACGATGAGCTTGGGCTGGAGTTGATACATCATTGAGAACAACTCGTCGAACTTCCACTTGCCCCAGTCGCGGCCGCCAACGTGGTCGAACCAGATCACATCTACCATTCCGTAGTTCGTTAACAACTCCTTGACCTGCGCGCGGTAGAACGCATCGTATTTCACGTTGTCGCCTACGAGGTAATCCGGGTGATACCAATCGCGCGTCGAGTAATAGAGGCCGAGTTTCATGCCCTGTTTGTGGCAGGCGTCGGCATAGGCCTTGATGATGTCCTTGGCATACGGACTGTTCATGATGTTATAGTCCGAGACCTTGGTCGCGAACTGCGCGAAGCCGTCGTGGTGCTTGGCAACCAGCACCATATACTTCATGCCCGACTCCTTGGCAAAGCTCACCCATTCCTCCGCATTGTATTTCGTCGGGTTGAATTGTTTGTAATAGTTGTCGTAAACGGGATCTTCGGTGCGTGGTGTCTGGATGCCGCTGATATCCCACGGCCGGTTGGCCTTGCGGCCCCAGCCTATCTCCACTTTCCCGATGGAACACGGCCCCCAGTGAATGAACATCCCGAACTTTGCATCGCGAAACCACTGCATGCGCTCGTCACGCTGCTCCTTAGTCTCACTCATTTGCGGCACCTTCGACAAATCCGCCGCACGCACCCAGCCCGCTGCCAGCAAGGCTGACAGACATACCCTTGTTGTTGTTTTCATTATTTGTTAGCTGTTATCAACCTGTAGAGGGAAATAGAACCGCAGATGGACGCAGATGGACGCAGATAAAGAAGGGATAAGAGGTAAAATTGAGTTTTTGCTTCCTGGAAACAACCCAACGATTTCATCTTCTCTTCCCCTCTGCATAAATCTGCGTTCACTTGTCCCGGCATAGGGCAGCGACGCCGGATCTGCGGTTCATATTTCTTTTTAGGATCAATTCTTCATCTGTGTGAATCCTGTTTATCTGCGATTATCAGAATCATGTCTAGTTACGTTTCATGAGGGTCCCCATGGCCTTCATGAGATCGACTGTCCCGGGCGGCCAATCGTTGTTAGACCAGGGGCCTGCGGCCATCACAAAGCCGCCGTTTTCCTGTCCTTCCGTAGCCGCCATAGTGACGGTCATGCGGTAGAGGTTCTCGATCAGATACTTCACGGGTTGGCCACTCGCCAACCAGTCGCCATTGAGGGTGACCGTGTAGTTCTGTGCGGAGCGCCCGGAGTTGGACCAACCTGCATAGCTGTTGATGGCCAGGATGGTGTATCCCGTTTTGCTGGTCTTGGTGTCGAGGATGTAGGTGAGCGATCCGCCGGCGATGCAGAGACCGCCATTGGCACCCACACCGCCAAACGTGCCATCCGTGAGCGTCGCCAGGGTGCCATGGGAATTCGCGTTGTTTTCAGCCGTGTTGAGGGTCAGCTTGTCGATGGTGGAACTCACCGCGGATTGCAGCAGGTCGGTAGTCAATACCGGGTAGTAGCTGGCACGACACGACCCCCGGACCGTAACCGCGGATGCGCTCCCTGCCGCCAGCAAGGCCGACATGACAATCATGATGTTTGTTTTCACATTTTTGCTATTAGATTTGTTATTTTGCGGCATCAAGGATGGCTGTCGCCTGTTTCCTGATACTTTCAGTCTGGGTTGTCTCTGCCAGGGATTTAAGCACAGCCGTCGCCTTGTCACGTTCCGGACCAGGGGTTTTGAACTGCTGGACAATTTTGATACAGGCCAGCTCAGCTTCCTTTCCGAGTACAGCATCCGGCAAGCACTTCTGTGCCGCATCCAGCGCGGCAAGACTGGGAATGCCGGAAAGCGCGCCTAGCACAAGCATCTTCTCGTCCGTCCGTGGTGCCATGCTCATGGCTTCCACCAGCGAAGCCACCGCATTCCCCGCATGGTTCTTCACGCTTTCTGGAAGCGATACAATCCTAACCATCCCGCGAAACGCAATGATCTTGAGATTTTCCATCGGCGCATTTTTTGCGAGTTCACGAAGATCCGCAACCGCTCCTTCATCCTTCCAATCCGCCATGACGCGGATTGCCGCCTCCTGCACATTTTCATTCGTGTCCCTGATGCTGCCGCGCATAATGTCCAGCGCCTTGCCACCGCCCAGACTTCCAAGGCAATGCAACAGGCTCACACGCTCGTCGGGTTTCGCGTCCTTCATGGCGGCGAGAAGCGGCCCAGTTTTCCTGTCCTCTCCTTCAACCTTGGCACTCGCCATGGATACGGCCCGCTCAGCCGCCAAGCGTACCCGGTCAGGGTTGGCTCTGAGCATCAGGCCCATGAGTGAAGGTATTTCTTTCTCCTGGGCCAAGGTGCCCAGTGCCTTGAACGTTTCCACCCTGACATTTTCATCGGAATCCTCAGCATACCTGATGAGACCTGCAACAGCCTCATGGCTTTGCCGCGCCGCAAGACAGCCTATCAGCAGTGTCCTGGAAGCAGCTTCAACACGGGGCAAGACTTGCACGATCTCCTCGCTTGCACCTTTTCCGCTGCGGCGGCTAAGGCTCTCAACAACCACCCTGCCTACCTCGCCACCCTCCTTTGCCAGACGTGCCAGCAGCTCGATATCGGAGACATCACCTAGCTCGGCCAGCGCCTGAACGGCGGCAACTCTCACCGCCTTTTGTACACTGCCTGTCAATTTCGCAATGTCAGGCACGATCGCCTTTGTTCCATTCACAGCTAGGACATGAATCGCAATGACCTGCGCATCAGCGGAAAGGCTGCCCAGTACATCAACGATGGCTTTTGAAACGGGCTCTCCCTTGATTTCCATCAAGGCCGCACCTGCAGCACGTTGCGAACAGCTATCCTGACTCCTCAGCATTTCAAAGATTGTTGGTAGGGCATCATCCTTCACGGCTCTGGCAAGACCTATCACGGCTGCAGCCCGGACTCCCCCGGGATTTCCTGCGCCAAGCCCCCCCCGGTAAACAGCCGCCGCCTGATCCACCTTTCCGTTCGCTAGGAGCGCATCCGCACATATCAACTGCGATTCCATGACCGCCGCCTTGAGTTCATCCGCAACCTTGGCTTGCGTCAGGGCTTCCAGGGCATCCGGACTGGCAATGCGCCCCAACGCGCAAACCGACTCCCGGGCCACGGCCAAGTCCGCATCCGTCAGCAGTGGCTTGAGCAGCGGAACGGATTTCGCATCTTTTCTAACGCCGAGCGAAGAGATGACTCCCGCTTTCTGTATCCCCGTTGTATTACCCAGCGAATTTCTCAATGCATCATCCACACTGGGGAAAGGCAAGCCTTGGAGCGCATAGCGACTCATGTGTGCCATCTTCTCATCCGCTAGAAACCCAGCCAGAAGGGGAACGCATTTCCCAGATCCCACCAGTCTGAGCATTCTGCAGGCAAATTCCTTCGCCTCGCGAGAGGCATTCTGCGTATTGAGCAACACCAGGAGTTTCTCCTCATACTGCTCAAACTGGCCCGCTGGAGCAACCCTGATCTCTGTTTCCAGTGCGCAGATATTGGGTGAGTACTTGCCCGATTCGTATTTGGCGAGGCTGTCCCAGGCTGCTTGATCAGCAGCCACCGCACACCTTCCCACCATCATCGATAGCATGATTATTCTAAAGTTTCTTTGCGTCGTATTCATCAGTTAGTTCATTTGATCGTTTCATCAGGGGCGGGAATTTTCCTTGAAAAGCCAAGGTGGTTGTCGCTAGGTCAAGATTTCTTGTCTTGGGCGTTCGGCGAGCTCAGCCGAGCCGGCTTTAAGACTTGCGTCTTGGGTCTGAGGCGCAGCCTCGCCGGGCTACACCTGCCACGGCCCGCGCATGGTTCTGGATAGGTGCCGGTTCGCCGCCTCATCACCCGGAAACGTCTCGGTTACTGGATCCCAATTGACTTTTCGTCCCAGTCGCATGGCGATGTCGCAGAGCAGGCTGATGGTCGTTGACCGCTGGGCGACCTCCACCGGGCTGATGGTCTGGCGTCGGGTGCGGATACAATCGAGGAAATTCTCGGCGTGGTTATGTGATTCATACAGATGAATTTCCTGTGGCCGAATCTCGGAGGTCTTGAGTGAGGCCGGTATAGTCTCCAGCACGTTGCCGCGGCGGACGTACACGGATCCTTCCGAGCCTTCAAACAACACCCCTTCCGAGTCACCCTTCAAAGAAGCCGGTGCCTTCCCCGCGCTGTAGTGGATGAGTTTCACGCCATCCGCAAACGTGCATTCCGCCCGCCACTCATTGGCAATATTGCAGAATTCAGCATTCATGTAATCGCCTTTCCCCTCAATCTCCACCGGCCCGCTCAACTCGGTGCCATGTCCCCACTGCGCAATATCGGCGTGATGCACACCCCAGGTGCACAGGAAACCCATCGCATAGTCCGGCATGCCCGCCCAGCGGTCGTCCAGCGCCTGCCCCACATAGGGAACCAAGGGGGCTGGGCCAAGCCACATGTCAAAATCCAGTTCCTTGGGTGGCGGCGACGGAGCTAACAAGGGGCGCGTTCCACCACCGGGCACAGTGATCATGATCGTGTGCAATTTGCCGATTCGTCCGTTGCGTACCAGTTCACAGGCCCGGCGGAAATTCTGCTCGGAGCGTTGCTGTGTGCCGAATTGAAAGACCCGGCCGTATCGCTTGATGGTGTCGCAAAGGATGCGGCCCTCGGCCACGGTGGTTCCCAGCGATTTCTCACAATAGATATCCTTGCCGGCTTTGGCCGCGGCGATGGCAATTGGCACATGCCAGTGTTCCGGGGTGGAGATCACCACGGCATCAATGTCGGCCCGTGCCAGCAGTTCCCGGAAATCCGTGTAGGCATGCGCTGCGCCGAGTCGTTGCTTTGCCGCCTCAGCCCGGTCGGACCAGACATCGCACACGGCAATGGCTTGTGCGCCAGATCCGAGAAAACCGGGCGCCGTTCCTTGCCCCCGTCCCCCCTGTCCGATAAACCCCAACCCGATCCTGTTGCTCGGCGCAACTCCACCGTCAAGTCCCAGCACAGACGACGGCACGATACTCGGCACCACAGCCGCCGCGCCCGCCCATCGCGAGGCCCGGCCGAGGAATGTTCTTCGTGAGATGATATGTTTCATTTGGATTCAGCTATTTGTGATGATTCGTTTGGATTTTTCTTGTTGGCGATCCAGCCGATGGCATTCATGATGATTTGTTGACCGTCGGCCTCGCGCTCGATTTGTCGGCGGAAGGAAAGTCCCCGGGAACGCCGGTTGGAGTGACTTTGCCAGTCGCCGCCCATTCTGTCCCACGCAGGAAGACCGCTTGGAATCCGACACAGGACATGGCTCCGGCACTGTGACCCAGCATGAGCTGAAAGATGCGTCCCTTGCCGAATTGGTTCACGACCATGACCGGCTCATGACTGCCGGTGCCGCCGGTCTCCTTGGCGCTGAACGCCGTGGCCAACACTTTAAGATTTTTGACGGACTCAGGCTTGCCGCGAAATCCGTGGTACAGTTCATCCGCCGTGTGCATCCATGTCAGCGGCAGACCGGCCATGATCGGGTGCTCCGGCTCGCGACTCTTGACGACCCACTCGTGCTGGCTGCCATGCCCGTTTTGCTTGACTCCTTCACCGGGCGGAATCTGCACCACCGAGTGCGTAGTCTCATCAAACTGGAACCCGACTCCGTCCTGCTGCCCCCCCGGCCCGATGCCGATCATGGCCCGATACGCGCTCCATGTCGCGAACTGCCCCACCGCATTGTGAACCACAACCAAGCCACCACCGCCATTCACATATCTCTCAAATTGATCCTGAGTCGCTGCGGACCAGTCCCGCCCATGCGCATCCATCACAATAACGTTATATTTCCCGAAATCGGGAGCAAAAGCTTGTGCCTCTTGCGCTGAGGACAATGTTGCAATCTCGACATCAAACTTCCCGTTGTTCTGGAGCACACCTTCCAAAATCGGCGTTGTCTCCTCCCACTTGTGCCCGTGCGGATCGTAACCGGTCACTAGCAACGCCTTCAACTCCGCGCCACTCGCCATTGGCCCAATCAAAAGGCAGCACCAGAGAAGGCCCGTGATGAAGCCTATCCGTTGACGTTGCGCAACGATGGTTCCTTGCCTCTCTGTAACACGCATGATTATAGAATTCAGCGCAACCAGCGGTGCTAGCAGCTGGGCGGTGATGGTTGTTGGCTTGTTCATGATGATGGGTGATGCTTTCAGTGGTCTGTCTGGAATGGAGAAGCCGGCAGGCCTTCCTTGTTATAGAGTTTGTTACCTGTTGGGTTGCAGATGCATGCGTAGCGCACAGCAACCGGCTTTTGAATATCAGGACTTGAAACCACCACGGTATCACCGTCAATCACAGCCTCAGCCCAGGACCACTTCAGTCCTTTGGGGTTGGAAGAATCCGCTATGGCGAGAGCGAAACACCCGAGTTTTTCCGCGGGAACCTCCTGCATAGCCTCCTCGCCTTTTTTCTTACCGATGATCAGACCCTTGCCAATATAATCAAACATGACGCGGATTTTACTTCCCTCGATCTTCATCCCTTTGTAGAGCGGGCCGCTGCTAATCAGATCGTTCCTGCCATAGTCCCTGACAAGCGCCCACTGGGCCAAACGGTCCCCCACATCCCGCTTGTTGTTCGGATGCAGGTCGCCTGTGTCGCTGGTATCAATGGTGACCGCCATGCCGGTGTTAGGAATGCTCTTGAGTGCCTTGAACTGGGCCAGGCGGGTCCCAGAAAAGTTTTCATCACCGAGCTCGATGTCATTGGGCTGACCAGAAAAATTCGGCAATTGGACGAAATACACCGGGAAGTCTCGCCCTGAGCCTGTCGAAGGGTCGCCCTGGTTCCATGCCTTTCGCAGGCCGGTGAAGAGGGCGTTCATCTTGTCCGCGTAGATACCGCCTTCAGGACCATTGGCCTCGCCCTGATACCAGATCATGCCTTTGATGGCGAAGGGAATGAGTGGAAGTGTGTGTGGCGTGAAAAGTGTGCCGTAACCCACATCCCTTTGTGGCACCGGCAGCGTTGGCTGCACGGGAAACTCCTTGCCGGACTCAACCATCGGCTTCGCGCTCTTGAGCCAGTCATCGAGCACGGGGAGCGTATCCGCCAAACGCTTGCGATATTCGATCAGTTTCCCCACCTCGATCTTTTTCAACACCGGTGACGCATTGAATCCTTCGGGTGATATCCAGGGTTCTATGGCGGTCCCGCCAATGGCATTGTTCAACAGGCCAATCGGAACGTGTGTCTCCCGATGAATCCGGCGGGCAAAGTAAAAGCCCGTGGCGGTGAAATCACCCGCCGTTGCCGGCGAGCAAACGGCCCAGCCATTGCCGTGATTGCTGTGACGAATCTTCGGGAATTCCGCCTTGGCCACATCCTCCTGCGTCTTGAACTGCTTCATTTGCCATTCCATGTTAGATTGCCCCGAACAGAACCAGACATCCCCCACGAGGACGTCGCTAATGATCACCGGCTTGTCTCCAGTTAGGGATTTGACCGTGAGTTGGGCGGGCTCGGCGGATGCCTTCATGGCGTCTAGCCTCACAAGCCACTTGCCATCCTTGCCGGTTTCAGCCGTCTTTGCCTGCTGCCCGAAGGTGACCGCAATCTTTGCGCCAGGCTTGGCGGTCCCCCACACCGGCACCGGCATGTCGCGCTGCAACACCACATGGTCACTGAACAGCCCGCTGACTGACGGATTATCCTGCGCCCATCCGGACGAACCCATCATCATTAATCCCAGCGGGATCCCAAAGGTACACTTGCTTCTCATGAATATTGTTTGTTAGTTACTGTTTTCATCTCCAGTCCATCGATCTCATGGCGAAACAGAAGACTGTTGCCAGCCCGGTCAGACATTCCTGACCCGACTCCTTGTCGATTGGCTCACCAGTCATCCGTGCGGAAAGGCGAGGCTGGCAGGCCTTCGTTGTTGTAGAGGTTGCAGTCATCGCCGGACATGGTATAGGCATATCGGACGGCGACCGGCTTGGGCACCTTGGAGCTGGAGACGACCACTGTCTTGCCGTCGATGACGGCATCGGCCCACGCCCACTTCTTATCATCACCGGCGATGGCGAAGTGCTTCAGTTTGCCTTGAGGTTCCTTGACCACAGGAGCGAAACCTTTCTTGGTGGCCACGGTCAGTCCGGATCCAACGCTGTCGAAAACAATCCGGATTCTGTTAGCCTCCATCTTTATCTCCTTGTACAGCGGCCCGCTGTAAACCAAGTCCTTTTTCCCGTAATCCTTGGCCAGGGCCCACAGCGCCAGGCGCTCGCCGGCATCACGCTTGTTCTTGGGATGGATATCCCCGGGCTCCCTAACGTCTGCTAGGTCCATGGTCACAGCCATCCCCGTGTGAGGAATGTTCAGGGCCTTGAACTGTGCCATGCGGATCTTCGCCCAGCCATCTCCGCCCGCAGGGTCTTGGCCCGCCGGAGTGTAGGTAGAACTAAACCTTCCGGCTAACTGGACAATGTAGAACGGGAAATCGCCCTCGCCCCACGCCGTCCGCCAGCCGCCGATCAGAGCGCGCAGCTTTTGATAGTATGTCTCGCCCTCGTCGCCATTTGACTCACCCTGATACCAGATGGCACCTTTGATTCCATAGCGGGTGACCGGTTGGATCTTGCCGTTATACAGGCAATGCCAGGTTGAGGGATACCCCCCATCGGATTTGTATTCGGCGGGAAGACCGGTCACGGGTGGCAATTCCTTCACACTGGCCAGCCCGGCAGGCGAGATCCAAGGCTCGATGCGGGTGCCATTCCAAGCTGTCTTAATCAGACCGATCGGAACCCCGGTTTCTATCTGCAATTTGCGGCCGAAATAGAGGCCCACCGCCGTGAAGCGGTTGCCTGTCGTCGGC
>CAIKHZ010000331.1 GCA_903827375.1 Akkermansiaceae bacterium
CCCAGTCTCCATGCTGCCACTGCCCTGGCCGTTGCCCAGCCAGTTGCTGAAGCGGGCAGCGTCAAACCACGTCACTCCAACCACGGGCTGGTTCGCGTAGGTGCTGCTCACGCTGTAAGTGTAACTGCCGCTAGAGCCGCTTTGGACGATATTGCCGTAGTTGTAGGTTCCTCCTGTGTGTCCCATTGTCCCGTTGTAAATTCCGGCGTCGTTGGAAGCACCCTTGGCATTGAGGAAATCCACGTACTGGGCGTTAGTCACCTCGTAGGTGCCGATGTTGTAGGCGTGGTCCACCGATCCGTAGCCGGTTGATGGGTCCGCAGCGTTGTTGACGTTGCCGATGCTCGTCCAGCTCATGCTGACCACGGCAAAAGCCGGGCTGACGAGAGATATGCCAGCCAATATGGCCAGCCCGAATGTTGATGTAATGGATTGTTTCATAATTGATTTGAATGACTTCCACGCCTTGTTAGCCCCCCCCCCCGCAGGGTCAAGAAAAATCAAATTATTTTTTCTAATAATTTTCCGACTGTTTTTATTGGGCCTTCACGCCGCCGATTTGCACTGCTGCCGCAGAACCCGTCGGCTTCCACAGCATGTCCACCGGCACGCCATACTTGGCGGCGGTGTCGAGAATCAGCTTGGCATCACTGGCGCGGCGTTCAATCTCCTCACCGAAATCGGCACCCAGCTCCTGAAAGTGGTCTGACAGGGTTTTGAGCCCCATCTCCACATCCGAGCGGTTTTGCTGGGCTTCGCGGCCAGCATCCACGGTCACCCGGCGGGGCGGCACAGAGGAAATTTTCCACCATCCTGCGATGGGCGGCAGCAATCCCCGGCTGATCGCGTCCCCAATGACGTAGGCCCACACCGGGCGGATGAAGCGCCGTTCAAGGATCATTTGGCGGAATGAAAACCGCCGGTCGGCCTTGGCAACCACGAGCCTGACACCTGCGCCGCCGATCTTGCTGGAGTCTGCCGCGAACTCGAACGGGATCATGCCAAGCGCCGAGTCACGCCGCAAGTGCTCAAGGAAGCCGGTAAATGTTGGACTCGGGCGGTTGGACTGGAAGCTGTCTAACGATTCGTCCGGCTTGAGGGCCACCAACTTGCCGCCGACGATGCGCTGGAGAGATACCGGGTCGGTCGCGTCACTGGCACCGCCAGCGCCCCCGGCACCGGCACCGCTTGTTCGAGGCCGTGTGAAGCTGGCCACCGACCCGTTAGCCGCTGACTTTCATTGAAAACTTTCCGCGACTAGTCATCGCGGCATATCGGCGGCAAGTCTGGTTCACTTGCCGCGTTAGTTGACCGTCCCTTGGGAAACTGAGGGGCGGTTTCTCGCGCCTGGGACCAACGTGTACGGCTCACCGGGCACCGGGCGGAGCATTGCCCCCGGTGACCCGACCGCCCCCCCCGGTTAACGCGCGGAGGACGGCGGGATATTGGACATTGTGTCCGATTTGATCCGTCGACCAGCACCAGCCCGAGGTGACCAGCACCCGGCACCCGGCACCCGGCAGGACTTGGCAGCGACAGCATCAGGAGATCGAGGGGGACGGCGGACCCGGCACCCCGTGGCCACAAGCATGTTCATGAAATTGGCTTCGGGAACATCAGGGGGGGAGGGGTTGGCGATTCCTGTTAGGAAAATTGTGTGTACACCAAAACGTTATACCATCAGCAAAGCCATATGGAATAAGGGAAAACATTTGGCAGGATGTCAAATCCTGCCGCCAAGATGGCGGCCCTCCGCGAAGAAACGGTCCCTCCCCGAAGAAGCAGGACAAAGAGATAAAGAATCAAAGGAAAGAATCAACGTTTCCGGGGGGGGTACCAAAACTCCGCTAGCGAGGATCGTCAGCATCACTGTCGTTGGATCAGAGACACTGGCAACACGAAAGCCGAGGTTGTTGTTCTCGTTCGACGGGTCGTTGTTGTTGCGGTTCGAGGAGGCTAGGTTGTTGTCGTTGTTGTTTCAGGAGCCCCCACGCAGCCCGCGCGACGAGCCGGACATTTTCATGCGGGATGCCGCGCCCGATTTCTGGCACTCAACACCGCCGCCCGCAAGCGCCAAGTGTCCACATGGCCCGATGGCCGTTGCAGGACCACCGGGGGCATACGCAATCCCGCACCCCAGCGCTGAAAATGTTAGAGATTCGAGTAGCTCGTCACGATGAGCTGGCCGGCCGTCTCGTCGATGATTTTCGGGTTCGAGCACGAGCGCACCCGGACCCTATCACCGCGGCGGTCTTCATCGCGCCAGGTTTCCGTTTGGGACTAGGCGGTCCCATCCATCCAGGCTCCGTGCAAAAAAATCCGACCAGTCTGCCGTCGGCGAGAATTTCCACACAAGCGTTAGCGCATCAGAAACCACAGGACGGCGGTTGCGCCGCAGACGATGCCCAGCCACAGCCGGTAATCCTTGAGCCAGTGCACAGCTGCGGGGGCCGAAGAACCGTCCCACAAACAATGCACCGTGGTGTCCACCAATTTGGCGGCAGCGGGGCGCGGGGTCAGCAACGAAACGCCCACCAGAAAGGCAACGCAAATGACCGTGACAATCATGGCTCGGTGCAGCCACGGGATGAGCAGCGGCGTGTTGAGGCACTGGAACCACTGCTCCTCGGGCTTGAGCTGGTTGTTATACAGCATCACCGGGCACAGCACAAAGGACACAAGCATGCAGGCGATGACCCCCTGGGTGTTGATGCGTTTCCAGAACACACCGAAGAAAAAGATAAAGGCGAAAGGCATCATCAGGTAAGCGGAGATGTTTTGTAGATAGATGAAGAGCGATTTGTAGCCGCCGATGATCGGTGCCCACACTGCCCCCAACACAAACACTCCCAACACCGCGATGCGCCCAACCAATATCTGCCGCTGCTGCGTCGCCTCCGGCCGGAATCGCAGATAGAAATCCCGCGTGACGAGCGTCGCGATGGAATTGTAGGTCGCACTCAGGTGCCCCATCAGCGCCGCTGTTAGACCGGCAATCGTCAGCCCTAGCAACCCTTGCGGCATCAGGTTTTTCAGCAACGTAGGATAGGCGTCGTCATTGTGTTCCAGATGCGGATAGAGCGCCTTGGCAATCAGCCCGGGCAGCACGATAAGCAGTGGGTTGAGGGTCTTAAGAAACGCGCAAAACACCGCGCCAAGGCGCCCTTCATTGAGGGTCTTGGCCGCAAATACCCGCTGCACCAACACCTGATCCATCGAAAAATAAAAGGCACCCACAAAGAACACCCCGATGAAAACCCCCGGCCACGGCAGATCAGGGTCAGTCGCCGGCCGCACCATCGAGAACATCGCCGGGTCGAGCTTGGCGTGCAGCCCGCTGAACCCGCCGACCTGATGGAGACCGATGGCCGTCAGCGCAATGGCGGCGGCCAGCAGCACCACCGTTTGGATGGCATCGGTATAGACCACCGCCCCCAAGCCGCCTTTCATCGTGTAGAGCGCCGTGACCAACCCGACGACCCAGATGACGGTGAGCCGGTCCCAGCCTAGCACATCCGAGAACACGATCGCTGCCGCCCACAACGAAATGGCGATTTTGGCGACAATGGACATGGCGAGCATGAAGCCGGAAAACAACAGGCGCACATTCGGATCAAAGCGTTTTTCCAAAAACTCGGGCACCGTGTAGATGCGGGTGCGAATGTAGAGCGGTAGGAAAATCAGGATCAGCGGCACCAAACAGAACACCGCGATCCACTCGTAAGCGCCTATGGCCATGCCCATGACATAGGCCGTGCCGGCCAGACCGACGAAATGCTCCGTCGAGATGTTGGCGGCATAGATTGACGCCCCGATGAATGGCCAGCGCAACTTGCGCCCCGCCAAAAAGTATTCCTCACTGCTGGATTGTTTGCGCCCGGCTCTAAGCCCGATGGTAACGACCACCAGCGCGTACACCACAACGATCAACCAATCCCAGCGGGTAATGTGCATGGCCTCTGTCTATCGTAAATCCGCCCCGCTGCAACCGCCAAATGCCACCTAAAACCTGCACCGCGCCGACTCCTCAGTCACGGCAATCTCACTGATTAACGTAAAACCAATCAATTGAAGAGACAGACGGCGGGACGCCGCCTGCACGGCCTGCTGCGGGACGCAGCAGCCACATCTCTGCCGGATCTGCCAGATCTACTGACTGCAGTTCCTGCATTGTGCTTGACGGCTATCGCCGATGGACAATGCTTTGGGCCATGACGCAATTAAATATCCGCTGGGTTGGCAGCTTGTGTCTGATGCTGGCCACATTGGCCACAGCCGAACCACAGGCAGGCGACGCGGATTTTCCGACCCGAAACGGTAGTTCGCGGCATGAGGAGAAGGTCGCAGCGATCAAGGCCGGCAACTACGAGCTGGTATTGATCGGCGACTCGATCACCCATTCGTTGGGCGAATTGAACGACGGCAAGTATGCACCGAACCAAGCCGTGTGGAACCGCCACTTTGCGCCACGTCATGCCATCAACCTTGGAATGAACGGCCAGCGCACTGAGGAAATCCTGTGGAACTTGCAACACGGTGAGCTCGACTTCGCCAAGTCGCCCAAGGTGGTCATGCTGCTGATCGGCACCAACAACAGCGACGACCGCCACTTTGCCCGTGTTCATACCGCTGAACAGATCTTCGTCGGCACCAAGGCGATTGTCGATTTGATCAGACAACGCCACCCGACCACCAAGATCCTCGTGCTGCGCATCTTTCCGCGCGGTGGCGACAAGGAGACATCCGTTAGCCCGCCGGCATTCAATTCATCGGCACAATGCATCGAAACGTGCCGCCGCGCCGGCGAAATGACCGCCAAGCTGGCCGACGGAAAGCAGGTCTTCTGGCTGGATGTGAATCAGGTTTTCCTGCGTCCCGACGGCACCATCAATACCGATCTGATGTGGGACTTGTTGCACCCCAGTCCTGCGGGGGCGGAGGCTTGGTCGCAGGCAGTCGAGCCGACCTTGGCGAGGCTGATGGGGGACAAGGTCATCGTCGATGCCCCGCCGGTGAAGACTCCCCCGCCCTCATCCCCGTAGGCAGTAAAGGGGATTTTTCATATCTTCACACAGCACTTGGCGAGTGACGTTGCGCTGGAGGGACGCGCCACGCAGGGCCTGCGGCAAAAGGCGCGCAGCCACATGGAGACGAGTGGCTAGCAGAAGACCCACGGCACAAGAGTTCCGGGCATTCGACCCGGAACATCTCATATCAAGACATGTGCGGTTAAACCGCAATGCGCAAGACGACGCTATTCTGGAAGACAACACACACCTTGCTCAAGCACCACGACGGCGACGCAGCAAGCCGAGCAGGCCCAGGCCGCCCAGCAAGGCAACCGTGGGTTCCGGCACTGCAGCGACCAGCAACTTGCCTGTGCCGCTGAAATACGTGTCGTTTTGGTTGGCTGCGCCCGACGAACTCGATCCCCAAGTGCCGGCTGCCGTTTGCAGCACGCCGTCCAAATACAAGGCTCCGATGGTGTCAGTGGCACCACCGGTGTTGAGGTTGAGCTTGCCGCCGTTGAAGAGGTTCACCTTGCCGATGTCTGATAGACAGGCATTTTCCATCTTCAACACGCCGCCGGTGGTCGTCACTGTGGTATCGCCGGTGTAGGAGTTCAGGTTGGTGAGGTCGAGCGTGCCCGAGCCTTCCTTCGTCAGACTGCCTGCACCCGTGATCACTGTGCTGATGCTGCTGGCGAAGGCCGTGGAGATATTGGCGGCACCAAGCAGATCGACGGTGCCTGCGCCACTGACGAGAGCCCCAGCTGCCCCAGCAATCAAGCGGCCACTGTTGATGTTCAAAGCTCCGTTAGCATTGCTGAGGTAAACCCCTGCGGTGTAGCCGGCGGTCGCACCGACAGTCAGCGTGCTGGTGCCAATGCCATTGCCCAGATTCACCGAAGTATTCCCGGTCGATGTGGAACCGAACACATAGAGCGAGGTGCTCGTCAAGGTGATCGTGCCACCGCTGCTGATATTGATGTGGTTGTTGTTGCCGCCGTCTGTGACGGTGCCGGGGCCGGCACCCGTGGCGGTTCCGCCGAGCGTCAGGGGCAGAGCGGCGGTCATGTTGAACGCCGAGTTAGTGCCGGTGACTTCGAGGTAGTTGCTGTCGCCGCCGGCTGTCTGCGTATTCTGCTGGCCCTTGCCGCCGATGGAATAATTTCTGCTAGTGCCAGTGCCGGTGATATTGATCACGCCGCCGGCTTGGACCGACACATAGTTGGAATTGGCACCGCTGCCGGAACCGATTTCAAACGCATTGTTAGATGTTCCACTGAGCGTTACGATGGTGGAATTGGCAGCACCTGTGCCGATCACAGTGGCGGAGTTGAAGGATCCGCCTGCGTCGCCCACGCCCAGTCGCGAGGATCTGAAAAAACCTCCGTTGCTGACAGTAAAGGAGTTGCTGTTACCGGCCTTGCCGACATCGAGAATCTGATTACTTCCAAACACCACCTGCGAGTTGGCTCCATCAATGGTAAACGAATTGCTGTTGGCACCAGAGTTGATACCGATTGACCAAGTATTGGTGCCACCACCATTGGTCTGGGCAACGTACGCCCCGTTGTTGACGAGTAGCGAGTTGCTGGAGGAACTCGCGCCAAGGAACATCTGCGCACCATTGCCAGACACATTGAACGTGGGAGCCAAAGACGTGCCAGGGGTGGATATGACTACGCTGTTACTTCCGAAGGCTGAATTGCCAATGTAGAGGCTGCGGCGATTGGCATCGATCGTGCCTAAGGTCCCCCCATTGCTGAGATTGACCGTATTGCCTGAAGAGGTGACGCCAACGCGGAGCCCCAAAAACCCGTTTGTTCCACCGCTCAGTGTGCTGACACCGCCCAAATTCAACACACCGCTGCCTTCGACATCGATGCCATCGACGCCGACCAGCGGGGAGTTGATGGTGGCGGTCAGGCCACTGCCGACGGTCACCACCGGGATAGAAGTCAGGGTGAGAGTATTGCCGCCGCTCTGAGTGATGACGTCGTTGTTGGCGCTGAAGGTCAGGCCGGCGGCGGAAACGCCGCTGGCGTTGATGGTGACGGTGCTGGCGTCGCTGCCGCCGAACACGGCGGTATTGCCGTTAGTCCAGGCCGATCCGCCGAAGTTGGCGTCGGTGAGGTTCCAAGCGCCGGTGGCTGCCCCATTGTCCCAGGTAAGATTGGAGGCTTGGGTGGAAGCGGAAGCGAGAAACGCGGTGAGAGAGCCTGCCAAAAACAGGGCGGAACGGGAGGGTTTCATGGAATAGAATTTTGGTTGGTTTTATGATTTGCGCTCTTAAGAAACCAGAAATCCGGTTAGATAGGAGGTCTTAATGACTGCCGGTGCCAGCACTTTGCGGACACACAAGCAGATATCGCGGGGGAAAAATTGCAGGATACCGCCTTGTGGCAAGCGAAAAAAAATCTTTTTTCAGGATATGCCAGGGAGCGGGGGCAGTGAGCGGTCTGCCGTTCTCATGAGCCGAGCTCAGCGCAGCCGGTAGTAACCGTCGGGATTGTAGAGGAAATAGACATCTTTTGGGTTGAGGCGGGGCAGCCAGACGAAGGTGCGGCCATCGGAATCCACTTCCTCGTTCATGCCCACCTTGACGGGAGGGATTGGGGCCGAGGGTTTGGCATCTGGGTCCTTGGTGAAGGAGGTTTCCTCGACGCCGTTGATGATGTGGTTGACCCATTTGAGTTCTTTGGCCTTATCGCCAAACTCACTCCAATCCCCGCTGGAGGAATGGGCATACATCCGCTTGATCCACTCGTCGGTGCTGATGCCCATTTTCACCGCGATGGGGGCCGCCAAGCGGTCCCACCAGCGGTTGCTTTCCTCGAAAAATTCCCTTTGTTGGGTGAGATTGAGCCGGGCCCCGACAATCTGCGAGCTGATCTGATGGTGCAAAATGATTGCATTCGGATAGGCGTAGGATTCATGCGCCAAGGTGGTGATGCAGGCGGCCATCGACGCTGCAAACGATTTGACTAGCACATGGATGGGTGCGGCGCTGGATTCCATTGCCTTGAGGATGCGATAGCCGGCCATCACCGAGCCGCCCGGGCAATCGTCGATGACGATGAAAATCGGCAATTTCCGATCCTTGTTGTTCCAGTAATCAATGCGGTCGGTGATCGAATCCGCTGTGGCCGAGGTGATCATCCCATTGAGACTGATCCGGCGGTCCGAGACGACGAGCGTGCCGTCGGGCTTGAGCGGGTTTTGCAAATAAACCGGCTTGGAGTCGGCAAACTGCCCCCGCTTCTCCTTCACCTCGATGAGCGCAATGTCATTTTGCAAACGACTCACCTCTAAAGCTGAGGTCATTTGAACACTCTTGAGATCGTTGGTGAGCTTCTCAGCACGCACCTTCGCCAGCTCGCCTTCGCGGGCCAGTTTTTCCTTCTCACCCTCCAGTTTGGCAATCTCGTCCTTCGCCAATTCCTGGCGCTTGGCGGCTTCCAGGGCGAGTTTTTCAGTGATCAACTCGCGGTCCAACTTGAGGCGGGTGATTTCGGCCCGCATCGCGTTGGTTTCCTTGGTGAGCCGCTCGGCTTGCAGCTTGTTTTCGGCACCGAGCGTTTCCTGCTCTTTTTGCAAAGCCGGAGAGGGCGTGTCCTTGGGTTCGGCGGGTGAGGCGGCGTCGGGCGCGGCCACCGCCACCAGCCAGGAAGCTAGGGCCATGCCTGCAATGAGAGATCCGGAGTTGAGTTTCATAACGTGTGCCATAAAAGCGCCGCAGCGGCCGGGATTTGTGCTGGAACCTGTCACGAGCTAGCCAGAACGTAATCTAGCTCGGGGTAAGGTTGCCTTTGGCGCGGGCTCGAACGAAGATCAACATTCCGACGAAGAGCAAAAAGCCACAGGCCACCACTCCTAACACGGTGAAGAGTCGCGAACTCGCAAAGTCCACCTGCCCGGCGCTGATCCGGTCAGCAGGTACCTGGCCCGGCTTACGCCGCAGGACCAGCGCCCCATCCACCACCCCCACCTCCGTGAGTTTGCCCATGGCAGGCCCGAGCAGGGCGTCGCCGAGATAGCGCTCGGTGATCCGATAGGGCGACATCTGCTCCATAAACTCGACAGGCACCTTGGCACCGGTCACCTCAATCGCCGCAAGTTTAAGCACGACCTCATGCCCTAGCAATTCTGGCTTGGCTGTCAGGGTGGCATTGAGGAATCGAGGATTGGAGCTGATCCATCCGCTCTCCCCGTTGTGGGCGAGGCGGGGTCTGCCATTGAGCTTGAAGCAAATCGCCATCTTCAAGGTGGCTCCGTCCACCGCCAGCACACGCAGAGTGCCCCGCAGGTCCTTGAACGGCTCATAGAGGGCTATGCCGAGATTCATTTCCTCCGGCGTCAGCACCAATGCCGTCTCACTATCCCCCGCCAAATCCGCCCGAAATTGCTCCAACTTCTCTGCCAGGCGGTTCATTTCCCCGTCCCGGCCGTCCATCGTGGTCACTTCCACCGGATTGGGGAGTTCTGCCGTGAATTTCTCAATCGCATTGGCCTGCCGGAATAAACCCCAGGTCGAAAACACCACCAGAAAAACCATCACTCCCAGAGCCGCGACCAAAATCACGCATCCGGCAAAGGGCGAATGCGCGTTGGCTCCGATGGGCTTGTTAGGGCTGGCCATCCGTACGCTTGGGCATTTCCGTGGGTTCCGTGGGTTCCGTGGGTTCCGTGGGTTCCGTGGGTTCCGTGGGTTCCGTGGGTTCCGTGGGTTCCGTGGGTTCCGTGGGTTCCGTGGGTTCCG
>CAIKHZ010000332.1 GCA_903827375.1 Akkermansiaceae bacterium
CGCAAGTGTCTCGGGCGGGGGTTCGGCAACGAGCCCCCGCCTTTTTTGAACCCTAACTCAGCACTGTAGCGGCGCTCTGTGAGCGTCGCAGCCAATGACCAAGCCAAGCGCCGCGACTTTTCCCACTGGGGAAAAGCCGTCACAGGCCGCCGCTACAATGCCAACCTGCGCAGGACTGTAGCGGCGCTTTATGAGCGTCGCAGCCAACGACCAAGCCAGCGACCAAGCCAAGCGCCGCGTCGGCCACAGACCGCTGCCACAATTCCTCCGTCTCCGAAGAATCAACCGTTGCGTCATCACGCCTTGTGTGACAAAACCTCGCCGCCATCCCCCCTCCAGCTTCTATCCGACTACCTCCCCCCATGAGCGAAGAATCCATTCCCTCCTCCTCCACTCCTCTGCCCACCCGCCTCAGTCGCCTGCGCAACTGGCTCAGCCTCTCTGGCTTGGTGGTTGCCGTCTCGGCGTTTTTCGCCTTTATGCTGTTATTTTCGGTGGACCTTTTTGCCACCCACGCCAACCCCTACATGGGCATTCTCGCCTACGTGGTGGCCCCCTCATTCCTATTGGTGGGCTTGGCTGCGGTGTTGATGGGCTATATCCTCGAAACCCGCCGCATCCCCAAAGACCATCCCGAAATGGTCTCCAATTTCATCCTCCACGTCAACCTGGCCCGCACCCGCGACCGCCGTTTGCTCGTCGGTTTCGTCGGTGGCAGCCTTGGGTTCCTGTTCTTGACGGCGCTGGGCAGTTACGAGACCTATCACATTACCGAGAGCAATTCGTTTTGCGGCGAGGTATGCCACACTCCGATGGAGCCCCAGTTCAAGGCCTATCAGCACTCCGCCCACGCCAAGGTCGCCTGCGTCGCCTGCCACGTCGGCCCCGGTGCCGGCAATTACATCCGCACCAAGATCAGCGGCATGCGCCAGCTCTATCACATGATTCTGGGCGATTTCAACCGGCCCATCGCCCTGCATAACGTCAACCAGCGGCCAGCCCAGGAAACCTGCCAGTCCTGCCATTGGGCCCAAAAGCACACCGGCGACCTGCAGAAGACCTACCGGCATTTCCTAGCCGACGAGACCAACACGCCCTTCACCGTACAAATGGTGCTCAAGGTGGGCGGCAGCGACCCGGTTCATGGTCCGGTACAAGGCATCCACTCGCACATGAGCGTTTCTAACAAAGTTGAATTCATCGCCACCGATGAAGGTCGGCTCAAAATTCCGTGGGTACGGGTGACCGATGCCAACCAGAAGGTCACGGAGTACCGGACCAAGGAATTCACCGATGATATATCCAAGTATGACATCCGCACCATGGATTGTATGGATTGCCACAATCGCCCATCTCACAAGTACCTCTCGCCGAATGCGGCGGTGGATCAATCGATGGCCTTCGGCCGCATCGATCCGACGCTTCCGTGGGCCAAAGCCAAGGTGGTCAAGGCGCTGGTGCAGCCGTATGCCACCCGCGAGGAGGCTAACCAGAAGATTGAGAGTTTCCTGCGCGGCGAATATCCGGATGAAAAGCGGGTCGGCGCGCTGATCAAGGAAGCCCAGGCGATTTACGCGGCCAATTTCTTCCCGGAGATGAAAGTGGACTGGCGGGTTCACCCCGACCTGATTGGCCACAAGGACTCCAACGGCTGTTTCCGTTGCCATGATGGGAAGCATCTGGCAAGTGACGGCAAGAGTTCGATCAAAGGCAGTGATTGCAACGCCTGCCATCTCATCGTCGCACAAGGCTCCGGCAAGGACCTCGAAAAGGTGGATGCCAAGGGCCTCACGTTTATTCACATCGACTCGGAAAACTCGGACCCCTCCTGCAACGAGTGCCATAACGGCCAAACCCAGGAATAATCACGCAGGACCTTCTCAAGGTTAGGGGGCATCTTGCCCGCCTCTGGCCATGCGTATCATGGCGGCATGCTCCCCCAAGCCCGGGTATTCATGAAAAGCTAAAGATGTTGGCGTTACGCCAACATCTTTGTTTTGCGTCTCGGGGCAGAGCCCGAAAGAAATAGGTAGGCATGGGGGATTATTTCAGGCACACTGGGACTGGAATGTTCCAACAATTGCTATGGAAGGACTAACACTGCTCGTCTGTTTGCTTCTCATCTGGCTGATTGCCGCGCCCATCGTGGCTCTGCTCAAAGCGTCACAGGCCAAAACCGATGCCCGCGAAATCCAAGTGAAATTGGATCGGATGGAACGCGGATTGCAACTCTTGCAACGGGAAACTCGCCTGTTGCAGATGGCCTTCAACGGCCCCCAGCCCCAGCCAAGCCCGCCATCACCGGTGGTGCCGGACCAAGCGGAGGAGCTCCCTGTGGTCCTGCCACGACCCGCCGTGCCGCCACCGATCCGTCCGGCGGCATCAGCGCCGCAGGTGCCAATCCGCCCCCCGGTAGCAGCAGCGCCGCGCGAGTTTGAGCCGCTGGTGCCTGCACAGGCCATATCAGTTGAAGTCGAGACGCGACCGGTCTTTTCGCTTGAGCAATTCATGGGCGTCAAATTGTTTGCCTGGTTGGGTGGCATCGCATTGTTCTTCGGAGTCATCTTCTTTGTGAAGTATGCTTTTGAAAACAATTGGATTTCGCCTGTATTGCGAGTGACGCTGGGCTTTGTGACCGGCACGAGCCTCTTGGTTGGCGGGTTGGCGCTGCATCGCAAGGGGGCCTATCAAGTGCTGGCACAGGCGCTGTGCGCCACGGCGGTGCTGATTCTCTACGGGGTGACGTTTGCGGCTCATGCCTATTATCGTCTGGAAGTCTTCGACATCCTGCCCACCTTTGTATGGATGGTCCTCATCACGGTCGTCGCATTTCTCATAGCGGTGCGGCTTGACGCGCTGGTGGTAGCGGTGCTGGGGATGCTTGGCGGTTTTCTAACACCCGTGTTGGTGCATACCGGCAGGGATCAACCGCTCGGATTGTTCGGCTACATCGGCTTGCTGGTCATCGGCCTGCTGGCAGTGTCTCGCCACCGCCGCTGGGGGTTTTTGGTTAGTGGCGCAGCCGTTGGCACAGGCCTGATGCTGTTAGCTTGGTTCGGCGAATTTTTCGTCCTCGGCAACTACGCCCACGGCTCGAGAATCTGGATCCCGATGGGCATTCTCGTTGGTTTCAACCTGTTGTTTCTGGCATCCGCATGGCTGGAGCAGCGCCGCCGGGATCCGGGGCTTCACGCGGCAGGCTCCACTCTGGCTCTGAGCGCGCTCTCCATGATATTCGCGTTTGTCATGCTGGCCTTTGGCCCGGTGGCTGAGCGCATGCCCTTGCTTTATGGCTTTATCCTGTTGGAAAATCTGGTGGTGCTGGCAGTGGTGTGGTTGCAACCCAAGCTGCTTGTTGCCCAGTTGTTCAATGCCCTGCTCACGTTTTGGCACCTGACGATGTGGACAGGTGCCTATCTTACAGCCGAGCGGCTTGGCATGGCGTTGGTGGTGTGCTTGGTGTTCGGGGGGGTCCACGCCATGGGACCGGTGCTGTTGGCCCGGTTTCGCCCTGAGGGTGCGACAGTTATTTCACCCAAGCTCTGGCCGTGGATGGCCCTGCTCACCCAATTGCTGATCTTGCTGCATATTCTTCATTTGCCCGATGCCTCGCTGCTTGTTTGGGCAGCGGTAATCCTCACCGATTTGTTAGTCATCGCGCTGGCGGCGGCCACAGGTGCGATGCTGCCAGTGCTTGCGTCGCTGCTGCTCTCGCTGGTGCTGGCAGGGGTGTGGCTGCTGCACGCGCCACTGCCCATCGATGCCCTATCACCGTTCCTGTTGATTACCACCGGCATGGCGGCGGTGTTCGCGTTGGCCGGACGCTGGCTCCGGGAACAACCCGCTCTAGCCGATGGGGCTGCCGATAGCAGGCCCACACTGGAACAGCAAATGGCCTCAGGCTTGCCAGTGCTCTCCGGTGTTATGCCGTTTGCCCTATTGATTCTCGTCATTCAGCGGCTGACCATCGCAAATCCTTCGGCAGTGTTTGGCGTCGGCCTGCTGATGGCGATTTTATTGATAGCAATGGCGCGGTTTAACCGCCAAGGCGTCTTGGTGCCCGTCGCCCTGGGTTGTATCCTCGCGGTCGAAGCCGTGTGGCACGGCGCACAATTTGATGCCACCTTGCCAGGCATCCCGCTCGCATGGTATCTCGGGCTTTACCTGATGTTTCTGATTTTGCCCTTTGTGTTCCACCGGGTCTGCGAGGCCCAAGTCTGGCCTTGGATGGCCAGTGCGCTGACTGGTGTCGGCCATTTCCTGCTCATCCATCATCTAGTGAGCCGGGCGTTTCCCGCCATGGCAGGCAACATGGGCCTGCTACCAGTTGCCTTCGCCCTTCCCAGTTTGCTGGCGCTTTACGATGTCGTTCGTAGGCCCGCTACTTCCGAAGACGTCCAGCGCGGCAGACTCGCCTGGTTTGGCGGCGTTGCGTTGCTTTTCATCACCTTGATTTTCCCCATTCAATTCGAGCGCCACTGGCTCACTGTGAGTTGGGCGCTGGAAGGCGCTCTATTGTTATGGTTGCACCGGCGGGTGGCCCATGCTGGCCTGTTGCTCGCCGGTCTCGGGCTGTTAGGGACGGCCTTTGTCCGACTAACGCTCAACCCTGCGATATTTAGCGATTACCCGCGAGGTGCCGTTGCGCTGATCGATTGGCATTTATACACCTATGGCATCGTTGCTGCAGCCCAGTTTCTTGGCGCTTGGTGGTTCAGCGATCCGGATGAGCGGCACCTCGACATCCCGGCGCGGGGATTATTGATAGGTTCCGGCTGTGTGTTGCTGTTCCTGTTGCTGAATATTGAAATTGCCGAATGGTTCACCCCGCCCGGCGACCGTTGCGTGGCCTTTAACTTTGGCATCAACTTCGCCCGCGATATGTCCTATAGCATCGCCTGGGGCTTGTTCTCGCTTGGATTGCTAGGTATGGGCATCCGTTACGGAGCACGTCCGGCACGCTATGCCGCCATAGGTCTGCTGGTGGTGACACTGATTAAGTTGTTCTTGCACGATTTGGCGGCCATCGGCAGCATCTACCGCATCGGCGCTCTCATCGGCGTCGCCCTCATCGCCTTCGTCGCATCCTTCCTCTATCAGCAGTTCTTCAACAGTTCCCGAGTCCGATGACTTCCTCCTGTGGATTGGATGCCAATTGACAGCATTTGGCGGTATAACAACCTATCAATATGAAAAGAAACACCAGACTCATGGCATTGCTAGGCAGTGCCCTTATGTTATTTGTCAGCGCACAGCGTGGACATGCCGCCGCGCTTGTCGAAGTGGTCAATGTGAATTGTGGTCACAAGCGGGAAAATCTCGCCAATGGGGATAGTTCGATGAATGGCCGGGCCAACGCGGCTGACCGGGGCGTGGCCCCAGTGGCCTATCCCGGCTTAACCTGGAACGACGGCATGGGAGGGGTCGGTGCCCGGTTGCGCAACTCGGTGAACAACGCCACTGCGGTGAGCTTCCGCATCAGCGATGGGACGTACTCCGCCGATGACTGGACTGCCAATGGCCAGCACATGCTCAAAGGGGGCTGGACCCGACCTGCAGAGATGTTGCTAGAGATTCATGGTCTGGACCCGGTCAACCGCTACGACCTCTACCTCGCCTCGCAGGATTCGTTTGGCAGGAACAGCGGTGGCTCGTTCACAACCTCTAACTCCTCTGACGCGGGGGATAAATCCCTGACAAGCAGCGGCAAAAACCTCAACGGCGCCACCTGGGTCGAAGGGGAGGATTTCGTCGTCTTCAAGAACATCACCCCCGCGCCAGGCGGTTCCATCCGCGTTACCGCCAAGCCGGGCCCGGTTGGCGGCTCCGCAACACTCAATGGCTTTCAACTCGTTAGAAATGAACCACGCGCAGCCACCACAACAACTCTAACACGGAGCGCCGGCGCGGAACCAACAAAGTTCGGGCAACCCCTCACCTTCACTGCCACCGTGACGGGTGCCAAACCCGTCGGCAAAATTGTGTTTTTGGATGGGGACCTGCCTCTGGGAACTGGCGATGTCAACACTGACTCCAAGGCGAGCTTTACCACAAGTCTGCTCGCTGGCGGATCTCACAGCCTAACCGCCAAATATGAGGGGGACGCGACCAACGCCCCGGGTATTTCCGCGCCGCTAACCCAGTCGGTGACGGACCAGCGGACGGCGACTGTCACGAACATAGTCAAGCACGAGCGCGGCACCAACGGGTTCACTCAAGGTGAGCCGGTGAAAATCATTGCCTTCGTGGAACGTCCCCACACGTTTGCCACGGCGGCCACTGGGGCCAACCCCACCGGAAAAATCGTCTTCTATGATTTTGACGGCCAATTGGTGACGCCGATCGGCAACTACGACCCGCGCTATGGCAAAGTGGCGGTGGGCAGCAAGCCGCTGCCGCCGCTTGGCGAGAGCCTGTCAAACGACAATCACTTGGCCACCCTCACCGTCAGCAACCTGGCATGCGGCAGTCACAGCATCTCGGCCCGCTACGAAGGGGACCTCAACAATTTACCTAGTAGCTCCGTTGCGCCACTCGTTTTTAACGTCAAGCCGAGGCCCGGCAACGGCAAGTTGAAGGTATTCGTTTTATCAGGTCAGTCTAACATGGAAGGCGCAGGCAAGGTGGACCTCGGGGGAAATCCGGATACCGAGAACCGTGAGCCTAACATTATTGGCGGCCTCGGGAGCTTGCGGGCCATGGTCGTGAACAATCCCGCCCGCTATGCCTATCTGGTGGATCCGGCCCATCCAGTCACATACGCGGGTTTCAAGGGAGGCGAGAACCTGCCGGGCTGGGTGGCCAGCGGGCACGTGTGGGTTTCCTACTGGGGCGGCGAGGGTGGCAATCCGGATCCCAAGGTTCCGACCGTTGAGCGAAAGAATGGTCCGTTGACGGTGGGCTTCGGTGGCCAGTGCGGCATGCCGGAAGGGTATATCGGGCCGGAATATGGGTTTGGAAAGGTCCTCGACAAGAGTCTGGCCGATCCGGTGTTGCTGATCAAGGTTTCGTGGGGCGGTCGATCGCTGGCGGGCGACTTCCGTCCTCCCAGTTCCGGCGGAACACTTGGTTTGAGCTATAAACTGCTGGTCGAAAAAGTCCATGAAGTGCTTAAGAACCTGCCAAAGTATTGTCCGAACTATCATGGTAACAATTACGAGATCGCTGGCTTCGGCTGGCACCAAGGGTGGAACGATCGCATCAATGCCCGCTTTACCGCCGAATATGAAGCAAACCTAACCAACCTCATCAAAGACCTCCGTGTCGAATTCAGCGCGCCGAAGATGCGCTTTGTCATCGGTGCCACGGGGATGGGTGACGCCAACCTCGACCCCACCGCAGTGGCCCTGATTGCGGCGCAAGCAGCCGTGGCCGATGCTGCCAAGCATCCCGAGTTCGCCGGCACGGTGGCCACCGTGGACACGCGGGCATTCGACTACGGCAACAATTCACCCTCCCCGCCTAACGGGTACCACTGGAATTTCAATGGTGAGAGTTATTTCCATATTGGCGAGGCCATGGGACTGGTGATGATAGATCTGTTAGCCAAGCCGTGATAAGAGTTTCGGCGAGTTAGCTCACCCGCAGAACTCAGTCTTTCGACAACGGAACGAGCAAGTCAGAGCTATGGTGATCTGCAATTGCTTTTCATGGCAGCGTGGCTGTGGCATGGTGTCCCTGCCATGCGTGTTGCCGTTTTGAATGTTGTGGGATTGTCCAGTTCGCTGCTTGGGCGGCACATGCCGCGCCTTGCTGCGTTTGCTGGGAAATGCGGGTTGCAAGCCCACGCTCCGGCGTTTCCAGCCCTCACCTGCAGCGCTCAATCGGCAATGCTCACGGGCACCAGTTCGGCGGAACATGGGATTGTGGCAAACGGTTGGTATGATCGCGAAAGCGCCGAAGTGCGGTTTTGGAAACAAAGCAACCATCTGGTGCATGGCGAAAAAATCTGGGACGTGCTGCGCCGCGAGAGCCCCGGCTTTACCTGCGCCCAGTTGTTTTGGTGGTACAACATGCATTCAAGCGTGGATTTTTCGATCACGCCGCGCCCGCTCTATCCGGCCGACGGGCGCAAGGTGTTTGACATTCATACCCAGCCGATGGGCCTGCGCGATGAGCTAAAACGCGACCTGGGTGCGTTTCCGTTTGCTTCGTTTTGGGGCCCGGCTGCAGGTCTGGCTTCGTCGGCTTGGATCGGTGCCTCCGCCAGATGGATCGATGAGCGGCATGCCCCGACGCTCAGTTTGGTCTATCTGCCGCACCTCGACTATTCGCTGCAGAAGTTTGGCCCCGATGCCGCGGAAATCCCTGCAGAACTGGCGAAAATCGACCAACTCGCGGGTGAACTCATTGACTACTACGAATCCCGAGATGTCCGCGTGCTCGTGGTCTCCGAATACGGCATTTCGCCGGTGAAACGCCCGCTGCACCTCAACCGCTTGTTCCGCGAACGTGGCTGGATCCAGCTCAAGGACGAACTTGGCCGCGAAACCCTCGATTGCGGCGGATCGCGTGCCTTTGCCGTTGCCGATCACCAGATCGCCCATGTCTATGTGAACGACTCCACCATTCGCCAGGCCGTCCGCAAGTTGTTGGAAAACACCCCGGGCATCGCCGAAGTCCGCTGCCCGCCCGAAACGTGGGGCGACGGTATCGGCACCGCGCGGGCTGGCGACTTCATCGCTATCGCAGCCCCTGACGCCTGGTTCACCTATTATTTCTGGGACGATGACTCGCTCGCTCCGGATTATGCCCGAACCATCGATATTCACCGCAAGCCGGGCTACGACCCCTGTGAGTTGTTCCTGGATCCACACATCCCGTTTCCCAAGCTTAGAATCGCCCGCTTCCTGATGCAAAAAAAACTCGGCCTGCGCGGCTTGCTCGACGTCATCCCGCTCGATGCCTCCTTGGTGCGCGGCTCTCACGGTCGCGACGATGTGCCCGATGGTGAATGTCCAATCTTGTTAGGATCCAATTGGCCGGTAAGCACCGCCGCCGATGTGTATCATGCAATTTTGGATGCAGTTCGCCATTGAGCCTCAGACGAGCCGCCAGAGCGCTTCACGTGGCTGTGGCACGTGTTATTGACTTCAGGGGGATGGTCCTTCCACGGGGCAGCGACGGCTGCGGGCCGTCGCTGCCAATTCGTGAAGGGGCTTAGCCGTTGAGAGTCCAGCCGTCGCGGTACTTGCGACGCAGCAACTCGTTGGCTTCCGGGGAATTGGTGACGCGGCCTGATGCGCCATCGTATTCGAGTTTTTTGCCAATTCGATAGGCGACGAGACCTAGCAGCATTTGTTCGATCATGTTGCCGCTGTATTCGAAGTCGCAGGCGGTTTTGAGGCTGGGGTTTTTGCAGGCATCGAACCATTGTTTTTGGAAATGGCCGACTGGCGGCAGCAGGGTTTTGGCAGTGCGCTGTTTCAGGTAGCTCAGGTCGGCGTTGTCGCCCACTGGAATCAGCAGGCGCGATTCGAAGTCGGCCACTAAAAACCCCTTGGAGCCTTTGAACAGGGCACCGTGATCGATGGCTTGCAGGTTGATCTCCCGATGCGGAGACCGGGGCATCACTCCACCTTGGTACCAACTGACCCGCACCGGGCCGCGCCAGTCGTTGGCGGGATGATCGAAATGCGATTCGCATTCCACCGGGGTGACGTCCGCGTTGAATGCCTCGCCTTTCGCTTCGGCGCTTGTCGGCAGGCCAGCATCGACCGCATTCCATAACAAGTCCATTGTGTGGCTGCCCATGTCGCCGATCTGACCGACGCCGAAGTCCCAATACATGTTCCATTGCAGGCAATTCGCGCCGGATCCGCCGGAGAAATAGCCGGGATTGTAGGGATGGAGGGGCGATGGCCCAAGCCACAGGTCGAAGTTGAAACCGGCTGGCGGTTGGCCCTCGGCGGGCAGATATCCGGGGCGGCGGATTTGGCGATTGCCCCAGGCCATGGCGGCTTGGATGTCGCCGATTGCACCGTCGCGGATCAATTCGCGCACCCGGTTAAAGTTTTCAAACGCGTGGCGCTGCATGCCTACCTGGGTGGCAAGTTTGTCCTTTTTGCTGAGCCAGTTGGCGCGGACCGTCCTGGCTTCTTCCACGGTGATGGCCAGGGGTTTTTCACAATACACGTGGAGGTTGCGGTTCAGGGCCCAGTTGGCGATGAACGCGTGGGTGTGGTCGGCGGTGCAGATGACCACGGCATCGAGGTCCTTTTGCTCAAGGCACTTGCGCCAGTCCACGTAGGTTTTGGCATTGGGGAAGTGCTTGAGTGCATTGGCGAAGCGGTTCTCGTTGACGTCGCAGAGGGCGACAACATTTTCGTTAGCCAGGGAGTCGTAGTGAGCCTCGCCACGGCCCCAGACGCCGATCAAGGCAATGTTGAGTTTGTTGCCTGGGGAGTTTTTGCCCGACAGGATGCCACTTGGCAGAAGCGTGAGACCGGCACCGGCAAAGGCGGTGGTATTGAGAAACGAACGACGATTCATGGTGGGATGGGGATGGGGTGGGTGGGTTGGCAATAAGTGTGTGAGTTTGGGGCTCATTGTCGAGGCCCAATGCGCCAAGATCGTGCAATACTCCAATCATGGCTCACCAAAAAAAACTCCGCGCACGGAGTGACCGTGCGCGGAGTTGGAGTTGGAGTCGGGCGATGACTTGTTGCTTAGAACGAGGCGTGCAGGCCGATGTTCAAGCCGTTGTAGTCGGCGCTGTCGCCACTGGTGGAATACTCACCCAGATAGCCAATATCGCCAAAGCATGCGTCGCAGAGGCTGATAACCAGACCGGCACGCATGACGATGGAGTCGGCCGCCAGATGGATCGGTGAATTGACGTGGAAGGAAGCCCCTTGGAAGGATGCCGCGTAACCATTGCTATCTCCTTCGAACTCATGCGCCCACTGGGCACTGACGTAAGGGCGCACCTTGGAACCCAACGTGCATTCGCCACGCACACCCAACAGCGAGCGAAGGCTCTTCAAGGTGTCTGACGAATACGACATGCCGGGCAGATTGGCCCCGGGCTGGAGGTTGCCCTTCAGTTTGGCATCGGCGTATTCCAAGCCGAACGTCGGTCCCCACGTGGAGGTTCCGGCTTCCATCAAGTAAGCGGTGGAGAGCAAGGCTTGGAGGCTGTCGCCATCGGGGTTGAAGTTGATGGCGCTGAACAGAGGCGAGTTGGCGAAGGTCGGGATGCCACGGTTCGTGGTCGTCTTGTTATGGGATCCGCCGAAGTAACCATTCACCTGCCAGCCGGTGGCGGCACCCATGCCCATGTAGGCACCATAGGCGAGAGACTCGACTTTGGAAGTATCGGTGATGTCCGAATTGGCGTAGGAGAGCAAGGCTCCGAAGTGGAGGGTATCCACGGCGCTGCCGATGCCCATGGTGTAGCGACTGGTACTGCCGGTGTTGGAGTAATCATTGTAGTTGTAGTTAGCCCACACATGATTGCTGCTTGGGAACAAGCGATCTCCTAGGTTTTGCTGCTCCACAATGCGGTGGATTTCACGGGCACTCACCACCGAATACGCCAGGGATGCCTGGAAATCCGTTGGCTGATAGGCGTTCATCACTCCGGCCACTGTGGTGGCAGCGCTGTAGTCGAGGTAGCCCATGAAGTCCGCCAGAATCGGATTGGTCAGTGAAGCGGCCACCTGGCCGTTGAGGAAACTGCCGAACTGTTGGCCAAACGAGGTAAGGCCGGCGACCGTGTCGTAGTTATGCGCGACCGTCACGTAGATGTCATTGACGTTTTGGAGCAGAGCGACATTGCCGCCAGCCACGGTCAGTGACACCGTGGAACTGGTGAAGGCACCGTCGGCACTCACTGAGGCGAGCGAGCCGGCGTCGGTGCGACCGGCACCGAGGTAGATGCCGGCGGCGGCCGCGTAATTGCCGCTGCGGACGCCGACCACATTCACCACGCGGGTGCTGGTGCTCTGGAGGGGAGCATCGACGGAGGTTGGCGACACAAGGACTGTGGCACCGCCGGAGATATTGGCGTTGGCGCTGACGATGACCAAATCGCTCGTCTGGGCGGATGGATTCATGTTCACCAAAAGACTGCCGCCGGTGACGATGAGTTTGGCACCAAGCGCATCGCTGCCGAGAGTGAGGGTGCCGATGGCCAAAGGAGCGGTGCCGGGGGTGAGCATGCCGCCCGACTGGGTGACCACGCCATTCCAGACGCCGGTGCCACCGAGCACACCGCCATTGAGGAAGAGAGTGGTGTTGCCGATGGTGGAGGGCGCGACGTTGCCATTGAGGTAGAGGCCGCCGGAATTGATGGTGATCTGATCGGCCATCGTGGTGCCGGTGATGGTCGCCACTCCGGTGCCGCTTCTGACGATGGTTTCAAAGTTGGTTACGTTGCCGGTGATGGTGGCCACGCCGCCGCTGAAGTTGATGGTGTCGATGCCTGCGCCGCCATCCACGATGCCGGTGATGGTTCCGCCTTGGAGGTTGAGGACGTCATTGCCCGCGCCGAATAGCACCGCCTGGGTGCCAGTGCCAAGGACGCCGATCGTACCTGCCGTCATGGTGAGTGTGTCGGCCGAGGCACCCGCACCGTAGTCGATGGCGACCACCCCCGAAATGGTGCCGCTGTTGGTGGTGGTGGTGGTGGTGGTACCAGCATAGCGGATGCCGCGGTCGGCACCGGTGATGGTGCCGGTATTGGTGATGGTGCCGTCGGTGAGTTGGATGCCGTCACTGCCGACGGTGCCGAGCACGCCGGTGCTGGCGATGATGCCGGCGTTGGTGATGGTGGCACCGGTGGTCACCTGCACGGCATCGACCAGGCCGTTGATGGTGGCACCAAGGTTGTTGGTGATGATGGCACCTGTGGTTTCTTGGATGCCGTTGCCGCCGGCACCGGTGGCGCTGATGGTGCCGTTATTGATGACAATGAAGGCGCTGGTGGCGCTCACCCCGCGGGTGACACCGGTGATGGTGGCACCGGCATTGTTGGTGATGTTGTATGGGAGAGCGAGCCCGGCTCCGGCGTTGACCCCGAATGCGTTGCCGACCACCGTGCCGGAGTTGTTCAGCAGCAAGCCGTCCAGTGTCTGGATGCCGTCGGAGTTGGCACCGGCGGTACCGGTGAGCGGGATACCGCTGATTTTACCTGTCGTCTGATTGGTGACGCTCAGGCCGTTGGTGGCGGTGCGCAGGCCGTCATCGGCACCTTCGATAATGCCGCCGTTGACGACCGTGAGCGTGCCTGCCGTGACGGAAATGCCCGGTTGTGAGGCTCCGGAGCTCATCCGGGCATAAGTCGCGTTATTGAGGGTGGTGGTGGCAGCCACGGCTACACCGGGGGCGGTGTTACCGACCAGGATGCCCGAGTTGTTTACCACGTAGCCGGCAGCATTGATGCTCAGTGCGGAACTGGATGCGGCGTTGCCGATGAGCCCGCTGCCCGCTGCCACGTTGAGCACTGCTCCACCGGCATTCGCCTGAATGGTATCGGCATTGGTCAAGCCAGGTGTGCTATAGGTATAAGGACTGCTCGCGACAGGGATGATGCCGGCCTGCGACACCGCAAGGGTGGCGGTCAATGCCAAGGCCCAAAGGGCGAGTTTATTGGTGTTTTTCAGTTTCATCGTTGGTTATGTTGGATATGTTGGATATGTTAGCTAGTCTTGGAGAGTGGGTGGGGCGGCGCGAAAATACCGGATCCCGCGTGCCGCAGCTTTCGAGGGAGCGGCGGCACGCGTTGCGCAAAGGGCTGGCTGGGCGCAAATCATCGGTAGGATTATTTGCGCGAAAGTCGTCTGCATGCCGAGCGAGGTCAAGGAAATTGTTTTTCGGCCGCAACTTTGCAGGGATCTGGCCACCGGATGCAGGGCGTTGGCTTGGCTGGGCTAGTCTTGGCAAGGGGGGGCGGTTTTGATGAGTTTCAACGATTTATCGCGATGATCGCGGTAGTAATCGAAGGCGTCGTTGAGGGAATCAAACTCTTCGAAGGGGATCACGGCGAGCA
>CAIKHZ010000333.1 GCA_903827375.1 Akkermansiaceae bacterium
AGATTGCTTTCATTTCATTTCTTAAAATATCAGCGTTATCCGCGCAATCAGCGGTTAAATATTCTTTGGATTAGTTTGACCGCTGATTTCGCGGAAAAGACGGATTGGATGGAAAATGCGGTAGATTGATTTTATTTCATTTCTTAAAATATCAGCGTTATCCGCGCAATCAGCTGTTAAGAATCTCTACCCACAGGTTTGCGCACTGGAGAATGTGATGGGCAAGACCCTAAACCTTTCCGCTGGTCCTTCTGTTGTAACCTCGGGGACACTTACAACTCTAACCCTTACCAGTGCCGGAGCGGGGGGCACAACTATAACTGTCCCTTCTGTTGCTGCGCTAACGATGGCCCGCACGGACGCCGCACAGACGTTCGCTGGGGTGCAGTCGTTCTCCAACATTCCTGAATTCACGGCATTGACCAGAACCCTGGTGTATCGGGCGGGCGGAATCACCGGCAAGGAGCGGCCCCAGGTGAACGTGCATGATGACGGCGTCGTGGCCGGGGCGCATGGCTACACGGTGAAGGGCAATGGAACGGATGGCAGCCTGGAGATTTTCAACTGCGAGCGGGTCAGCCTCTTCAAACTCGTCTGGCGGGACGGGTTGATTACCGACTCAATCGTCAATCACGATGACGGCGCTGGCGACACCGTCTTGCGCCTGCGCACCTGCGCCGAGGGCTTGTCGAGCTTCAGCACGTTGCCGTGAAACAGATGATCCTCATTTCCGACCCGCACGGCCTCCCGTTGCGCGGGCTGGCCCCGGCCACCGCCGCCGAGACGGTGATGATCTGCCCGCATGACAAGCCCCAACTCGGCCGCTTCTACAACAACCCGTGCATGCAGGGCTTAGAACCCATGCTCGCCATCAATACCAGCCTGCTCTGCCACCCGCTCAAGAACAATTCCATCGAACCTTCAGTGGGGGAGGTATTTAGCCATCGGTGATAATCACCCCTCATTAGCCTGAATATCCAGAAAACGGAATGCCCCAGAAAGCTCCTCATTTCATTAGGCTACCCAAATCATCAACCATCAGTGACAAACCCGCAACTCTCTGGTTTTCAACCGTTTGCGAAACCATCAAACTTTTCGCCTCGACAAAAATCCGTTTCTGGGCCAACCTCAAGCCCGTACTAATTACACTGTTCGCCCAAGAATCATGGACACACTCACCATAGTTGACAGGCTCCTCCTGGAGATTCGGGAGTCCGTTTCCTGCGCATCTCGTATCACCGTGATCAGCATCGACGAAGCGGGCTTTTCGGTCCAGTTGGGGCAGTCCGCTAAGGCCGTCGTGGCCGTGTCGTTGTGCGACCCCGAAAGGCCATCCTTTTCGGCCACATATCCAAAGTTGATTGTGGACCGCCACGGACACGAGACCATTGAGGAGCAGATCTCGGAAGGCATTCTTTCGCAGGGGGTATCTTGGATTGTTCGGAAGGTATTTCGATACGGATTTGTACCCCCTGAGGGATACAGAAGGCCGCAGACCAATTCAGGCAGAGCAGGGGCGGACGCCTCAGGTGATTTCGACGGCGAACAATTCACTCCTGCCGACAGCCATCAACCCCACAAACACAAACCATAAGCCATCCTGCTGCGCTGCGGCAGAGTGAGGCGTTCTGTCAAAATGAAGAAACTCCTCCGCATCACCTCCTATATTGCTCTTGCGGCTGTCATGATCGCGTTTTCGGTGCGAGTCATCAACCGGATACAATTCGCAGCGACCAAGCCCGACGGCTCGCACAAGTGCAATTATTCTGGTACATGGGTGAGCAACAGAGCGCCATTGGTGGCAGGTCGAATCGTTGCTGAGTTGCCGTCGCCACTACCCATAGGTAAACCATTCACTGTCAAGGCATACATCTATTACAACATCACCAGCATCTATCGGACTGGCAGATTTATTCCGATGCAGTTGGAGGCGTTCATCGATGACACTGGCACCACATCTGGAGCGAACTCCGATCGTCCAGTGGTTCTTCCACCGCGCATCACCTTCAAGTTTAAGAGTGATGGCCCAGGCGGCGCACAGACCATCGACTACGTGGCTGCTTCAGACGATCAATTCATACAGATCACTGGAGGATACCGATCATCGTCTCCCTACGACATCGGAACCTTCTCGCTCGAAAAGAAGCAATGAGACCAAACCAAGACAGAACAATAATGGGTGGTGGCAACGCTCCTGAGCCACCCACTCACCCATCAACTGCGGCTTCAAAGTCGCGCGCCACACCTTGACGTTGGGCCAGAAAATTACCTCAATGCATCGCTACATTTGCAACTCTATTCCCGTTCTTTAATGAATACGCACTGCATACCGGACCAAATCAGGATCCTAAGAGGGACGATCCTTGGGGGCTTGATCACGCGGTTACTCCAACCAGCTTTGGATGAGCAATGCGGCAAATTTTTGGGAGGTGGTTCCGCAAACAGACAAGAACAGCCGAACAAGACATCGCACCGAATGACTGATCAGCCCCGCAACCAAAATCCAACCCCTGTTCAAGCGCCGGTCATCGGTGGATATGAACGTTGTGCTAAATACACAGATATGAAGAAATCATGCCTAATCCTATTCGCGGCGATTTCTATACAAGCATGTAGTCTTGCAGGTGATCCAGAGCGACTGACGACGAAATACTTCAAGGGCGTCGAGCTCTACAGTTGGCGTGACACCGCCAGTGACGAATTCCGGGGCCTGTTCCTCGGGAGGTAGAACACCGAGTTTTGGGCGAATTAGCGCAATTTTCGAAGCAGTATGGCGAGTGCCTCGTCGGCCTCCGGCACGCGGAGCAGTTTGGTTGTGATGAAGTAGGCGGTGGCGGCAGCGGCGATGGTGATGGCAAGGGCGGCACAACGCAGCAGCAGTGACAGATGGCTCGGGTCGCGCAGCAGGAAGTGGTTGGCGGTGAGGCATACACCGGCGAGCACAGCACCGGCGAGCAAGAGTTTGGCGAGCATCCCTAGCAAATTTGCCGTGTCCAGACCGCCGGAGAATTTTCGCATCATGGCGAAGAGGATGAGGAAATTGAGGCAAGCGGTGATGCTGGTGGTCAGCGCCAGCGACTGGTGGCCCCAGTGGAGTTTGATGACAAACAGATAGTTGCAGGCGAGGTTCACAGCTAGCGCCAAAAGACTCACAAGCATCGGAAACCAACGCTTGTCGATGGCGTAAAACGCCGGTTGCAACACTTTCAACCAAGCATAAAACAACAGTCCGTAGCCGTAAGCGCGCAAGGCGATGGCCGTCTGCAGGCGGTCGTGGGCATCGAAGGCGCGTCGTTCGTAGAGCAAACTCACCAGCGGTTCGGCAAGCAGAATGAGCCCGAGCGTGGAAGGCAGCACCAGAAATGCCACCAGTCGCAGACCTTTCGTCAGGGTCGGTTTGAAATCCGGGGAAATGCCGCCGATGGCTGCCCGCGAGAGTGCGGGCAGGGTGACCGTGGCCACTGCCACCCCAAACACACCGATGGGAAGTTGCATCAGACGGAACGCATAGTTGAGCCAACTCACCGCTCCTTGGCACACCGAATAGGCGAACATCGAATTGACCACAACGTTGATTTGTACCACCGAGGCAGCGATGACCGCCGGGGCCATCAGACGGAGGATTTGGCGCACGCCCGGATCACGCCAGTGGAAGTTGCTGGTGAAGTGATAGCCCGCACGCCGCAACGCCGGAAACTGACACGTTAGTTGGGCCAGCCCGCCGATGACCACGCCGATGGAAAAGCCGATTAAACTGCGCGGGCCCCAAGCCGGATCCATCCAATACCCGAAGGCCGCCCCGCCCGCCATCGAGCCTAGATTAAAGAAGCACGACGCCAGCGCCGGCATTCCGAAAACATTGCGGGCGTTGAGCATGCCCATGACCAGCGCCGCCAGTGATACTAACAGGATGAACGGGTACATCACTCGCACCATCGTCACCGTCAGCGACACCTCTTCCAAGTTGTAATCGCGGCGGGCCGCACCGCTGCGTGCCAGCGCTGTTAGTATATCAACCATCCACGGCGCGGTTAGAATACCCAGGAGGGTGATGCCGCTCATGAATACTGCGGCGAGTGTCATCATTTTGTTAGCCAGGAGCCATGCTGGTTCCTCGCCCTCGGCTTTGAGTTTTTTCGAGAAAGTGGTGACAAACGCCTGAGATAGGGCTCCTTCGGCGAAGAGGTCGCGGAGCAGGTTCGGGACGCGGAAGGCGAGGTTGAAGCAATCCATCCAGCGGCTGCCGCCAAACAACGAGGCAAAGAGCATTTCACGCGCCAGTCCCAGCACCCGGCTGGCCATCACCGCCGCGCTAACTTTCCAAGTGGCTTTTGCGGCACTCACCGGCTCAGCCGGATGGAGGTGGAGCGGCCGTGGGCGTCGAGGCCTTCGATGCGGGCGAATTCCTCGACCACGGAGAGCGACTTGGCCACGGCCCGGGAATCCATTTTGACGATGCTGGTGCGACGTTGGAATTGATCGGCGCGCAGGCCTGAATACGAGCGGCCGGCACCGCCAGTGGGCAGCGTGTGGCTGGGGCCAGCCAGAAAATCACCGACGGCCACCGGTGAGTGGTTGCCCAGATAGATTGCGCCGGCGCTACGGATTTGCGGCAGCCAGCGCTCTTCGTCGGCAGTGACGAGTGATAGGTGCTCTGGGGCGAAGGTGTTGGCGATGGCCACACCCTCAGCAAACGACCTGAGATGCAGCAAAAACGTGCCGCGTTTGAGGACCTCGCGGATAATCTTGGCCCGCGTCAAGGTGAGCACTTGCTTTTCAAGTTCCTTGACGACCTTGCCTAGCAGAACTTTGGAATCCGTGGCAAAGCCCACCACACTATCGCCGCCGTGCTCGGCCTGTGCCAACATGTCGGCGGCGATGAAGGCCGCGTTGCCGGTCTTGTCCGCTAGCACGAGCAATTCGCTGGGGCCAGGCAGCAGGTCGATGGATACCGCGCCGACGAGTTGGCGTTTGGCCTCGACGACGAAGCGGTTGCCGGGGCCGAAGATGCGGTCCACCGGGCGGATCGTGCGGGTGCCGATGGCCATCGCGGCAATCCCCTGAGCCCCGCCCACCTTGATTGCTTCGGTGACGCCGGCGGCCTGCAGCGCATAGAGAAGAGCTGAATTGACCGATCCATCGGCCCCGCACGGAGTGGCCGCGAGGATCTCGGGCACTCCAGCGGCCTGGGCAAAGCCGGCGGTCATCAGCGCGGTGGACACCAATGGAGCCGTGCCGCCTGGGACGTAAACGCCAACCCGATCGAATGGAAAAAACCGCTCGCCGACGATCGCACCTTCCGCGTTTCGGGCCGACCAATCCCTGCGCAGGCTGCGCTTGGCGAAGGCGTGGATGTTCTTGAGGCTGCGGGCCACCGCTGTTTTGGTCGATTCGCTCACCGCTTGCCCGGCCGCGGCAAATTCGGCCGCGCTTACGTAGATTTGCTTGATCTTGAGGTCGGCCCCGTCGAATCGTTTGGTGTAGGCTAGCAACGCTTGGTCGCCTTTGGCCGCCACTTCCGCGATGATTTCGCTGACGAGATCACGCACACCCGGTTCGGGCAGGGCGCGGCGGTTCATGCGGCTGACGAATGCAGGATAGGCGGAGTCTCGGTGGCTGAGGAGGATCATGGCGGAAGGAAGCGCCGAGCATGCACAGGAAGGCCGACCTCGCCAAGCGTGATCCACCAAGAAAGTGACGGTGTCGGTTGACGCCTGCGGCAATCTCATGTACAGCGAACGGAGCTATCCTATGATCCTCGAAATCGTCCAATACGGTCACCCTGTTCTCCGCCAGCGCTGTCGCAATGTCACCGATGTGGATGATTCCCTCGTCGAACTGGTCGGCAATATGCTCGAGACCATGGTCGAGGCCCACGGCGTCGGTCTCGCCGCGCCGCAGGTGGGCGTGCCCATCCGCCTGGCAGTGGTGGATGTGTCGCATGATCCGGAATGCGTCACTTACCTGAGAGTCAACGGCGAGGATGCGGATTTGGAGTCCATTATGCCTCTGGTGTTTATCAATCCCGAGCTGCAATTCGGCCAAGCCAAGGAGTTCGGCGTCGAAGGCTGCCTCAGCATCCGCGAAATTCGCGCCGAAGTGCGCAGACCCATCGACGTCAAAGCCACCTTGCCTCAACTCGATGGCTCCGTGCTCGTCGTGGAGACCGACGGCCTGCTGGCCCGTGCCTTGCAACACGAAATCGACCACCTCAACGGCGTGCTTTTCGTCGATCGGCTCCCCGCTGTGGCCAAGGTGGCCATGCGCAACCGGCTGAAATTGCTCGTCGCAGAAAATTCCCAGGACTGAAATCCCTCGTACCTGCTTGAAAAATTGGCCGCTGTCGGGCTTTTTTACCGGTTTCCGAAATAATTTTCGATTGGGTGTTTGACAGAGTCGGCGAAAATCGGCTTATTTCCTTTGCCCCTCACGTAACACAGAGCACGCATGAGCGAAAACGAAAATCAACCCCAGGCTCCGTCCAAGCAGACATCGAGCGTCCCATTGAAAAAGGAAACCGTCCGCGTGACCCTCAAGGCTGCGGATGCACCACAGGCGTCGCCGTTTGCCACGGCCTCTGGTGCCGATCCGGTGCGCCCACCCACGCCGTCGGACCCCCCGCCCCCCCCCGTGGCGACCTCTCCGCCGGTGGCTGGAGCGCCGCGTCCGTTTGCGCCAGCTCCGACGATCGCCCTCAAGCCCGCTGGAGCGCCAACTGCCCCGGCTCCCGCCCCGACCATCCGTCTTGCCACTTCGGCCGCCCCGGCTGGCGGCGCACGGACGATTGCGCTCAAAACCGCGACGCAGCCATCGATGCCGACCCTGCCCAAGGCGACGGTGCAATTGCAGACGCCCACCCAACCGCTGAGTGCAGCCTCTGCGGCAGCATCCCAGATGGCGACGCTGAAGATGGACGAGGAAGAAGAGGAAGAAAGCGGCGGCGGCCTGATGAAGGTTCTTTCTGTGCTAGGTTTCTTGGCGGCTTGCGTCGTTCTCTACTTCCAATACGAGATCGCCAATACTTGGATCAATGCGGATGATAGCAACCCGCAGACCAAGGGGGATTTCATGCAGTTGCTTGAGCAGGATCCCAACTCCACGCAGCAGGGTTCCTGAGTTCATTTGTCGTAGCTCCACCCCCAACTCTACCTACAACCCACCCATCCCATGGTCCTTCCCATTATCAACATCCTGCTGACCGGTGCCGTGCTCTATTTCGTCATCACCGCCTGCCAGTTGCCAGTCTGATTTTTCCAGCATCGCTGGCTTTTTTCAAGAGCCGTTCTGCCAATTCGGCGGGACGGCTCTTGACGTTTGTGCCATGCAGGTTCATGCTCCGCGCATGTCTTTGAAACTTACCGACGCCAACTTCCAATCCGAAGTCATTCACTCCGAACTGCCCGTCCTAGTCGATTTCTGGGCCGAATGGTGCGGGCCCTGCAAAATGATCGGCCCCGTCCTCGAGCAAGTCGCCACCGAGCTCGACGGCCAAGCGAAAGTGGGCAAGCTCAATGTGGATGACTCTAACGAGCTGGCCGCCAAATACAACGTGCGTTCCATTCCCTTGTTGTTGTTTTTCAAGAATGGCGAGGTCAAGGACCAGATCGTCGGTGCCAACGTCACCAAGGAGATGCTCAAGGCGAAATTGCTCGCCCTCGTCTGATCGGCCCTCGTCTGATCGGCTTGAGCCGGGTTGGTGGTTAGGATTGCCAAGACGCCGCATTTGATGAATGCTCCGCGTCCATGAAAATGCATCGTCTCCTCGCAGAAGCCGCCTCTGCCATCGCCAAATCCGTGTTTCGCGAACACCGCGTACTCGATCACGCTTTGGCTGAGGCCTTTGAGGAAAACCCGAGGTGGGGCAAACGTGACCGCAGCTTTATCGCGGAGACGGTGTTTGAGGTGGCGCGCTGGCGGCGGGTGCTCGGATTTCTAGCTGATAGCGAGGAAACCACCGCGCTGTGTGCCGCGCAATGGGTGCGTATGGGCTTTGAGCTTCCGGAGTGGTGGGCCTACCGCGGCACCAGTCCGGCGGAAATGGCCGCGCGGGAAGGGGAATTGGCCGTTCAAGCCCGGGCTGTGCGTGAATCGATCCCGGATTGGCTGGATGCGCTGGGCGAGAGTGAACTCGGAGCGGCGTGGGATGTTGAACTCGCCGCCCTCAATCAGCGCGCTGCGGTTTTCTTGCGGGTCAATACGCTCAAGGCCAGTCGTGACGAGATTATCGCTTGGCTGGCGGCCTCCAATATCGAGGCCGCTGTTGTCCCCGGCTTGCCCCACGCCTTGGTTCTGCCCCCCGGTAAATCCCTGCCCAAGGCCATGCGCCTCGATGGCCGCGTTGAAATTCAGGACGCCGGATCGCAAATGATCGCCCCCTTGTTGGATCCTCAACCCGGTGAGCGAGTCATCGATGCCTGCTCCGGTGCCGGCGGAAAATCCCTCCATCTAGCTGCACTGATGGGCAATGACGGGCGCGTCTTCGGCATGGACGTCGATGTCAAAAAACTCGTCGAGTTGGACCGTCGGGCCAAGCGCGCCGGTGCCACCTGTGTCAAGTCCAAGGCTATCACCTCCGCCACCACCAAGGATTTTGCGGGGGTGGCCGATCGCTTGCTCATTGATGCACCATGCTCGGGCTTGGGCACCTTGAAACGCCAGCCTGACCTCAAATGGCGCCTCAAGCCCGCCCAACTCGAGCGATTGCGCGGGATCCAGACGGATCTCTTGAGTCAATATCCAGCGATGCTCAAGCCGGGCGGCCGGCTCGTGTATGCCACCTGCTCGATCCTGCCATCGGAAAACCGCGCGGCCGTTGACGGGTTGCTAGAAATGGGTGGATTCACGTTGCTGGACGAGCTCCCGCTGTCACCGGCTGCCACTGGCTTTGACGGGTTTTATGCCGCAGCGTTGGTGAAAGCGTCATAACTCAGTGTTCGACCTTCCTCCGTGACCGTCCGTGCGAATCGCGACCATTGAGGACCCGAGAAACCGGCCACGCCCATCGATGAAACTGATGGGGATATTGCGCCGCAGCATTTCCACCAAGGCAGGCGTGGTGGCGGAGACCCCATCTCCCATCCCCATTCTGTCTAGGTCCCGGAGAGGAATATCACGCCGGGTTTCGCGGGGGGACCCGTCATCGCTGGCCGGAATGGCGATGACGAGGCGCTCGCTTTCGAGCGAGATCTTGGAACCGACAAGTTGGATGCAGGCGGTGGGCATGGGGCTGGCAAGACGCGCTGGCGGCGGATTGTCAGCCCGCTGGATGTCCGGGGACGTCGTGGGAGAGGGCGCTGCATCGGATGAATGTTCGATATTAAAATATCTCACAAGAGCCGGAAATTTGATCTAACGACAGCAACTTTGGTTTTTCAAGGAAACTAGGGCAGCGGGGCGACGCGCAGCAGGTAGCCGGTGCCGCGGGCGGTTTCGAGAGTGTCGGCATGTGGGCCGAGCTTGGCGCGCAGGCGTTTGATATGGGTGTCGAGGGTGCGGGAGTTGGCGGCATCACTGTAACCCCAGACTGAGCGCAGCAGTTCGTTGCGGTCGCAGGGTTGGCCGACATGTTCGCAGAGGTGCTGAAGCAACTTGTATTCCGTGAGTGTTAGGTCGAGTGGCTCGTTGTTTGTGTAACACTGGAGGGCCGCCGGATCGAAGCGGAATGGCCCGGTACGGAGGGTTTCGCGCTGGGCGGGGACTTCACTGCGTTTGAGCACCGACTTGATGCGCAGCAGCAATTCCTTGGGCGAGAACGGCTTGGTGATGTAATCATCGGCACCGAGCTCGAGGCCCGCCACGCGGTCCTCGGTTTGGGCGCGGGCGGTGAGCATGATTACCGGGGTACGAAGCGTGCGCGGTTCGCGGCGCAATTCCTTGAATACCCGCACCCCATCCATCCCAGGCAACATCAGGTCTAGCAGAATAAGGTCGGGTCGCTCGGTTTTGGCGAGGGCCAGGCCACTGATGCCATCATGGGCGAGGAGGTGGGTGAAGCCATCGCGCTTCAAATGCAGGGCAATGAGGTCCGCAATGTCAATTTCATCTTCAATGACGAGGATCAGGCTCATGGTGACGGCGGTTGGTTTTCAGGAGGCTGCTTGCGGTACTCATGGCGGATGTTGATGGCGCTCTCGAGGAAGACAGTTTCCTCGCCGATGTTCACCGACAAATCGCCGATTCGCTCTAACGACCTAGCAATGAAAATCAGGTGGAGCCAGGCTGCGGAGCGGCCGTTGGCGAGTTCGAGTTGGCTGCTGAGGGAGCGGGTGAGTTGTTTGTGGAGGCGGTCGAGTTCCCGGTCCTTTTCGTGGAGTGCCTGGCCGAGGACAGAATCGTGGTTGGTGTAGGAGTCCATCGCATCGCGCAACAGGGCATAGGCTTGGGCATAGAGGGGCTCGAGCCATTGCACCTCTTGCATGGGCTGGCCCTGGTTGATTTTTCGGGCGCGTTTGGCGATGCCCACGGCATGGTCTGAGATGCGCTCAAGGTTGGTGCTGATCTTCATGGAGGTGATGATCAGCCGAAGGTCGGTAGCAACCGGATGGAAGCGGACGAGGATTTCCATGCCGATTTGATCGACTTTGCGCTCGAGTTCATCCACGTCGGAGTCGGCGGCGATGACCGTGTTGGCCAGGTCGGTATCGCCGCGCAGGAGGGCTTGCATGGCTTGCTCGAGGTTTTGGCGGGTGAGTGTGGCCATGGTTAGCAGATCCTCCTGGAGATGCTGGATGGCGTTGTCGTAATCGCGGAAAATGTGTTGGGACATGGGAGGGTCGGAGAGTTGTTAGTTATGGGAAGAGGATGCAAGGCAGAAGCCCGGAACCCGGGGCGAGTATGGAGTGGGCAATTACTTAAACTTTAGCGAGGTGGAGCCTCAAACCAGGCGAGAGATGAAGAAGACTTCGGTTCCGGAAAACTTGACTCCTTCACACAGACGCTGGGTACGGCAAGGGGGGGGGATAGCTGCTTTTTTAACTCTATTAAAATGAACAAGTTAATTTAAGTTGCTCAGGAGATTGTTCTATATCTAACCGAATGTTCCCCTGAGGTAGGCTTCGGTGAGTTTGTGAGCGGGGTTGCTGAAAAGTTTGAGGGTGGGGGAAAATTCGATGAGTTCGCCAAGGTGGAAGAAGGCAGTTAGGTCAGACACACGGGCGGCCTGCTGCATGCTGTGGGTGACGATGATGATGGTGAATTGCTGTCTGAGAGTGCGGATGAGGTCCTCGACCTTGGCGGTGGCGATGGGATCCAAGGCGCTGCACGGTTCGTCCATGAGGATGATGCTTGGTTTGACGGCCAGGCTGCGGGCGATGCACAGCCGTTGTTGCTGGCCGCCGGAGAGAGCCAAGGCGGACTCGTGGAGGCGGTCTTTGACTTCATCCCAGAGGGCGGCGGAGATGAGAGCTTCCTCAACGGCTTGATTGAGCAGGGAGCGGTTGGTGCCGCGGTGGAGTTGCAAACCGAAGGCGACGTTGTCGAAGATGCTGCGAGGGAAGGGATTGGATTTTTGAAAGACCATGCCGACTTCACGGCGGAGTTTGACTACATCCACTGAGCGATGCTGGATATCCACGCCGCCGATATGGATTGAGCCGGAGCTGACCCTGGCACCCGGGATTTCGTCGTTCATGCGGTTGAAGCAACGCAGCAACGTGGATTTGCCGCAGCCGGACGGGCCGATGAAGGCGGTGACTTGGCGCTGCGGGATATCGAACGTTAGATCCTTCAGAGCGCAGGTGAGGCCATAGCAAAAGTGCAAGTTGCGCACTTCGATTTTATCCGAAGCTTCCGGTGACATAGGCGAGGGTTTGGGGATGGCGCGGGGTGTTGAAGAGTTGCAGGGTGGGAGCGAATTCAATGAGTTTACCCAGATACATGAAGGCGGTGTGATCGGCGCAACGGGTGGCTTGGGCCATGTTGTGGGTTACAATGACGATCGTGAATTGTTGTTTGAGTTGGTGGAGGAGTTCCTCGATTTTGAGGGTGGCGATGGGGTCGAGGGCGGCGCAGGGTTCGTCCATGAGCAGAATGTCTGGCTGGCTGGCGATGGCTCGGGCGATGCACAGTCGTTGTTGCTGGCCGCCGGAGAGTCCTAACGCACTGGTGTGGAGGCGGTCCTTGACCTCGTCCCAAAGGGCGGCGGCATGCAGGGCAGCCTCGGCGGCTTCGTCCAGTTCGCTGCGCTTGCGGATACCGCTTAGCCGCAGGCTGAAGACGACGTTTTCAAAGATGGATTTGGGGAACGGGTTGTATTTTTGGAAGACCATGCCAACGCGGCGGCGCAGTTCTTGGAGGTCGATGTCCGGGCGGTTGATATCAATGCCGTGGATGTGAATGGAGCCGGCGGTGATGTGGGCTCCGGCAATCCGCTCGTTGATCCTGTTGCAGCAGCGCAGCAAGGTGGACTTGCCACAACCGGATGGGCCGATCAAGGCTGTGATCTGATGGGCCGAGAGGTCGAGGGTGATGTCATGGAGGGCTGGCTTCGTGTGATAGGCGAAGCTCAGGTTGGCAATCCGGATGGCAGCGGAAGGCGCTGAGGCTTGATTTGTCTGATCGATCACCATTTGAGTTTTGAGCGGAGTTTGGCCCGCAGAAGCATCGAGCCGAAGGACAGGGAGGCGACGAGAATGAGAAATACAAACACCGAGCCGTATTGGGCGCGCTGGGTATATTCTGAAGCCGGAATGCGGGCAGCGAGCGTGTAGATGTGATAGGGCAGGGCCTGGACCTGGGACGAGAGCAGATCAAAGGGATTGGCGAGACTCTGCCAGGGGAGGTCGTCCTTGGCGGCGACGGCGGCGGTGAACATGATGGGGGCTGTCTCGCCGGCCACCCGGGTGATGGCTAGCAGCGATGAAGTTAGAATTCCAGGGATTGAAAACGGCAGGACGCAGGTGCGGATGGTTTGCCAGCGGGTGGCGCCCATTGCCAGAGCGGCGTCGCGGAACCCCTGAGGAACGGCCCGCAGGGATTCTTCGGAGGCGGTGATGATCACTGGCAGAATCATGCAGGCCAGCGTGGCGCAACCGGCCAGCAAAGAGGAATTCCAGCCTTGGAAACTGAGCACCGCGTTGCCGATGAACAGCGGCAATGTTAGCAGTGAGCGCTCTGAGGGCGTGGAGGTAATCACCGGCACGGCCAACACAAAAACTGAGAACCCGAACAACCCAAACACAATCGATGGGATGCCCGCCAGGTTGAGAATTGCCAAGCGCACCGCGTGGATGAACGGGCTTTGTTTGGCGTATTCGGATAGATAGATGGCCGCGCTCACTCCGAAGAACAGCGCGAGAACCATTGAGCCGACGGTCAGCAGGACGGTGCCGGCAATCGGGCCGATGATGCCGCCGCCCGAATAGGAGAACGTCTGCTCGTTGTAAATTGTCTCGCTGGCATGATCCTTGACGTAAGCGCTGTACTTGGATGCAGCAAGTTGGTGGCGCTGGCCCTGAGCATCGTCAAATACATGTAGCGTCTCGTTCTTATCTAATAAAAAACCAAGATCGACGTAGGGGGCCTTGGTGGTCAAAAGCACTGGCGCGCCATCCTTGATGATTTTGAAAAAAAGCAGCGCGGCAATCACGACGATCAGATAGGTGACGGCACCTAACGAAAATCGCACGAGTCGGTCCTTGAGGTGGCCTTTAGGCAGACCTTTGCGGATCAATGATTCGGGGTTGTGCATGGCGCGAAATGGCTAGTGCCGGGACCGGCTGACGAATTTGTGGGCGGTGGCGTTGATGCCAAGGACGATGGCGAAGAGCAGGATGCCAACGACGAAGAGAGCCCGGTAGTGGACGCTGCCCAGCGGCACCTCTCCGAGCTCTTGGGCGATGATGCCGGTGAGCGTGTGAGATGGTTGAAGGAAGGCACCGATGCCGCTGGAAAAATCCGGGATTTTGATGCGGTTGCCGGCGACGAGAAGCACGACCATGGTTTCGCCGATGACCCGGCCGAGGCCCAAGAGGACGGCGGCGAGAATGCCGGAGAAGGCGGCAGGAATGATCACCCGGAAGGACGTTTGGAGGCGCGAGGCGCCGAGTGCGTCGGAGGCTTCGGCGTAGGCGGAGGGGACGTTGTTGAGGGCATCCTCGGCGAGCGAGAAGATGGTGGGAATGCTCATGAGGGCCAGCAGGCAGCCGGCGGTGAAGATGTTGAGGCGTTCCTCGATGGGGAAGCCGGGCACCCATGCGAGCGCATCGAGTTGAGAGAGATCGCGCAGGACACTGCCAAAGACCAGGATGCCAATGAAACCCAGCACCACCGAGGGCACTGCCTGGATAAACTCGATGACGGGCTTGACGATCGATTGTTCCATTCGCGAGGCAAATTGATTGATATAGATGGCGGCACCAACCCCCGCTGGGATGGCTAGGCAGAGGGCCACCAGTGAAATCATCAGCGAGCCGACGAGCAGGGGCAGGATGCCGTAGAAGTCCTGCCACTCGCCACCCGTGACCCAATCCTTGCCGGTTAGGAAGGAGGCGATCGCGGCGCTGAGTGGCACCGGTTTGTCGTGCCGCCACTCGTCGATGCGTTGCGGGGTTTCCGCCAGGTTTGCTAGAAATGGTGCGGTGGCGCTGCTGGCGGCGTGCAGCAGGCGCTGCGCTTCAGGTTGTGAGAGGGTGGGGGGAAATTGCTCCAGAAGGGTGGCACAGGCTTGGCGGAGGGCGGTGTGGGCCGCCCTGCATGCGGGTTTGCGCAGCATGAGGGCCTGCATTGGCGCGTCGATATCCGGGCTTGCAGCGGGCAAGTTGTGGGCGTCGGCGAGAAGGCGGTCGCGGGTCGCGGGGTCCTTGGCGTGGGCGGCGGCGGCCAGCAGGGAGAGACGGTCTTTGCTCAGGCCATCGGCGTGTTGAATTGCCTCCTTGGTGGCACTGACCGCTGTGGTCATCTCAGAAACCAGTGTGCTTAGATCGGCACCGGCGGCTTCAAAAGCGTCGATGGTTTCGCGTAGCCCGGCCAACGGCCCAGCCTGTTGTTGCTGGGCGGCAGCGTATTGCTCGGCGAGACTGGCGACCAGCGGGGGATCGTCGGTGGAGGTGACATCGCGGGTGGCGATGGATTGGAGGAGGTCGGCGCGTTCGGCGCTGGTTAGATGAGGAGTGGCGGGCAGCGCTGCTAACGCCTGATGGATGCTGGCAGCATGATTTTTCCTCAGGGTGGCGAGGAGGTCCGAGTGGGCGTCAATGCCTGCGGCGAGGTTGCTGACGAGCAACTCTCGGGTGGCGGAACTGCGATCTGAAAAGGCGTTGAAGAGCGCTGCGGCTTCTTGGGAGCGCTTCAATTCGCGGGTGCAGAGGCCGTTAATTTCGGCGAAGTAGGCGCGGTTGAGGACGCTGGCGAGTTGCTCGTGGGCGCTGAGGTTGCTGCGCGACAGATCCACGAATTCGAGTCCGGCGATTCGATAGACCTGGAGTTCGCGGCGGTAACCGGGAAAGAACCCGATGCCCTCCTTGAGCAGGAAGGCGATGATGAGCAGCAGGATGACGATAGTTAGGCCGGCATTCGACGCGAAGAAAAACCTGATGGCTTTCTCCAGAGAGAATCCTTGTTTGCTGAATCGATGGGGGACCTGGTCGGCCTGCGGCATGCTTATGGGTGAAGGGGTCGGATGAATGAATCGTGCGGGGCGGTGGACGTCGGAAAACAGGGGGGATGATTGTCGGCTTGGCGCAAATGTCAAACCGAGGTGCTAGGCTGGCGGATGAAGCGCCAGACAGGACGTCGTTCTTCGACTTGGATCGCAGGAGTGCCGCCTGCCTTCACATGAGACGACAGGCAGGATGCCCGTCGTCCCTGACAGGCAGGATGCCTGTTTTCCGGTCGCCGCACCCTAACGATCACAGGTCCTTGACGGGGATGAAACCGACACCGCGCACAATCTCTTGCCCGGCGGGTGAGTCAATATAGGTCAGGAAGGCGGCTGCCTCGGCACTCGGCTTCTCCGGCGCATACAGGAAACAGGCGCGGGAGTAGGCGTAAGTCTTGGCGTTTTTGGCGACGGGTTCGATGCCGTCGATGGCCAGCGCCTTGGTGCCGTTGGTCTTGGCGTAGGCGAGGCCGACGTAGCCGATGCCACCTTTATTTTTGGCGACTTCCTGAGCGATTTGTTCGTTGCCGGCCATTTTGAGCGAGCTGGATGGGTAATCGCGGCCATCCATGGCGAGGTGTTGCCAGTCTTTGTAGGTGCCGGAGGAGGTATTGCGGGTGTAGATGGAGATTTTGCCCGGAGCCCCGCCGATTTCCGACCAATCCTTGACCTGGCCGGTGAATATTTTGGCGACCTGAGCCTTGGTGAGCTTGGTGACGGGGGCGTTTTTGTTCACGATCACGCAGATCATGTCATAGCAGATTTGGTGTTCTTCGAGATTGACGCCCTTGGTGTGACAAAACGTGCGCTCCTCGTCCTTGACCTTGCGGGATGACATGCCGAGTTGGGCGGTGCCGTTGGCCAAAGCTGGGAAGGCGGTGGTGGAGCCTTCTGCGGCAATCTCGAACTTCACGCTGGTGTTGCCGGCAGCTTTAAACCCTTCGGCGAGTTGTGGGACGAGTTTGGCACCGAGGGTATCGCTGCCCTTGAGGCTGAGGGTTTGGGCGTTGGCCACGGCCAGCATGGCTGCGGCGGTAACAATGGTATGGATGGATCTCATGGTGGTTTGGTGTGATGAAGGCCGCAGTTGCGCGGACACGGCGCATTGACGGCGGATGGCGCGGCAGGCGGAAGAAGGATTGTGTGACAAAATTGTCACAAAAGACGCTTGGAAGGACACGGAATGTGGCGATAAATAGCGCTCCGGCCGCGCCTAGTCCCGGCCGATTTACCGAAATCAACCACAACCGACAGAATGAATTCATCAAAATCCAATCCGATCCGCCTCAGCCGCCACGCAATCCTCGCCGCCTGTGTCTGCGGAGTTGCGGCCACATCATCAGCCTCTGCGCAATCTGCCTCGCCAGCCGAGGCGAGCGGCCTGCTGCTGGGCAAATTCACCGGGGAGAGCGCGTTTGACCAAGCCTGGTCCGCCGCGACGCTGTACAAGAACAACGGCAATCCGATCCTCGAGGAGTTTAATCTGACGGGCCGGGGCCAGTTCGACTACTTCAAGGTGGATGCCAACAAGGGCCAAAACGACTTTTTGGAAATCCGCCGCCTGCGCATGGGGGTGGACACATTTTGGGCGGATCGATTCATCGAGGTGAAGGCCACCTTGGACACGGCGTTGCACAACTACAACGCGCCGGAAGTTTTTTACAACCGGATGACGGACTTGTTTGTGAACTTTCACTTCAACGATGCTCTCAACCTGCGGTTGGGCAAGTTTGAGCCGCACTTCGGTTATGAGCGCGAGTTCTCAGACAACACCCAGGTGTTCTTTGAGCGCAGTTTCTTCGACGAACAGATATTCAATAACACCGGCAATGACTATGTGACCGGCACATCACTGTCCGGAAAAATCGGCAAGTGGGGGTATCAGGCCGCCGTTTTCTCAGACCATGTGGGCCAAGAGTTCGGCCACTTCAATGGCGGCGAAAGCTACCTCGCCGAAGTCAGTTACGACTTTGCTGAAAACCTCCACGCCGACAAGGCCCTGTGGGTGCTCGACTACCTCCACACCGAAAACAACGCTTACAGCAATGTCTTCAACACGATGGAAAATGCCTTCGCTACCTATTTTGACTTCCACACCGGCAAATTCGGCTTGGTGACCCAACTCGGCTACGGCGACGGGATCGAGAGCAAGGGAGGGGTCTTTCAATGGATGCTCATGCCGACGTACCTGATCACCAAGCAGTTGGAGTTGGTGACGCGCTATCAACTCGGCTTGGCAGCCCATGCCAACGGCATCACCACCCTAAACCGCCAAGAGAAGACCTTGGGCAAATTCACCGGAGATACCGACAACGCCGTGTACGTGGGCCTCAACTATTATGTGTACGGCCAAAAACTCAAGCTCATGGCCGGCGAACAATTTGATAAACTCACCGGCGGCACCGGTGCCAAGGCCGGCTATGACGGTTGGACCACGCTGGTCGGCCTGCGCATGTTCTTCTGACGGGGGCGTGCCTTGCATTCTGGCCGCCGCCATGCCCCGCACGGGCTTCTGCAACTTTCTCCAGTGGCGGGAGGACCGGGGCTTGACGGCGTGTCAGGGCCGGGCATGCTGCGGCGCATGCGAATTCTCACCGGTTTACAACCCAGCGGCAAACTTCACGTCGGAAATTACTTCGGGGCGATGGAGCCCGCTGTGCGGTTGCAGGAGGTGGGGGAGGCATTTTATTTTATTGCCGATTACCATGCGATGACCTCGATGCGCGATCCGGCGGCGCTGCGTGACAACGTGTTAGAGTTGGCGGTGGATTTTTTGGCCTGCGGTTTGGATCCGGAGCGGGCGGTGTTTTTCAGGCAAAGCGCCGTCCCGGAAGTCAACGAACTCGCTTGGATCCTCTCAACCGTCTGCCCGGTGAGCCTGCTGGAAAAATGCCATTCCTATAAGGACAAGGTCGCCAAGGGGATTGCCGCAACCCACGGGCTGTTTGCCTATCCAGTGCTCATGGCGGCGGACATTTTGCTCTACGATTCCAATCAGGTGCCTGTGGGCAAGGACCAGAAGCAGCACTTGGAAGTGACCCGCGACATCGCAGTGAAGCTAAACGAGGCGTTTGGCGAGGGCACCGTGGTGCTGCCAGATCCCATTATCCGCGAGGATACTGCCGTGGTCATCGGCCTCGATGGCCAGAAAATGAGCAAAAGCTACCACAACACACTGCCAATTTTCGGCGAGGAAAAACCGCTGAAAAAGCTCCTGATGAAAATCGTCACTGACTCAACCCCGGTGGAGGCACCGAAGCCGACGGCTGACTCGACGATTCTGGCCCTTTTCAAGTTGTTTGCCAGTCCCGCGGACTACGCGGTGATGGTGGCTGACCATGAGCGGGGTGGGGTTGGCTACGGTGATCTCAAAAAGCGCTTGGCGGAGGCGTACTGGGACTTTTTTGCCTCGATGCGGGCGCGGCGGGCCGAAATCACTGCCGACCCGGGCTACGTCGAGGCGGTTCTTACCCAGGGCGCCGCACGGGCACGTGAAGAGGCGGCCAAGGTGCTCGATCGGGTGCGCCGGGCCGTGGGCCTGCGCTGAGTCGCGGGACCGGGATCTTCGGACGTCCTGATCCAAGGATGCAAATCCTCAGAACTCACAGTTCGACCTCAAAAGCCCCACGGGATCGATCAAGCTCAAATGCGAAATGCGAGGACTGACCCCATCGGCC
>CAIKHZ010000334.1 GCA_903827375.1 Akkermansiaceae bacterium
CCCACCCGGCGGTTGCTGCTCGCATGGTAACATTTGAGCTTGCTTGACCCCGTGGTGCTTATAGAGTCGAACCCTGACTTCTGAACCGTCGCCTGAAATCACAAACTCCAGTTATGGAATGTCCGTGGGCAGCGGATCTAACAATCGGTAGCCGATGCCTGGTTCATTGCTGAGGATCAAGCGGTCCCCGAGTTTCTTTCGAAGGTGGTTGGCGTAAACCCGCAAGTAGTGGGTCTGGCCGTCGCCTTGTTGGCCCCAAACCTCCCGCAACAATTGCCGCTGGGTGACGATTTTTCCGGCATGGCGAGCCAGCGCATGAAGGAATGCGTATTCCGTGGGTGTCATCTTCAACGGCTCGCCACCAAGAAACACCTCGTGACGGTCCAAGTGCATCGTTAGAGGACCGACCACTAATTCAGGTGATTCGTTGCCATGATGCCGCCGTTGAATGACCACGAGGCGGGCGAGCAACTCGGCGGTGCTGAACGGCTTGGTCACATAGTCGTCAGCGCCGTTTTCAAGTGCCGAGACTTTCACATGTTCCTGGTCGCGCACTGAGAGAATCAGCACCGGCACAGTGCTCCACTCGCGCAGGCTCTTGAGCACATCAAGGCCGTCCATATCCGGCAAGCCAAGATCCAGCAAGACAACATCCGGCCGGCAAAAAGCCGCTTCCTGCAGGCCAAGTCGGCCGTTGTCCACATCGCGCACCACATAGCCACGAGATTCCAGCGCCAAGCGCAACAGGCGCCGGATCTGAATTTCATCATCGATGATAAGGGCTGTCATGGTGTGGGAGTTGCAACCCGACTCTTGCCGATCTGTCCGGAAACACAAGCGATCTCCGCGCCATGAATCAGAAAGTCGCCGTGCAGCAGGATTTCAAAAACGGCCCCTCCCTGCGGGTGATTCCAACCTGTGATCTCCCCACCCAACGCTTGAATAAATCCACGGGCAATCGAGAGACCTAAGCCAGTGCCACCTGCCGGTGCACCGGGCACCCGATAGAATTTGCCAAACACGCGGTCCTCCTCACCCACTGGCAAGCCAGGCCCATGGTCCCGGACGCTGAGGTGAAGCGTTTGATCGGCGTGGCTTGCCATGAGTTCGATGAGGGAATGTTCCGGCGCATACACAGCAGCGTTGTGCAGCACGTTGGTCAGAGCCTGCTGCAACAGCGCCTGATCGGTCTTGATCAGGGGCAAATCCTGAGATAAGTTTATACTAACGGAGTGGTTCTTCAATGCGTCTCCGACGGCGGCGACCGCACCGTCAACGAGTTCGCTCACATCGCACCACTCGAGATGCGGTTCCACCACCTGGGACTCGAGGCGCGTCATCTGCAGCAGGCTGTCCACCAAGCGCTGCAGGCGTTTGGTGGCAGTATCTATTTCTGCAACGTACGGGTTAGCGGTGGCGTTGCCCATGCCCTCGATGGACGCGCGAATGACGGCGAGAGGTGTCTTCAGCTCGTGGGACACACTATCTAACAACGTCTTCCGAAGCCGGTCGGATTTGTCCATCACCTCCGCCTGGTTCACAGCATGCATGAAGTGCTCCTTCTCCAGAACCAGCGCCAATTGCAGGACAAACGCCTCCATCGCCTGGTGCCTGGAGAAATCCAACACGTCCGATTCCAAACTCAACCGCAACCCCAACACGCCCATCACCGAGGTAGCCGTTTGCAGCGGAAACCACGTGCCAGTGGATTGCGGCAGCGTGTCAGTGAAGCGGCCTGCGACTTGCTTGTTAGAATAACTCCACGCCGCAACCCCCGACTCCCGCTCCGGCGCATGCCAAGTGCTGGCGGGATGCGTCGTGACGGGCAGCGTGTGATCCATGCTGCGCACAAACAGCGCTATCTCGCCCCCGATCACCCCGTCGATGATCTTGAGCGCTTCAGCCAGCCCCTGATTGATCTCAGGAATGAGCGCGGCGCTTTGAGTGACGCGTAACAGCGCGTCTGTCTCCATTTGCCGCCGCCGCTCGGCGACGCCTCGCGTTCGCAACCTTGTAGTCAGATTGCCCATGCACAGTGCGACGGCGAAGAACATCGCCAGCAAAATGATATCTTCTGGTGCCTTGATCTCAAGCGTGAAGCGCGGCGGAATGAAAAAATAGTCCCAGACCAGCCCGCTGACCGCAGCCATCATCAACATCGGCCCTCGGGTGAAACACAATGCCGCCAACAAAATTGCGAATAGATAGACAAGCGCAGGCACGGTGTAGCCAACCACAGATGCGACCTGCCAGCACAATGCCGTCAACCCACCCAGTATCGCAAGAACCCACCCATATTCGCGCAGACGGTGGTTGGCCACGGTAGCGCTGCGCCGGCGGGGGGGGCCCGGTTTCACGGGTGGGCGACCAAGCTGCGGGCGCACCACTGACACGTCGATCTCGCCGCTGCCGGCGATGATACGGTCTGCTAGAGATGGCCTCAAGCGGCTGCGACGGCTGGGTTTTCCTACGATGATTTGAGACACGTTGCGTTCGCGAGCCACGCCTAACAAAGTATTGGCCACGTCTTCGCCTGATGCATGAACGACCTCACCGCCCAGGCGGCGTGCCAAGCCAAGGCCGCGGGCTAGGAACTCCTGCTCCTGATCAGTTAGGGGTGAAATCCCCTCCACCCACACCGCTAGCCACGGGCATCCGTGCCGCCCGGAGGCGCGGCGTGTCCAGCGGATCAGGCTTTCCGAATACGGTGTGGGGCCAATGCCCACCAGCAACCGGGCGTTGGTTTTCCATGGGCTCGCAATCCGGCGGGCCCTGCGGATGTCCTCTAGATCTCGATCCACGCATTCTGCGGTGAAGCGAAGCGCGAGTTCCCTCAGGGCGGTTAGATTGCTTTCGCGGAAAAACCCATCCGCTGCGGCCTCGGCCCGCTCGCCCAGATAGACTTTGCCCTCGGACAAGCGCAGCAAGAGCTTCTCGACGCTGAGGTCCACGAGCTGAATCTCGTGGGCACGATCGAGAATGGAATCTGGAACGGTTTCTCGCACCGTCACCCCGGTGACTTGGCGGACGACATCTACCTGGCTTTCGATGTGCTGGACGTTGAGGGTTGTGCAGACGTCAATGCCAGAGTCCAGCAATTCAAGGACATCCTGATAGCGTTTGAGATGACGACTACCCGGTACGTTGCTGTGGGCAAGTTCATCCACCAGCAGCAAATCCGGGCGGCTCTGGATTGCGCCATCCAGATCGAACTCTTCAAGGGTGTGCCCCCCATGTTCAATTTGCTTGCGCGGCAAAATCGTTAGGTCATCCAACAACGCGGCAGTGTCCTCCCGCCCGTGGGTTTCCACAATGCCCGCCAGCACCCTGAGCCCGTCATGCTGCCGCTGCCTAGCTAGCAAAAGCATCGCATACGTCTTGCCAACTCCCGGGCACATCCCGAGAATGATATAGAGCCGCCCGGATTTTTCCTGCTGCTCTTCGCGTTTCACTTGTGCAAGCAACACGTCAGGATCAGGGCGAAGGTCGTCGTTCATGGGATTAGCAATCGGGCAATTTCAGGTTGACAGCTTTGGTGGAGCGGGAGACGTGGGTGGTTAGTCATGGATCTGCCGAGTCGGTCGTAGTTGCGGCGGATAATTTCAATTCGCTGACGTGGGCTGTCTCAACGGTGGCGTATTGATGTGCCAGATCTTCCGAAGCGTCAAGGCAAAGCCCCGGCTGACAGAGCATCCAGCGAGAGGTTAAGTTTCAGGACATTCACGCCTGCAACTCCGAGCAAACCAAGGCTGGCACTATCAGTATTTGCGGCGATGAGTTCACTGACGTTTTCCGGCGGCAGCGAACGTGCCTTGGCCACCCGGGCGACTTGCAGCACTGCATTGGCCAGGCTGATGTGGGGGTCGAGGCCGCTACCCGAGGCTGTGACGGCATCGGCCGGAACTGGCTGGTTAGGAGCGAGGCCGTTGCTGATTCGATAGGCGCTCACCCGCTCTTTGATGGAGTCGGCGAGCTTCTGCGACGTCGGGCCGAAGTTGCTGCCTCCGGAATTGATTGGATCGTAGCCAGAGGCACCAGCAGCCGATGGCCGTGGATGGAAATACCCTTCGCCACTGAAATTTTGGCCGAGCAATGACGACCCGATGATGACGCCATGCTTGTCAACGATCAAGCTTCCGTCGGCTTTGTTAGCAGATGCCAGTTTTGCGATACCGGTGACGGCGAGTGGATAAATGCCGCAGCAAACCACAGCGAGGACCAAGGTGGAAATGACAGCGGGACGGAGTTGGGAGATGATGATTTTCATATCAGGCGAGGTTGAGAGTGGTGACGATAAGGTCGATGGCTTTGATTCCGATAAAGGGAATGACCAGGCCGCCCAGACCATAGATGAGCAGGTTGCGGCGCAGCACGGCGACTGCGCCAAGTGGCCGGTAAGCCACTCCCCGGAGTGCCAACGGGATGAGGGCGACAATGATGAGGGCGTTGAAGATCACTGCGCTGAGGATGGCGCTTTGCGGCGAGCCAAGTTTCATCACATTGAGCGCCGCCATCGCCGGAAACGTCACCATCAACATCGCAGGAATAATTGCAAAATACTTGGCCACATCATTGGCTATCGAGAATGTAGTTAGAGAACCGCGAGTCATCAACAGTTGTTTGCCAATCTCTACGATCTCGATGAGCTTCGTCGGATTGCTGTCCAAATCGACCATGTTGCCAGCTTCCCGCGCGGCTTGGGTGCCGGTGTTCATGGCAACCCCGACGTCCGCCTGGGCCAGTGCCGGCGCGTCGTTGGTGCCGTCCCCAGTCATGGCAACCAGATGCCCTGCGGCTTGTTCGAGACGGATCCGCTTGAGCTTGTCCTCAGGAGTGGCTTGGGCCATGAAGTCATCCACGCCGGCCTCTGCGGCAATGGCTGCGGCGGTCATTGGATTGTCGCCGGTGATCATGAGTGTACGGATGCCCATGCTGCGGAGTTGGGCGAAGCGTTCCTTGATGCCACCCTTGACCACATCCTTCAACTCGATCACACCTAGCACCTTGCGGCCGTCCGCAACCACCAGAGGCGTTCGCCCGGCAAGGCTGGCCGAAGCAGCGGCCTTGTCCACTTCCGGCGGATAGTCCCCACCTTGCTGCCGGACCCATTGCTTGATGGAGTCGGCAGCACCCTTGCGCACACAGCGCTCGTCGATATCCACGCCGCTCATACGAGTCTGGGCGGTGAATGGCACAAAAGTGGTGTGAGGCTGCAGCAGGGTTCGACCGCGAATGTTAAACTTCTCCTTGGCTAGAACCACAATGCTGCGACCTTCCGGCGTCTCGTCGGCGAGCGACGCCAGTTGCGCCGCATCCGCCAATTCCAACTCGGTGACGCCCGGTGCAGGCACGAAATCCGACGCCATCCGGTTGCCAATAGTGATGGTTCCAGTCTTGTCTAACATTAATACATCGATATCACCCGCTGCTTCCACAGCGCGACCACTGGTGGCCATCACGTTTCGGCGGATCAGCCGATCGATGCCGCTGATGCCTATGGCACTGAGCAAGCCGCCGATGGTTGTTGGGATCAGACATACTAACAAAGCTACGAGCACTGGGGTGGTGAACTCGATGCCTGCATAGCTGCCGAAGGGCCTGAGGCTTATGCAAACCAATAGGAAAATGAGCGTCAGCGCCGAGAGAAGAATGGTCAGGGCAATTTCGTTGGGTGTCTTCTGGCGCTTGGCACCTTCCACCATGGCGATCATGCGGTCCAAGAACGTATGGCCCTTGTCTGAAGTTATTTTGACCACGATGCGGTCACTGATGACGCGAGTACCGCCGGTAACGGCGCTTCGGTCACCGCCGCTTTCGCGGATGACAGGAGCGCTTTCGCCGGTGATGGCGGCTTCATCGACACTGGCGATTCCTTCGACCACATCGCCATCGGCAGGGATCAGGTCGCCGGATTCACAAACCACCAGATCACCCTTTTCCAGCATGGCTGCAGCGACGAGTTCTTGCATTTTGCCGCGCAGGCGGCGGGCCTGCGTATCCTTGCGGGCCTTGCGCAGACTGTCGGCCTGGGCCTTGCCACGGCCCTCGGCGACGGCTTCGGCAAAGTTTGCAAACAACACGGTGAACCATAGCCAGATGGCGAGTTGAAGGATGAATCCCCGGTCCACGCTGGAAGTAAATATGGCAATGGTAGTTAGGACGGCACCGATTTGGGTGACGAACATCACCGGGTTTTTAATCATAAGCCGGGGATCGAGTTTGCGGCACGCATCGCCGATTGCAGGCACGATGATCGACTTGTCAAACAGTGACGGATTGGTATGGGACATGATTGGAAGGGGTTTGTATGTTAATAAAGCCGGCCATTGTGCATCAAGAAATGCTCGACGATGGGTCCGAGCGCCAGGGCTGGCAGGAAATTCAATGCTCCGACGAGCAGCACAGTGCCTAACAGAAGAATGGCAAAGGTGGCACCGGCCACCCGAAAGGTGCCCGCACCGGGTGGCGCAATGTTCTTTTTCACCAAGGACCCGGCGAGCGCCATGATCGGGATGATCATCAGGAATCGGCCGATGAGCATGGCCAAACCGAGTGTGATATTGTAGTGCGAGTCGCCATTTGGCGGATTCGCCGTTAGACCGGCGAAGGCACTGCCGTTATTGCCTGTGCACGAGCTGTAGGCGTAAAGAATCTCACTGAACCCGTGAGGCCCGGCGTTGTTGAGGCCGGCTTGGCCCCAGCGGCTCACCGCGGCCCAAGCCGAAAATCCCAGGATGCTGGCGGTGAGAACCAGCAGGGCGAGCATGGCCATTTTCACATCAAATGCCTGGATTTTTTTACCGAGGTATTCCGGGGTTCGGCCGACCATCAAGCCAGCGATGAAGACCGCGAGGACGACGAACACCAGCATGCCGTATAACCCCGCGCCGACACCACCGATGACCACCTCACCCAACTCGATCATGAAAAGCGGCACCAGTCCGCCGATGGGGGTGAATGAATCATGCATTGAGTTAACTGCGCCACAGGATGCCGCCGTGGTGACGGTGGCGAAGAGCGAGGAATCGAAGATACCAAAGCGTAGTTCCTTGCCTTCCATGTTGCCGTCGCATGCGGCGACGCCCAGCGCCTGATGGATCGGATTTCCCTGCGCTTCCGCCCACCAGCATGTCACAACTCCAGTGACGAAAAGAATCATCATCACCGCCCACACCGACCAACCGTGCGCCTGATTCTTGGTGGTTTTGCCAAGATACCACGTGAGGCCGCTGCCGATGGCAAAGATTGCGAGCATCTGCATGAAGTTGGATAGGGGCGTGGGGTTCTCGAACGGATGAGCGGCATTGGCGTTGGTAAAACCACCGCCATTCGTGCCTAGCATCTTGATCGCCACCTGTGACGCCATCGGCCCCTGAGGGATGGTTTGGTCGGTGATGGTTTGGGGCTCTGTGCTCGGTTTGCCAGTGGCATCGAGAGTGCCTACCGGAACCGTGATCGCCTCAACGAGTTTTGCCGTGTCATAGGGCTTGAAGTTCTGGATCATGCCTTGGGACACTAGGAATACCGCGAACACCAAGCAGATTGGCAGCAGCAGGTAGTAGGTGGATCGGATCATATCGACCCAAAAATTTCCCACTGTGGCGGCCGATTGCCTTGCAATACCGCGGACCAGCGCGGCGGCGATGGAGATGCCCACGGCGGCGGAGGTGAAGTTATGAATGGTCAGCGCCACCATCTGTGAAAAATAGGACATCGTGCTTTCGCCTGAGTAACTCTGCCAGTTGGTGTTGGTAGAAAAACTCACCGCCGTGTTGAAGGCCAGCGCCGGATTCAGCGCTGGCAGCCCTTGTGGGTTTAGGGGCAACAGATGTTGCAGACGCAGGATCGCATAGGTGAAAAGCACCCCGGCAGCAGTAAACAACAGCAACGCGAAGGTGTATGCCTTCCAACCATGCTCTTTGGCGGCATCCACACCCATCAGACGATAGGTGAATTGCTCAAGCGGCCGCAGAACCGGATCAAGCCAGGTCCTGCCGTCAGCATCCAGCACCTTGGTCAGATAGATTCCAATCGGTTTTGTGAGAGCTGCGAGGAGGCCAATAAATAGCCCAAGTTGTAGCCAGTCGTTGGTGTGCATGATCGTAGTCTAGAATTTTTCGGGGTGAAGCATCGCCACGACGAGGTAGCCGATGAGTAGGATTGCGATGATGCCGATGATGTAGGTTTCCATGGTGGTTGTATGTTAGAGCGATCCGCAGAATCGGGTGTAAAGCGCGCTGAGGGAGAAAAATGCGATGATCACGGTGATAAGGATGATATCTGTCATGGGAGTGGTGCTTGCCTTCAAGATGCCACCAGTAGCCCGAACTCATAGTAAAAGACCATTCCTCAAGCGTTAAAAATTCGTAAAAACGCCGGGTGGATGTCGATGGTGCCACAGCGGCATGGGTTAGGCACCTTGATCGATCCGGCCGACGAGGGATCTATCGATGGCAAGCAGCGCAAGCTCCTTGGCACAGATGCCGAGGGTGCCCATGGCACCGACGAGGATCAGGGTACGGACTTTCGAAGAATTTATGACGAGGAATTCTTTTTTTTGACAAACAGGCGGGTTTGACTATTTTTCACGCATCGCTGAACCTAAAGCAAAGTTTCCTACAGCATGATGAGATTCCTATCCGTTTTTCTCGCAACGCTTTCCATCCTTTTTTCAGGATGCGCAACTCTGAACGTCGCTAATGAGGCAAAAGGAGAGACAGTAATGAAAGACGGGAAGGTTGACCACATTGAGCAGGGCCATCCTGAACTGTACCTGCTGGTCCCAATAGCTCTTCCAATCGACATAGCCACATTCCCCATTCAAGCAATTTGGTTTTTTACCTGCTTCCATGGTTAGCGGTGTGCTTGGCATTATGCCCTACCAACATGCACTTGAAACAACTTTGGTTGAAGCCATAGGTGGCTATCTTTCCCGTGCAATCCTGTTCTTCACTCCGGCATCACACCAAGCCGTCCTTGCGTGCCTGTTTCCAATACGCGTACTCAGAGCGGTTAAAATCAATATATTCGGGCGATAAATCACTGGAGTACATCGTGTAGTCGGCACTGCCTTGGTTGAGGTTGATGCAGATGTCAAACTCGCGTTCGGCGACAATGTCGCGGAGGGCCGCCATAGGGGTGGCTGCTTGCAGGCCGCCGATGCAGGCCGCCTTGCCGCCGATGTGGATATCGACGAGTTCCTCGCGGATTCGTGCTCGGGAGTAGCCCACGGCATGGATGATGCGGCCCCAATTCGGGTCACCGCCATTCCACGACGCCTTGACCAAGGCGGATTTGCACACGGCCTCTGCGACCTTTTTGGCATCGTGATAGGTGCGGGCGCCGCAGACGTTGACCGTGACAAACTTGGTGACTCGCTCGCCATCGCGGACGACGGCCTTGGCCAGTTCCAACATCACCCAGCGGATGGCCGCGCGGAATTGTTTGCAACGGGGGCCGTGGCGGCGGATGGCCGGCATGCCTGAGGCACCGTTGGCGAGCACGAGCAGGGTGTCGTTGGTGGACATGTCGCCATCGATAGTGATGCGGTTGAACGAATCCTCGACGCATTCGAGCACGGTTTTGCGCAACGCGTCGCTGGGCAAGTTGGCATCGGTGGTGATGAAGCAGAGCATGGTGGCCATGCTAGGAGAGATCATTCCGGCACCCTTCACGCAACCGCCGATACGCACGGTGTGGCCGCCGAGTTCGAAGGCGATGGCAATTTCCTTGGGGTGGGTGTCGCTGGTGATGATGGCTTGGGCCACCTTTGCGCCTTGTTGCGGGCCGAGTTCTGCGTGGAGGGCAGCGGTTCGGGGCAGCAAGCGCATCATCGGCATGGGCAGGCCAATGACCCCGGTGGAGCAGACGCCGATTTCGCCACGGCGCAGGTCCAGCGGTTTGGCCGCGGCGTCGCACATTGCATTGGCATCGTGTATCCCTTGCACGCCGGTACACGCATTGGCATTGCCTGAGTTCACGATGATGGCGCGCAGCTCGCCCTTGCGCAAGTGGGCCTGGGACACCCGCACCGGTGCGGCCTTGACGCGATTGGTGGTGAAGGTGCCAGCCGAGCTGCACGGATGCTGCGAATAGATGAGCGCCAGATCCAGTCGGTCGCTGGCCGGATTCTTGATACCACAGCTCACCGCGCTGGTGAGAAATCCTTGGGGGGCTCCAATGCCACCGTCAATGCGTAAAAAGGGGAAATCCATGGGGTTTTGTGGGCGAAAGCGGCCGATGCTGGCAGTACCTAAAAATTTTGCAATCCAGCAGTTGCAGCGAGCCCGAACATGAGGTTGAAACATTGCAGGGCTTGGCCTCCAGCGCCCTTGCCCAGGTTGTCCTCCGCGCTAAGCAGCAACACCCGTCCGCTGCGCGGGTCATACTGCCAGCCAATATCGATGAAATTGGTTCGTGTCACGTTCTTCGTGTCAGCGCATCCGCCGCGACCCAGCAAGCGGACAAAATCAGCGTTGGCATAGGCGGCTTCCAGCGTTTGGCCGATCGCCTCGGGAGGCACGCCCTCGCGAAGCATCGCGGTGGTGGTGGTGAGGATGCCGGCATTCACCGGGATGAGGTGGGGGATGAACGTGAGGACGACCTTGCGATCCGCGGCGAGGCTGAGTTCCTGCTCGATTTCCGAGAGGTGGCGGTGTTTCGGCAGTCCGTAGGCCCGCACGCTTTCGTGGCACTCGCAAAACAACAGGCTCAGGTCCGCCTTGCGGCCCGCCCCGCTCACCCCGCTCATCGAAGTGGCCACTAACGTCGCCGGATCCAGCAGACCGGCCCGAAGCAGCGGCAGCAATGGCAGCAGGATGCTCGTCGGATAACAGCCAGGCGCGGCCACCAAACGCGCGTCGCGGATCGCCTCCGCGCGCCACTCCGGCAACCCGTAAACCGCCGTCGCCAGCAACTCCGGCTCCGCGTGCGCTTGCCCGTAAAATTCCTCGTACACGGCCGCATCGCGCAAACGAAAATCCGCGCTCAAATCAATGACCCGCAACCCAAGCTTCAGCAAACCACGCGCAATCGGCGCTGCCACCCCGTGCGGCAACGCCAAAAATGCCACCTCCGCCCCAGTCGCTAAAATCGCCTCAAGCCCCGGTTCGCTGAACACCAATTCCGCCCCAGGTGCCTTTGCAAACCTCGGAAATACTTGCCCCAGCGTCTTGCCCGCCTCTTGCCTCGAGGTCGCCGCCACCAACTCCGCCTGAGGATGAACTAACAATAAGCGCAGCAGCTCCATACCGGTGTATCCACTGGCTCCTACGATGGCGGTTTTGATGCGTTGCATGGCCCGAATGAAATCTCATGAAATTCAGTGCTTGCCAATCCCGAATTATCCTGTTTCCTTGCCCCCCCGTTCAAACAGCGGGCTGTAGCGCAGTCTGGTAGCGCACTTGACTGGGGGTCAAGGGGTCGTGGGTTCGAATCCCGCCAGCCCGACTCTCCTTGATTTCCAAGGAGTTACGTCATTCAGATGGCTTCGGCGCGGAGTTGTTCTCCGCTCTCGCGGCAGTCGCCCATCGTGCCGACGTAGCTGGTGGAGTCGGGATCGCGCATGGGGTATCCATCCGCATCGGTGGTGGTTTGGGTGAAGACACAGCCGAGTTTGGCCTCGCGGGTGCGGGCGGAACCGTCGGGTTGTTTGCCTTTGTGGGCGCAATGCTTTGTTCGGCACCTTCGCGGCCAAGGGGGGGCGAGTTCTTCACCGAATCATGAAGCCACTCTCGCCGGAGCTGATCGATAGATTGCGTGCCATCCGCGAGCGGGTGCTCCGCGAGGTCTGGCTGGCGCTGGCGGCCGGCTACCGCATCACGCCGGGCGTGCCCACGCCAAGCGCGGTGGCCAATCCTGCGGAGTCACTTCTGAACCCCGACCAATCCTGGGCACTCAGGCAGGCGTTCAAGGAAGGCTGCGCAGTGATTCTGAAAAACCACCGGCACGCCGGCATTGCGGCAGACGCGGATGGAGTGGCCGGTTCCTCCGGCCTCGGGGTCGGCCGGATCGCCAAAAAACAACCCGGCGACCGGTTGCCCGGTAGGTTTTCCCATCGGCGGCAGTTCGTGCATCATTTGCACATACTGCTTCCTCTGCCAGTTCTCCTTCCTCGAAAACCTTCCGGATGTGCCTGGTGCTGACGGAACGTTCCCTCTGGAATAAGTCCGCCATCTGTGCTTGCGTCAGCCAAACCGTTTCATTTTCAAAACGGCATTGGATGCGCGTGCGGCCATCCTCCGTCTGGTAGAGGATGATTTCAGAATGGGGCAAGGGTTCGTCGCTCATGGGGGAGAAAGCACTAAATTCTAAGCATGAAATCCGAAACGAAGAGGAAGAATGACCGCGAAGCCGCGAAGAACGCTGAGGAACGCTTACAAAGGAAAGACAAGGAGGGCGCATGGTCTTGGTTTGGAATTTATGATTTGGAATTTTGCGATTTGCAGCGGGGCCAGTCTGGCGGTTTGCCGCCCGACTCCTCGACGGGCTTGGGGTTCGATGGCGGTGTTGTCACTCATGGGTGTCGGCGATTTCTTGGATGGCGATGAGGGATATTGGCCAGTTAGGCCAATGACCTATGGGCGCCAACCGGCACCCAGCGCCTTGATCAGCGAGACCCTGGCAGCGACCCTGCTGGCGCTCAATTGCACAACCGTCACCTCGTGAGCCAGCGCCGAACTTTGGGCTATGGCCACATCCAGATAGGTGAGTACTCCACCTTGGTAGCGGGTGTTGGAAATTTCCAGTGTGCGACGCGCGGCATTCAGCGCGGCAGTTTCCGCAGCAATTTGCTCGGTCAGCAGTTGCTGCGCAGCCAGTTGGTCCTCGACCTCTTGGAACGCGCCTAACACTGTGTGGCGGTAGTTGGCGACGGTGGCATCGTAACTGGCACGCGCGGCGGCTAGGGCCGCAGTGTTGCGGCCACCGGTGAAAATCGGCAAATTGAGTGTCGGACCCACTGACCACAGACGGCTGGGCCAGTTGAAAATTTTGGTGGGGTCGCTGGCTTGGAAACCGCCGTTGCCGCTGAGCGTGAGACGCGGATAGAAGGCGGCGCATGCGACCCCGACGGAGGCGTTGGCCGCAGCCATGCGGCGCTCTGCCGCAGCGACGTCGGGTCGCTGTTCCAGCAACTCGCTGGGAACCCCGACCGGAATGGCTGGTGCTGCACTCAACCCTGATTTGGCTTCATTGATGGAAAAGTCTGTGGCTGCTTGGCCGCAGAGAGTGGCCAGCGCGTGCATCAAATTGGCCCGTTGCAAGGTAAGCGCAGGGACTTGCGCTTCCGTGGTCTTGAGCTGGGTCTCGGCCAGAGAGACGTCATAGTCGGTGGCCACGCCGCCGGCTCGGCGGTCCTGAGTTAACTCTAGCGATCGTTGATAGGTTTTTCTGGTTCTCTGCAACAAATTTCGCTGTTCTTCGAGTGCCCGCAACATGATATAGTCGATGGCGACTTCTGCCTGCACGAGGAGTTTAGCGGCTTCCAGATCGTCTGCTGAGGCTGCTAGATTTGCTTGGGCTCCTTCGACTTGGCGGCGAACTCGGCCCCAGAGGTCGAGTTCCCAAGTGGCCTCAAGCGGCATGCTGAAGGAATTGTAGGTGGTGCCCTTGCCGCCACTCAGACCGCCGTTGTTGCGCTGACGGGTGATCCCCGGTGCCGTGCCGAGTTGTGGAAAACCGTCGGCTTGGGAGACGTTGACCAGCGCCCGGGCCTGTCGAAAATTGGCATAGGCAGCGGATAATTGTTGGTTCTCGGCGGATGCGAGGAGTTCGAGGCGGTTCAACTCGGCATCCTTGAAAAGGTTCCACCAAGTGCCGCGCGGCAGATGCGCTGAAGGTTGCGCCGTTTTCCATTCGCCCGCCTTTGTGGAACTGTCGCCTGCATAGGCCGTTGGCATCGCCGCACTGGCCAGCGCCGCAGGCCGTTGGTAATCAGGACCAACGTTGCAGCCGGCGAGCAGCAGGACGATGCATGCTCCGCTAGAAATCATCGTTAGTCTATTGGGCTCGGGTATTTGCATGGTTGAATTTGATAGAAACTAACTGCCGGATATAGGATCAAGCTTTGTGGGGTTATGCGCTTGCGGGCTGGAGGTGCCTTCGGGCGCGTCGGCGGAGGCGCCAGGATTTGTAGCGCTGACCGAGGCTTTCGAAGGCCAGATAGATCACCGGGGTGGTGTAGAGAGTTAGGGTTTGGGACAACAGCAGCCCGCCGACCACCGCGATGCCCAGCGGTTGGCGCAACTCAGAACCGGTGCCCAGACCGATGGCCAGCGGTATGGCGCCGAACAGCGCGGCCATGGTGGTCATCATGATCGGCCGGAAGCGGATGACACAGGCTTTGTAAATCGCGTCACGCGGAGTGATGCCTTCCTGGCGTTCGACGTCCAGCGCAAAGTCGATCATCATGATGGCGTTTTTCTTGACGATCCCCATCAGCAAGATGATCCCGATGAAGGAAATGAGCGACAGATCAACGCCGGTGGCCATCAGCGCGAGCAGGGCGCCGACGCCGGCGGAGGGCAGCGTCGAGATGATCGTGAGCGGGTGGATGAGGCTTTCGTAGAGGATGCCTAACACCACATAGACCGCGATGAGCGCGGCGGCGATAAGCAGAGGCATGTTAGACATCGAAGCGCGGAACACCTGAGCCGTTCCTTGAAAACTGCCTTGCACGCTGGAAGGCATTTGCAGGTCTTGCACGGTTTTTTCAACAATCCCAGTGGCTTGGCCCAACGCCACTCCCGGGGCGAGGTTGAACGAAACTGTCACCGCCGGAAACTGCCCCTGATGATTGACTGATAGAAATGTGTTCTCGGTTTTGAATCGGGCCACGCTCGAAAGGGGCACCTGGGCACCGTTGCTAGAGCGGACATGGATCTGGTTGAGCGAGGACGGATCGCGCAGGAAACCGGGCTCCACCTCAAGAATCACGTGATGCTGGTTGTATTGCTGGTACATCGTGGATACCTGGCGCTGGCCAAACGCATCATAGAGCGTGTTATCGATGGCCAACGGCGACAGGCCCAGACGTGAGGATGCGTCGCGATCGATGACCACGGTGGTTTGCAGGCCACGGGTTTGCTGGTCGCTGCTCACGTCACGCAGTTCGGGCAAGCGGCGGAGTTTTTCCACCAGTGACGTGGACCATCGGTTAAGCTCAGTTAGGTCGGCAGCTTGCAGGGAATACTGAAACTGAGCACGGCTCATGCGACCGCCGACGCGGATATCTTGGGACGCTTGCAGGAACAGATTGATGCCGGGCACCGCCCCAAGCTTGCGACGCAAGCGGGCAATGACTTGATCGGCACTGACCTTGCGCACGGCGAGTGGCTTGAGGGTGATGAACATGCGGCCATTGTTGACCGTGGAGCTGCCGCCAGCGCCGCCCGAACCGAGGAATGACCCGAGAGTAGCCACCGCCGGATCGTCAAGCACGATGCGTGCCACCTTCTGCTGCAACTCTGCCATAGCCGGAAAGGAGATATCTTGGGCGGCATCGGTTGATCCCATCACGATCCCGGTGTCTTGCTGCGGGAAAAACCCCTTTGGCACCTGCTGATAGAGCCGGACTGTGGCTACCAGCGTGCCTAACCACACCAGCATCATCAGCACGGGGTGACGCAGCACCCATTGCAAGCTGCCCGCATATCCGCCTAGCAGCCAGTTGAATCCCCGCTCGCAAGCCCGGTTGAAAAACCCCGGCTTTTTGTATGCGGCTTCCGGCTTGAGGAAGCGCGAGCAGAGCATCGGCGTGAGTGTTAGAGAGATGACACCGGATACCAGGATGGCCAGGCTAACGGTCACCGCGAATTCATGGAACAAGCGGCCTATCAAGCCACTCATAAACAGGAGTGGAATGAACACCGCGATGAGCGATGTGCTCATTGATATCACCGTGAATCCGATTTGTTTGGCACCTTTGAATGCCGCCTTCATCGGCGGATCGCCCAGTTCGATGAAACGGTGGATATTTTCGATGACAACGATGGCGTCATCCACGACAAAGCCGACGGAGATGGTGACGGCCATCAGCGACAGGTTATCGATGCTATAATGGCACAGATACATGAAAGCGAACGTGCCGGCCAGGGCCAGAGGCACGGTAATGCTGGCGATAAACGTCGGCCAACTGCGCCGCAGAAACAGGAATATGACCATGACCACCAGCGCGATGCTCAGAATCAGTGAGAATTGCACATCATGAACTGACGCCCGGATGGTGGTTGTCCGGTCACTTAACTCGGTGATCTTAATCGACGGCGGCAACCATTTTTCCAGTTGGGGCAACACCGCTCGAATGCGGTCCACGGTCTCGATCACATTGGCATCCGCTTGTTTGAAAATAATCACCAACACCGAGCGGTGAGTGCCGGCCCAGCCCGCGACCCGGGAATTCTCGGTGCCCTCAATGGCCCGACCCAATGTGTTAAGGCGCAAGGGGGTGCCACCCCGTTGAGTTAGAATGAGGTCATCATACGCCACCGCCTGTTGGAGTTGGTCATTACTCACCAGCGTGTGAGACTGCGCGTCGCCATCGAAGCCACCCTTCGGCAAATCCACGTTCACCTGGCTGAGCAAGGTGCGCACATCCTCGAGACTCAGGCCGGTGGCGGCCAGCGCGCCGGGATTGAGTTGGACGCGCACGGCTGACTTATCGGCGCCGCTGATGTTGGCCTGGCTGACGCCCTCGACCTGGCTGAGGCGCTGGCCGATGATTGAATCGGCGCATTCAAACACCTGAGTGCCCGGCAGTGTTTCCGAGCGCATCGCAAGAATCATGATAGGCGTATCGGCCGGGTTGACTTTCCGATAGGTTGGGGGGCCGGGCAGATTGCTAGGCAGATCGGCAGCCGAGGCATTGATGGCAGCTTGCACGTCGCGGGCCGCTCCGTCGGCCTTGCGGTTCAAGTCGAACTGGATATTGATAGAGCAACCTCCGAGAGTGCTGACGGAGGTAATTTCGGTGACGCCGGCGATTTGAGCGAGGCGGCGTTCGAGGGGAGCGGCCAAGGAGGAAGCGACGGTGGCGGGGTCGGCGCCGGGCAACGAGGCGGAGACACTGATCATTGGCAAATCGACCCGGGGAATGGCCGCCACCGGCATGAAGTGATAGGCCACCATGCCGAGCAGAAACAGCCCGATGGCCAGCAGTGATGTGCCGGCCGGACGGAGAATGAATGGCGCGGAAAAGTTCATCTGGAAACATCTGCGGCTGGCAATTCTGCAACTAGCAGTTCCGGCCGACTGCGGCGGAACCAGTGGCCGAGGCGGTCAAGATAAAGATAGATGACCGGAGTGGTGTAGAGCGTGATGAATTGTGAGACCAACAGGCCGCCAACGATGGCTATGCCCAGAGGCCGCCGCAACTCAGAGCCGGTGCCTTGCTGCAGCGCCAGTGGCAACGCACCAAGCAGCGCCGCCATGGTCGTCATCATGATGGGCCGGAAGCGCAGCAGGCACGCCTGATAGATGGATTGCTCCGGTGCCAGTCCCTCGTTGCGTTCCGCGTCCAGCGCGAAGTCGATCATCATGATGGCATTTTTCTTCACAATGCCGATTAGCAGGATGATGCCGATGAGGGCGATGATGGTCAGGCTTTGGCCGGTGAGCATCAGCGCCAAGAGTGCGCCGACCCCGGCAGAAGGCAGACTGGAGAGAATGGTGAGGGGATGGATATAACTTTCATAGAGCACGCCTAGCACAATGTAGATAACGGCGATGGCGGCGAGGATGAGGAACGGCTCGCTGGTAAGGGAGGAACGGAATTCCGCAGCGCTGCCTGAGAACGTAGCCACTACCGTTTCCGGCAGCTGGATGCGCTTTTCCGCCGCTTGGATGGCGGTGACGGCCGCGCCGAGTGAACCGCCGGGACTGAGATTGAACGACAGGGTCACAGCGGGAAATTGCCCTTGGTGCACGATGGTCAGCGGTGCGGTGGCGATGGTGGCTTTGGCAAAGGAGCTCAACTGGACCATCTGCCCGCCAGTGGACTTGACATAGATCTTATCTAGCGATTCTGGTTGGAGTTGATACTTTGGCTCGACCTCCAGGATGACGCGATATTGGTTGAGCTGGGTGAAGATGGTGGTGACTTGGCGCTGGCCGAACGCGTCATAGAGTGTGTCATCGATGGCCTGGGTAAGCACATTGAGCCGCGACGCTTTTTCCCGGTCAACCGCCACTTGCACTTGCAGGCCACCGCTTTGCTGGTCGGTGGCGACGTCTGCCAATTCCGGTTGATTGCGGAGAGCGGCGAGGAGTTTGGGTGACCAGTCGGAGAGTTCTGCGACATCGGCGTCCTGCAATGTGTATTGATACTGAGTGCGGCTGACGCGGCTGTCGATCTGGACGTCCTGAGCCGCCTGCATAAAGAGTGAGATCCCTTGCACTGCGTCCGTCGCAGCGCGCAAGCGATCCATGATAGCGTTGGCTGTGGCCTTGCGCTGGTCGCGAGGTTTGAGGTTGATATAGATGCGGCCGGAATTGACGGTTGAGTTGACGGTTCCGGCACCGACGAACGACGCCACGCTGATGACATCGGGATCTTGACGAACGATCTCGGCGACGTTGCGCTGGCGTTCGACCATGGCCTTGAACGAGATGGATTGCGCGGCATCAGTGACGCCAATGATCAATCCGGTGTCCTGTTCGGGTAACAGCCCCTTGGGCACGATGATATATAACCAGACGGTGGCCACCATCGTCACGATGGCCACCATCAAGGTGAAGAATTGATGCCGAAGCACCCACTTCAGGCTGTGGTCATAGGCATCGAGCATCGCCTTGAACATCCGGTCGGTTGCCAGGTACAGGCGCCCGTGGCGCGTCTGGCTTTCCGGCTTGAGGAGGCGGGCGCACATCATTGGCGTTAGAGTTAGGGATACGACGGCGGACACTGCCACGGCGACGCTGAGGGTGATGGCGAACTCGCGGAACAATCGGCCGACGATGCCGGTCATGAAGATGAGAGGAATGAACACGGCGATGAGCGAGACACTCAACGAAATGATGGTGAAGCCGATCTGGCGGGCACCTTTCAAAGCGGCCTGCATGGGGGATTCGCCCAATTCGATGAAGCGGACGATATTTTCGATCATGACGATGGCGTCATCGACCACGAAGCCCGTGGAGATCGTCAGGGCCATGAGTGAGAGGTTGTCGAGGCCGAAGCCGCAGAGGTGCATGATGCCGAAGGTCCCGATGATAGTTAGGGGCAAAGCGGCGCTGGGAATGATGGTGGCCCAGAGTTTGCGTAGAAATACGAAAATGACCATGACCACCAAGGCGACGGTTAGAAGCAAAGTGAACTGCACATCGGCCACCGAGGCCCGGATGGTCGCCGTGCGGTCGGTGAGGGTGGCGATGGTCACTGAGGGAGGAATCGCCGCGCGGAGTTTCGGCAGCAAGGCTTTGACGCGATTGGCGGTGTCGATGATGTTAGCTCCGGGTTGGCGTTGGATGTCGAGAATGACGGCCGGTTTGCCATTGACGCGGCCAGCCATGCGGACGTTTTCGACGTTATCGATGACCTCACCGATATCCCGGAGGCGAACCGGGGTGCCATTTTTATAGGCGATGATGATTTCGCGGAATTCGGCTGCGGAGAATATCTGGTCGTTGGCATTGATGGCATACGATTGCTGTTTGCCGTCAAAACTCCCTTTGGGTGCGTTGACGTTATTTTGGACGAGAGCGCTGCGCACGTCTTCGAGGCTGAGGCCCTGGGCAGTGATTGCCGAGGGGTTGATCTGGATTCGGACGGCGGGTTTTTGGTTCCCTTCGATGGTGACGAGGCCGACGCCTGTCACTTCGCTGAGTTTTTGGGCGATGACGGTGTCTGCGAGGTCGTTGACCTTTTCCAACGGCATCGAGTCGGAGCTGATTTGCAGGGTGAGGATGGGCGTGTCGGCAGGGTTGACTTTGCTATAAGTCGGCGGATTGGGCATTTTTGGCAGCACGCCATTGGCGGCGTTGATGGCGGCCTGGACGTCTTGGGCGGCGGCGTCGATATCGCGGTCGAGGACGAACTGGAGGGTGATGCTGGCGTTGCCGAAGGAGCTGATCGAGGTCATTTGGCCGAGCCCGCTGATCTGGCCGAATTGCCGTTCCAACGGGGTGGTAACCGACGAGGTGATCACTTCGGGACTTGCGCCTGGAAACTGTGCGCAGACCTGGATGGTTGGAAAATCCACCGGTGGCAGGGACGAGATCGGCAGCAGGGAATAGCCCAAAGCGCCCATCAAGAGCACGCCTGCCATCAGCAGCGAGGTGGCGATCGGCCGCTGGATGAATGGTTCTGAGATATTCACGGTTTGGCAGGCTTGGGACTGCGGGTGCCACTGCCGTCACTTGCGCCGGCGGCTTTGGGAGGATGGGCACCCCGTTCGGCCGCTGCTGTGGGAGCATCGGCGATTTTGACCCGTGAACCTTTTTGGAGTTTGTACTGACCATCCACCACGACGCGTTCGCCGGGGTGCAGGCCCTCTTCTATCAGCGCTTCGCCCTGCTCGATCTGGGCCACTTTCACCGCCCGAACGTCCACCGTTTGCTCATCGTTAATGACGAATGCAAAGGCGGCCAGCGGTCCTTCCGGCCCACGTTGGACGACGGAGGCCGGCACCACGGCACTGGCTTTGCGCACAGACAACAGCAAACGGGCATTGACAAACTGCCCCGGCCAGAGGCGCAAGTCCGCGTTGGGAAAGGTGGCTTTCAATTTGATCGTGCCGGTGGTGATGTCGATCTGGTTGTCGATGACGGCGAGCTTGCCTTCACCGAGTGCTTCGGTGTTGTCGCGGCCTATGGCGAGAACCGTCAGATCGGGGGTTGCCAACTGTTGCTTTTGGATTTTGCCCAGCGTTTGTTCGCGCAGCGTGAAGACCACGGATATGGGCTGCAATTGGGTGATGACCACCAAGCCTGTGGCGTCGGCAGCATGCACGATATTCCCCTGATCGACCAGCCGGATGCCGGTGCGACCGGCGATGGGTGAGCGGATCGTGGTGTAGGCAAGTTGCACCTTGGCACTGTCCACAGCCGCTTGATCGGCTTTGACGGCTGCCGCCAATTGGTTGACCAGCGCCTTCTGGGTTTCATAAACTTGCTGGGTGACACCCTCCTTGGCCAGCAAATCGGCGTAGCGTTTTGAGTCAATTTGCGCGTTGCCGAGCAAGGCCTCATCCTGGCCCTGCTTGGCGAGTGCCTGCGCCAGCACGGCGCGGTAAGGGTCCGGATCGATGGACACCAATTCATCATTGACCTGCACGTCCTGACCTTCCTTGAAGGCGACTTTTACGACCTGTCCATCGACCCGTGCCCGGACGGTGACGGTGTTGAACGCCTGCACCGTGCCCAAGCCGTCGAGGTAGAGCGGCACATCCTTTTCCACCACCACCCCGGCGATGACGGGCACTGGTGGCATTTCGCCGCGTGGGCCACCCGCGGGCTTGGTGTCGGCTGCAGCCCGATGGGTGTAGAACCACCCATAGCCACCGGCCGCAAGCAGGCCGCAAACCAGGAAAAAACCGAGCCAGCTTTTGATAGATGAGGGGTGCTGGGTGGTGGCCAGAGAGATCGGCGTAGGATCGGGATCGTTCATTGCTGGTGAAAATTTTCTATGACGGGCGGGCGGCAGCGTGCCGCAGGACGAACCCCGATGCCACCCAATTGTTGCGCCTCCAGCCAAAATCTACACCCACCTATCTGCTCGCCGCTACAACCATTTTTTGCGTCGAAAGAACAGGAACATGGCGACGACAACAGCGAACATGAAGAGCCAAAGAACGAGGTAGCCGTAGCGGCTGTGCAACTCTGGCATGTTCAGCCAATGCTCGCCGTCCTTGTAATCGAAATTCATGCCATAGACGCCGACGATAAAGGTGAGCGGGATGAAAAACGCGGAGATGACGGTGAGAACGCGCATGATTTCGTTCGTACGCATGCTCACGGCGGAGAGGTACAATTCTAGCAATCCAGCGCTGATTTCCCGGTAGCTCTCGATGAGGTCCATGATGCGCAGGGTATGGTCGTAGCAGTCGCGCAAAAATACCTTGGTTGGCGCGGTGATGAACGGACTCTCGTCATGCAGCAACGAATTGATTAGATCGCGCTCCGGCCAAACCGCGCGGCGCAGGTGCATCAGCGTCCGGCGATAATCGTGCAAAGTGGAGATGCAAGTGGCATTCGGCCTCTGCAGCATCTCGGTCTCTAGCTCCTCCAGAGCCTCGCCCAGGCCTTCGAGAATCGGAAAACAATGGTCGATGATCGCATCGAGCAGTGCGTACGTTAGGTAGTCGGGTCCCATCTTGCGGATCCATCCCTTGCCTGTGCGGATGCGTTGGCGAATGGGTTCTAACACATCGCAATTCGGATCCTCTTGGATCGACAGCAGGAACCCCTTGCCGAGAATCAGGCTGATTTGCTCACCGATCATCCGCTGGTCATCGCTACCTCGATAGATCATCAGCGCCACAATGAACAGATGCTCGTCGTAAGGCTCAACCTTCGGCCGCTGGCCGCCGTGCAGCACGTCTTCGAGGGTGAGCGGATGGAGGCCGTATTTCTCGCCCAACGCCTTGAGCGCATCCAGGTCGCCCAGTCCATTGAACTCAATCCAGTGAACCTTCCCGTCCCCTCCGTTCACCTCTGGCAATTCCTCAACACCAACAACGCGGCGCTCCGTGAGCAAATCGGCATCGTACTCCATCCACCGGATCACCGGCGGACAGGCGTCTGCCGGCCCCAGCGGTGTCAGCGTGGCTGGCGCAGTCCCAGGCAGGGCGTAACGGGATTTGAACATCGGCAGCGAGTCTAGCCGCCGCGCCTCCGGATGGGAAGTGCCAATGCGAGGGCACAGGAACCGATTTCCGAATGGTATTGCCCCACACTGGGCGCTAGATGTTTCCGCATTTTTCGCTTACCACTTACCTCTGATCTAGCGTCTGCTTTCTATCTCTTCTTTTCGAGAAAACCCACTTCACTCCACGAACCGGCAGCCCGACCAAATCGCCCGTGAACGAGCAGATCCTGCGGATAGGGTGCGCTCTCAAATACTCCGACTTGCATGCCATGCAGCAAAATCGATGACTGTATCCAGACATCAGATAGTGGGCACAGTTTTTACAATTTCTCATGGCGTCTTTGGATGATTTCTCCCTTCCGACGAAGATACTTGGTTCTTGTGGCCGGCAAAGTCAATGAAGAAATGTCAGAGGCACCGAATATTTGGGGGGAGTGCCAGCGTATTGGCTAAATAGAGATAGTTAAGTATAAATACTGTCAAATTCCGTATTTCCTGATCGATGGGGTCAGTCCTCGCATTCAACATTTTTTTTGAGGTATTGCTCGTCTGCCGGCAGTCGTCACTGAGGGAATTCGGCTTGCTCGCACTGTTGTCGAAAACGAGGATCAACACGGAGTTCTGAGCACAAAGTTGCGGCCACTGCCTCGATCCAATTAATCCGGCCGATGGCCGAAGTTTTCCACTGCGGCCTTGCTGAAGATGGCTAACGCCTGTTGACCTTCTGGGTGCCACCCGGCATTTTGGACCATGAAGATGGTGATCAGGCCGCGCTTGGTATCGACGTTCATGTTGGTGCTGAATGCCCCCCCGTGGCCGTAGCTATCCCCATCGATAGATAAGCCCAGGCCGTAGCTTTGCGGCAGGGCGGCAGGCGTCTGGCGGCTGGTCATTTGTTTGACGGCGGCCTCCGAGAGAATGCGTCGGCCTTGGTAGGAACCGCCGTTGATGAGCATCTGACAAAACTGCGCCGTGTCTGTGGCGGTGGAAAACAGGCCGCCGGCGGGCATCGGTTGGCGGGATCTATCATTGAGAGGATACTTCAATTGGCCCACGGTGGCCTCCTCAAGGTCGGTGCCTCCGGCATTTGCCTTATAGGATTTAGCGAGGCGGGCGATCTGGGCCGCATCGGGCAGAAAAGTGGTATCCTTCATGGCGAGGAGAACAAACAGGCGCTTTTGCATGAATTCCTCATAGCTTGTGCCACTGATGACTTCGATGATGCGGCCAGCGGTGTTGATGCCGGAATTGGCATACTCATATCTCGAGTCCGGCTGGAACTGCAGAGGCATCTTGGCATAACTCTTCACCCGATCGGCGAGTGAATGGATATCCAGCGTGGGGTTCTCCAGTGGCGAACTGAACGCCATGCCGCTCGTGTGGCAAAGGATATTCCTGATGGTGATGGGATGCACCGGCTTCACCATCGCGTCTCCGCCCACGGCTGGGTCTGCCATCACCCCCTGGCCAACAAATTCCGGCAGATACTTTTCCACAGAGTCGCCCAAGGCAATCTTGCCCTCATCCACCAAAATCATCAAGCCCGCCGCCGTCATCGCTTTGGACATCGACGCGATCCAGAAAACCGCGTCATCCTTCATCGCCTGATGCCCTGCTATATCCGCAAATCCTACACTTTCAATATCAAGAATCCGTTCCTTGTCCGCCACCAACGTCACCGCTCCGGCAAGTGCATGGTGGTCAACGAGTGGTTGTAACAGGGTTGCAACAACCTGCGGCGCTGGCGATGCCGCATGGATGAAATTCACGCCGAGAGCGGCGACAAGGAAAAGCGGGCGGATGATGATGGGCGGTCGCATGGTGGGTCGGGTTGAAGATGAACGTGTTCCAGGCCTGCCACCACATCAAGGCTTTTCGGCATGCAGACGGCCATAGAGCACGCCACCCGCTGCGCCGGATCGGGGAATCAAGGCGCTTACATGGTCGTGCGTCGCATCATAGCCGGTGATCGTGAAGCTGACGTTGTTGACGGTGGCGCTGCTGCCAGGCACGGTCGCAGTATGCCACGGATCACTTACACCGAGGTCACTGCTATATTGGACTGCCACGCTCGCGTCACCCAGTTCGGCCGCTTTCAAACAGATGAAGACCAGCGTCAACCCGCCATGACCGCCTGATGCCACAGGCAACACGCCCTGGCTTGCGCCCATCGGCGTCCCACCTAACATATACCATGCCAGCCCATTGGCCACGCCGTCATGGTTAGGATCGTCAGCAAAGCCAGACTGGCCGGCCGGAACACCGGAATAGCTATCGATCCAATTGTCGTAAGGAGTTCCGGTGACCGTTAGAAGCAACCGATTGCCGCTGATGGCGATGATGCCGCTGCGGCCGTTAGCGAGGCCGTTGCCACCTGCAAACGAGGGGGTTGGGTTGATGGATCCGGAGATGGCGGAAGGGGTGATGACCAAGGTATAGACACCGCTGCGAAGAGGCGGGCCGGGCACCATGACTGTCACTAAGTTGCCACCGAGCGTTAGAGCACCTTGGGAAACCACCAGCGCGGGGTGGCTGCCATCGGTACCAGCCGCTGCCCCGCCCCAGACAAATGCCAGTGGCTGGGACCCAAGGTCGATCGTGCCGCTTGCACCACCCGTAAGGGTTGCGGCATCCAAGCCTACCACGGTGCCGGTGCCGCTCGCCGCTAGAGACGCCCTCAAGCTGTAATTTGCCGCAACCCCCAAGCTGGAAACGTCGAAAGTGGTACCGGCACCAAGCGTGAGGTTGCTGCTGATACCGATCGATCCGGGTGTGCTCAGCGTATCGGGTCCGGCCAGCGAGTTGGCAGCCAATTGGGCCGGGCTGAGGGCTGCATTCCAGATGCGCACTTCATTGTAACTGGCATTCGCATCGTTATCAGCAAACTCAGATCGGCCAAGCCACATGTTGGCCTGCACCAATTGAGTTAGATTACTGGAACTTGTAAAGGTGGTGGATGCCAGCACGATTCCGCTCGAATCCATCTTATAGGCATTGACCGTGGTGCCGCTCCCGTTGGGGGCGAGCACCATGGCAAGGTGAAACTCCGTGCCCAGCGTGTAGGGTTGCAGCAGGTCCTGGGTTTGAGAATCGAGAAAATGAACCTGATCCTGAGTGAGTGCTGTTCCCCGGGTCCACGTCATCAACAGGCCGTTAGTTTGACTGCTGCCAAAGTCAAAGATGCGCGACCAGTTCTGCACCTGGTTTTGCGTTGCCCACAGCTCGATGGTCACCGGAGTGTTAGCCGCAGGCAGGATGTTAGACCCAAGATCCACATACGAAACGTGCTGCGTCCCTCCACCGTTGATGGTCACCTGACTGGCACTCACACTGGTATTGCCATGGAGCACGGCGCTGCGACCGCCCACGGCGTCGTCCAAACTGCCGTTGAAGCTCCAACGGTGCACCAAACCGGCGGGCTGGGTGTTGAGCAATTGCAGCGTGCCGCCTTCAATCACCGTGGCACCGCTATAAGTATTTGCGGCTAAGAGCGCCAACGTCCCGCCACCCGTTTTCGTCAGACCTTCGTTGCCCGCTATCACCGCGCCGATGCTCACCCTGCCGCTCATGCCGTTGACAGCAAGGGTTGGTGTCTTGCCAGTTAGGGTGAGAGTTGACCCGCTGGGGCTGCCCGGACTCAGCAACCAAGAGGCCGGTGACATCGGCGTCGAACTGCCGAAAATGAGCGAGTTAACTCGTTGATTGCCGTCCAAAGTGACGATGGAGTCGGCACTGACGGCGAGGGTACTGAAGTCAGCGCTATCTGCGGATGCAGGCAGCGCGCCGCTGCTCCACGGCGGATTAGCGGCGGTATTCCACGAACCTGAGGCATTCCCACCAACCCATTTGTTCCAGACATTGACGGGCCCCGGACCCACTAACCCGTATTGCGAGATCAACGCGCTTTCGCGCGCCACCCGCTCGCTTTCATTGAACGTGACATCAAAAACAATCGCCTCGGCAATATCTCCTGATAGATAATTATTGAGCGTCTGCTGAGCCCCTAACACCCACTGCGCCGCTGCCGTGAGCGACTGCTGGCCACCGCTGGCGCTGGCTTGGGCGTGCCCATCCACAAATAGCGCGAATGCTCCGCTGGCACGGCTCCGTTGAAACGTCACAAGGTGGGCTTGGCCGTCATTGAAATACGTGCTGCGCGACGCGGCGGTCACGTCCGGATTGCCGGTGCCGGCGAGGACCTGTCCACTGGAATTGAGGCTCAAGCCGAAGTCGTTCACGACCCCGGCCATCTCCCCGCTGATCAGGCCGGCCCCCTGATAGAACTGGGTTCCGGTGCCGATTCCCTGGCTGCTGCGAAATACGCAGAAGATCGTGAAGTCATCTTGCACGGGACGGGCAAACGCCAGGAAACTCGAGTTAGTGGAGTTAAACCTAACTGCCGGCCGACCGTGGATCGCAGTGGATGCAAAGCTGGGACGGTTGCTGGCGCCCGCTTGGGTGGCGTGGTTGCCATGGCCGCTCGCATCACTCCAGATGGCAACCGCCGAACCGTCCGCCAAGCCAGCGAGATCGGATGCTTTGAACCAGGCGACGGGCTGGGCAGCGCTTGCCAGCAGCGGGGTGATAGCAAGTTCGGCGGAATCGCTGCTTGCTCCGGTGGCATTTTGTGCGGAAACCACATAGTAATAGGTGTTTCCGGCAGTGACTGAAGGGTCGCTGCAACTGTTCAAGGCTGGCCGGGCAACAATGATTGAGTAAGGACCGCCATGAACCGTTGAGCGCTTCACGAGATAAGTGGTTGCGGCGTTAGAGCCATCCCAGCCAAGGGTCACCCCCGAGCTGGCGCCAACACCGCGAAGGCCGGTGGGGGTGGTCGGCAACGGTCGCGGCGCAACATTGCTGTAGTTTTGCAACACGGCGATTCCAACATCGACGAATTGTCCGCCGCTCGTCTGGTGACAATGCACGGCCAGCTCATTGGTGGCATTGGGCTGGAGCGCCGCCTGTCCCGCGCTGTTGATGGGAACCATTCCATAACTGGTGGTGTAACCTGACCCACTGGCTGCTAACACCCCGTTGAGATAGATCTCGACTGTCTCATCATGATAGACGCTGAACACGAGATCGCTGATCTGCTGCGCGGTTAAGGCACCCGGATTGAATGTACGCCGCAGCCAAATGTCGGCGGTGGCCCACGCGGTTCGCACGTTCGTGTTTGGGGGATTTCCTGCGCCAAATCCCCCGATGCCAGCACTCCATCCGCTGTCATTGAAACCGGGCGAGTACCAATCGACCGCTGGGTTGCTCGTCGTGTACAACCACGCTTGACCGGTGGCCTGCGAGGTTGGCAGGACGGTGGACAGAACGATGGGTGTCCCCACGGACAAGACGGCTTTGCGGATCCGGTCGGCATCGGGCTTGCGGATTTTTCGGTCATACGTCAGAAACCCGTTCAACTCGATTTCCACATCACTGAGCTCTGTATAAACCGCCGCGCATAAGCCATAATTGCTAACAAGATCCGACAACTGATAACAAAACCCCTCGAATTGCGCCGCTAGATCATCGCCGTTGGCTGCCGGAGTGTACCCCCAGCCAGGTGCCCAGGTATGGTTGTTAATCCCCAGACCCACGCCGCCGAATTCGCCGCACACCACCGCCTGAGTCGAGCTAACCGGCCCGACCGGATTTGGATAACTATGCTCGTCCAAAACATCCCCCACGCCGTAGTTCGTGCCGCCGCTCGCTTGATTGACCAAGCGTGATGGGTCGAGCGCCTTGACTTGTGCGACGAGCGCCGCAGTGTCATGTTGGCCTTGGGATTCATTGAATAGGACCCACATGATGATGGCCGGGCTATTCCAGTGATTGGTGATGAGGCGGCCAAGTTCGGTTTGAAACTCCGGCACATCGAGCGGTTGCGGATTGCCGGTGTAGGAATTGGCGCTGGGCATGTCCTGCCAGACGAGGATGCCGAGTTTATCCGCCCAGTAATACCAACGCGCCGACTCGACCTTGATGTGTTTGCGAACCATGTTATATCCAAATAGTTTTTCCTGCTCAATGTCACTCCTGAGGGCGGCGTCCGTCGGTGCCGTGTATATCCCATCGGGCCAAAACCCCTGGTCCAGCGGGCCGAATTGAAACACAAACTCATTGTTGAGCAGCATCTTGACGAATCCACCCGTGCTGCCCAAACTGATCTTGCGCATCCCAAAATAACTCGTCACCCCATCAACCACCACCCCGCCTTGCGTCAGCGTGATGTCCAAATCATACAAAAATGGCTGCGTCGGGCTCCATAGCCGCGCCGCCGGCACCGGCAATAACAACGGATTGTTAGGTTGGCCGCTTATGGTGCCAATCACCGTCGCTCCTGTGCGGGCCACCGCATTGACCGTGATGCCGCTGACTGGCCCGTCAACATTGACCGTGACGCTGAGCTGGGAATTATCTATATCAGGCACCAATTTTAGGCTGGCAACGTGAGTGGCGGGAACCGGCTCCAACCATACGGTTTGCCATATTCCGCTGTTAGATGTGTACATGATCCCTCCAGGCGTTAGGGTTTGTTTGCCGCGGGGTTCTCCTGCGGCGTCGGTAGGATCATAAATTCGCACAATCAATTCCTGCTCGCCGGTGCCGCTCAAAAACGCCGTGATATCATAAGTGGCCGGGTCGTAGCCGCCGCGGTGCACTCCCACACTCTGGCCGTTGACAAACACTTCAGACTCCCAGTCCACCGCGTCGAGATGAAGAAGCAGTCGTTGGCCGCTCCAGCCCGTGGGCACTGTGAACATGCGCCGATACCACGCCCGGTCATGGTAAGCCGCCACCCCGGACAACGCCGACTCCATCGGATAAGGCACCAGAATCTCACCCGCAAGCGTCTGCCGGGTCGGCACCGGATCGCTGGCCGCTGCCGCCTGAAACTGCCATAGCCCATTCAGATTAAGCCACTCGTTGCGGACCATTTGCGGCCTGGGATACTCCGGCAGCGGACAGTTTACGTCCACCAACTGCGCCCAATCGCTCGTCAGTGACGCATATTTTGGCTGCCATGCCCACGCCGTGGAGGCTGTGATCAGAATGGCCAACCCCATCCCAACAACCGATAATTGCCAATGGTTTTTGTTCATGCCCGGTCTCTCCTAAGCCGTTAGTTTAATTGCCTGAAGCCATTTCTCATACCGCTGTGGCCTCACACTCGGAGCCGTCACAGTTTGCCCGGCAAGCTGCTTTGCCAAGAAAAATCGCTGATTTCTCTCTTCCCGGAGAATTCGTCACAGACGGCCCAAATTCGGCGGCGACTCGCCAGCACTGCCGTAGATCAATTGACGCAACGCTACTAACAAGCGCCGGGTAGCGAGGCTGTCACGGCACAGCGCTCGGATCACGTGGGCACCACCCTGCAGCGGGCCATGGCCCAGGATGACGTCATCATTGGTTAGAGCGTCGAGTGCTTCGGCAGGCCACTGGCGGGTCATATTTCCGGCGGCATAGACCGAGAGATAATGGGCGGCGGGAAAGCGGCAGCGCAGAGCCTCGAGACTGCGATTGTCCGGCCTCAGGTCATAGCGCTCCCGGGCGATCAAACGGCCCGCAACGCTGAGGTCGAGCTCCCACCGCAAATTTTGATAGGCGAAAATTTCGCCGGCGGCGACTCTGCCTGGAGCCAGCCACTCGAAGAAGAGCAAGCTGGAGGATGCCTGAAGATGAATCTGAGTGGATTGGACATAACTTGCTCCGGCATGGGGGATGAATGGTTCCGGGATCCATTCCAGCGCGGCCTGCTCCTCAAGATGGAAGTGCTGGCAATTGGCGGCTGGCCTGCCGGAGCGTGTTTGATAGACTCGGGCGGCTGCCGGGCTGCTGAGAATGAGCCGGGCACCGGTAGCAACGGTGACGTCGGTGGTGACGCGGTCGCCATCGAAGAATCCGGCGGTGGGATTGGCGATGTTGAGCAACAGGTGGCCATTGACCATGAGGGCCTTGCCAATATGAATCGGCGCACAAAAACTCTGGCGGGAGATATAGGACGTGCCATCGGCACGGGCTTCACAGCGCAGCTGCAGGTGGCCATTGAGCGATGAGCCGGAAACAGAATTGGAGTTGGTCATTCCTCACTCATGTTAGACAAACAGATATTCATGTTTCAGCCAAGCTAGCAGATCGTCCTTGCCCTTTTCCGATTTAAGATCGGCAAACAGGAACGGACGGTTGCCTCGTTGGAGCTTGGCGTCGCGTGCCATGACCGCGAGGTCGGCCCCGACGTAGGGAGCGAGATCGGTCTTATTGATGAGCAGCAAATCACTGTTGCGAATGGCGGGGCCGCCTTTCCGTGGGATCTTGTCGCCTTCGGCGACGTCGATGACGTAGATATAGGCATCGACGAGCTCAGGTGAGAATGTGGCGGAGAGGTTGTCGCCGCCGCTTTCGATGAGGATCAACTGGAGATCGGGGTGCAGGGATTCGAGCTCCCGCACTGCAGCCATGTTCATGCTGGTATCATCCCGGATGGCGGTATGCGGGCAACCGCCGGTCTCCACGCCGCGAACACGCTCGGCAGGCAGCACGTTTTCGCGTAACAGAAACTCTGCATCCTCACGGGTATATATATCATTGGTGATGACCGCCAACGATAACTCGTGCTTGAGCCATTGGCAAAGGCGCAACACGCACATCGTCTTGCCGGAGCCCACCGGGCCGCCGACACCAAGCCGTAAGGGGCGAGCTGGCCTATCAGGAAATAAAGAGTCTGGCATGGGATCGGGCATGGCGTAGGGAGGCAATTTCCAGCAATGGATTGAACCAGCCGTCTGGCTCGAGCAGCAACGCGGCATCGAGTTGCAACCCGAGCTGGGCGAGGGTGCGACGGAGGATATGCTGGCAGGCGCTTTGGCCGATGCGGATGAGTTTGAGCGCGGCGGACGTCAGGCTGGAGATTGCTTGATAGGCATAAGCGCATGCGGCTGCGGCCAGCGGCAAAGCCGCGAGTTCGAGTGCGCAGACCACCAGTTGGTGGCAGCGCGGGCATGTCTGATGCAGGTCGGTAACGATGGGCGAGGCATCGAGAGTGATGAGTAATTCGAGGCGCTGGGATCCTATGCGCCGCGATGCCTCGCGGAGTTCGGCGGGGATGCGCCAAGCGTCCAGCTCGGCATCCAGCGCGAGCAATCCAACGACGTTCATGGCGGCGGCCGCAGCGTGAGCACGGGCAAACCACGGGATGTCGAAGGTTAACAGCGTCGGCAAGATCTGTCGTTGCAGGAAGAGTTCTAGATCGGCGGCGTTGCTAACGACACCACACGCAACGAGTTCCTCCAAGCCGGAGGAATGGGCATAGGCCCCAGACGGATAACCGCTGTCATTGGCTTGCAACAGCCAGAGTAAGGAGTCCGCTGTCATGGGGTGTGAGCTATGGCTTTCATCGGCCGGAACACCACCACGGGCTCCGAAAAACTCCAACCTTCCCGTTCCAACAGTTGGGCCATCGCCGGATCGTGAAGTACCAGCATGGCATCCCCGGTGATTTGCGCGGGCAGATGCAGGTTGCCTGTTTTCCATGCCACCAGTGCCGCCTGGCCGGGGTTATCCAGAGCAATGCGATAGACAATTTCCGGCACCTGGCGAACCACATAGTCAAATCCGTCGTGCTGCCAGATCACCGCGCCGTCGCACAGCCGCTCTTCGAGGTCGAAGCCAAAGTCTGTGCCATCGCTGGCAGTGGCACGCCAACGACGCTTCAGAAACAGCCGTCGCTCCGCAGCCAAGATAATTTGTTGCCCGGGAGGCAGGCGCGAGGCATCCGCCAGCATCCGCGTGACCAGTTGCATGGGTGCGTCATCCATCAAAAGAGGAAATAGCGCTGTGCCAGCGGCAGCACGGCGAGCGGTTCGCAGCGCAGTTCATGACCATCGGCGGTGACGGTGTAAGTGTCCGGATCCACGGTGATGTGCGGCATCGCGTCATTGAACGGCAGATCCTTTTTTCCGATGTTGCGACAATTTCTAACGGCGACTAACCGTTTGGTCAGTCCGAGGGCATCAAGCGTGCCGGATTCGAGCGCGGCAGCGCTCACAAAGGTGACCGAGGTTGCCGCTATCGCCTTGCCATGGGCAGCAAACTGCGGCCGGTAAAACGTCGGCTGCGGTGTGGGAATTGATGCGTTAGGGTCACCCATGTTGGCCCATGCGATGAAGCCACCCTTGAGAATGGTCTCCGGCTTGACGCCGAAAAACGCTGGTTTCCATAACACCAGA